>JAWXBB010000092.1:0-21590 GCA_034439795.1 Planctomycetaceae bacterium | reverse complement strand
GTCCTCAACTGCACCCCAAGCCTCCGCCGCCCGTCTACCTTCCGATTCCCACGCCCGACCCGCCCGACACATTCCTAGCCATGCTCTGCATCGCTGCTGCCTTGACGGGCGTGCCGGTGTTCTTCGTTGCCAAGCCGGTGGGCGTGATCGTGATGCTCACCTTCGGGGTGTGGTGGCTTCTCATGATGATGACCGAGGGGATGCGGCGTGAGATGACACGGAAGTCCCTGAAAAAGTCGCACGAAGCGGAATGCACGCAGATGGACGAAGAATACGAGGAGCAGGTCCAGCCCATTGAGAAGGCCAACAAGAAGCTCCTGGGCGCTTGGGCGAAGGCGAATGCGGCAATTGCGGCCGAGCATGCCCGACTGTACTGGGCCGTCGACGAGGAGAATCGCCGCAGGATCACGCCTTGGGAAGCCGCCAAGGCGGCGATCGAGGCCGACCACCGGCAAGTTATTAAAGAGGCCGAGGAGGCGAACCACGACACCCTCTCGGCCTGGGAAGCGGAGAATACCGCCCGACAGAGGGCCTACGACAAGGCGTGCCGGGAGATCGAGCAAGAGAATCAGCGGCGCTCCTCGGCCTGGGAATCTCTGACTGCCTCGCGCCAGGCGGAGCACGGCCGGAAATGTCGAGAGATCGACACGAAGAATGGGCACGTCATCGCCGGGTGGAAGGCGGCAAACGTCCCCTGGGTCCGCGAGCAGATGCGGTGGTGCGACAGCGCGTCATATGCAACGGCAGAGATCAAGCGACTGGAGGATGAGTTCATGGCGCAGCGGTCCTCGATCGTTTCAAGATTCCAGCAGCGTAAGGTGGAAGCTGATGGCTTGCTCAAGTCCCACGACGGCGCGCGGCAGGATTACGAGCGGGAGCTGCGCCGGGCCGAGATGGATTCCAAGCGGTTACAGTTGGATGAGCATCTCGACAAATATCTGATCCGTAACGCAAGACTTCAGCGCATTACAAGCGGCCTCATCCTTGCTCTAGAATCTTTTGGCATCGAGACGGCCAAGGACATTCAGATTCTGGAGAATCGGAAAGTACCGGGGATCGGACCGGTCCTCAGCCAGCGCCTCTTCGACTGGCGCGACAAGCTAGCCTCGTCGTTCAGGCCAAAGCAGGGTTTACCGGACTCGCAAAAGAGTCGAATTGCCAACCGTTACGCGCCAGTACTTCTACCGCTCGGGCAGGCCATCCAGACTGCGATCAACGACCTCGAAGCGATCGCCGCCTCGCACAGTGCCGGCGAGGCGGTGCGGGTCAAAGCCATTGCAGCAGCAGTGCAGAATCTGACCGTCGCCGAGGCGTATGTCCAGGAGATGAAAGTGCTGTGAATGAGCCATTAGCACTCTTCTTCCGCCAAGCGGAAGAGCGCCCCTGTGGAACCTGGGATAAACTGGACGGCGTTGTACATTGCACGACCGGTCCGACGTGCCAAGGGAAATGGTCAGACCGCGACTGCCCGTCGCGATTCGCTCGACGAGATACACAGCTCGGCGAGATGCGTATCTAAGTCGCAGCGAGCCCGGGATGCAGCGCCCCAACATGGCGTCGGTAGATTGTCCGATACTCCGCCCAAAACCCTGTTTTGAGATTTGGGAACCTATCCATTCTGATGGATCGCAGGTCGCCATTGACTCGGCGGTAGCTGCGGCCGGCGGGCGTCGCCGACGCAAGGAACTTTCAATCCATAGCCGCGTATCCCGCGGGCCTGTACACTCGGAACTCCCTCTCCCCGTTCCGAGAGTCGTCCCGTGACTGTCGCTGCTCCCGCAGCGCTTGCGGAGTACGTTACCCGTTGGACGGCGTCTGGCAGTTCCCGATGAGGCGGAGTGACCATGAACGTGCGCGATGCGTATTCCGTGCTGGAAATTCCCGCTGGTACCTCGCTCGCCGAGATTCACGCCGCCTACAAGCGGCTGGTGATCGTCTGGCATCCCGACCGGTTCACGGCCAACAAAGAACTTTACGTCGCTGCGCAGAAAAAGCTGGTCGTGATTAACGAAGCCTATGAACTGCTGCAGGATGCAAACGCACGAAGGGCGGTGGATTTGCCGACAGAGTTGGTCGACCCCGAGGTCCGGTACTTTGGGAATGATCCCCGCCTTCCCTGTGTTGGCTGGTTAGATTGGTCGGGGCTGCCGGTTGTCGTGCGCCTCAACACCAGTGGATTGTTGGTCGGCGTTCTCAATGGGAATGAGGTTGGGATCAGTCAGGAGTACAAGGTTGAGACGATCACAGCTTTGATCGAATGGCATCGAATCTGGAAGCTAGAAGGGCACACATATTCGACCTATGTCGATAATGAGCCAAAGGTTCTTTCTATTGCCTGTCGTGACCCCGCGGGGCTTGTGAGCGAAGTCCGGATGAAGCTTCACTTTCGAAATGCCTATTACAAGACCTTGTTCGTCAACACTGCCGTGGCGCTGTTCGATTTCAACCCTAACAAGCTTGTCACACCCAAGCCCCCAACTGCTGCGCCACCGCCTCCTCCCCCGCCGCACCTTAAGCCGACCGCCGGAACGACGAGCCTACCCATCACTGATTCAACCGCTGAACGCCCGCTGGCACTTTCGAGGACGGCAGCAAATCAGCCTCGTGCTCTGCGCGACATAATGATCGGGGGCGTACTCGTGTGCTTCGTCTGTGCAATCGTCGTTGCGGTGCTCCTAGCTTCAACCCCGAAGCGGCCTCAACATGTGGACGAAACAGTGGCGACAACGCGGAATGTGAAAGAAGAAATCTCGCCCCAAGAGACCGCTGGGAACTCAACGCCGAAACAGCTTCAACAATCGGAAGATGCAGCTGCGACAGCGCCGCCTGTGAAAGAAGAAATCCCGCCCCGAGTAGCCGCTGGGGACTCAACATCCCCCCAAATCGATAACAGAGAATCTGGTCCCTCGAATGCGACGTCACAGCCGTCAATGCCGACGTTGCACTCCGCGGCCGAGTACAACGCTCGCGCGCGTGACTGGCATAAAGAGGGGCAATATGACAAGGCCATTGCCGATTTCACAATGGTCCTATCCTTTTCGCCTCGTGACTCTACTGCGCTGACGAATCGCGGCTTCAGCTACTTCCAAAAGGGGGAGTACGAAAAGGCGCTTCAGGATTATCGAGCCGCCCGGATCCATAACCCTCAGAACGCATTCAACTTGAACAACTTAGCGTAGTTGCGAGCAACGTGTCCTGAACCTTGGCATCGAGATGGAAAGGAGGCCATCATCCTGGCTAACCTCGCAAACGAGATTAACGGCTGGAAAGGCCCAGCAACATTCATTGGCACACTTGCGGCGGCTCATGCGGAAGCAGGAGATTTTGGCCGAGCGGTCGACTTGCAAATGAGGGCAATCAATCTCACCCCCCCGGATAGCGTAGATGTTCGTGCAACATTGAGGGAGAGACTCGCGCTCTACAACAATAGAAAACCCTTCCACTACCGCGCCGAAATAGCGCCCATAGGCGGACGCTAGTCCTTAAACAAGCATACGCCGCTGGGCTTTGATACTTGAGTGGGTGCGGTGCTGGGTTGCGCACGGTGAGCGTGCCGCAGGGCGGCCAGTCAGCGCATCGAGTGTGGTGCGGCATGCGTGCGGCTTCCTTTCCGGGTTCGGCAGGACGGCGGGCGGGGATGAAGCGAGACGGGCTTCATCGTCGGTTTTGGCGCGGCGGGGTGTCGGCCGTGCGACTCCGCCGGGCGGCTCAAGTCCACATGCCGTCGTTTCTGGGCCGGCACGCCTCCGCTGTCCTGTTTCCCCTCAGGATTGAGACGAATTCAGGAAGATTGCGATGGCCGAATTCACGTCAGGGCCGCGGGCGTCGTTCAGGACGGTCGGGATGCTTCCTCCGTCGGCGACGTGTTCAAGTCGTTCTGCGGGTGACTTCCGGAATCTCGGAAGTGAGGCGTTCGCCTGTTTCGGGCTTCGGCAGGTCGACTTCGATATCGCCCACGCGGCCGTGGATGAGGTGATTGCTTCTCAGCACAAGAAAGGCCGCGGCGAGCTCAAAACGCTCGCGCGGCTTAAGTTGGAACCGGTCGAACGGTATCCCCGACTTCTCGGATGCCAACCCGATGAGCCCAGCCTCCAACTTGCCGTCCGTCAATTGGTGCAACCATTCCGTGACGAACTGATCCCCAAGCGAAAACGAATCCCAAGTGTGGGCACAGAGATTGCGAAAGCGTCGCAACGCATGCAGGCGGTTTTTGAGATCCTCAGCGAACTCTCCGAGCGCATGCAGGACGTCGATCTTTGCGGAGAACGTCGCAAGGGGACCTGTTCCGGAGAACAGCCCGTCGATCAACGATTTCGATCCGTTCTTCAACCGCTCGCGCGACTTCAGCTCGAGGATGTTTTCCACGATCGATCCCGTGATTAGAACCGCGCTCCGGTCAGACTCCCCATCCAGCGACTTGAGAAACCGGTTCACGCTGTCGTCCGCCAGATGGCCCTGCATCACGGAGTAAATCTGCACGTTCATCGGATCGGCCCTTCAAAGGCAGGCGCCACGCAACTCAGCCCTCGCCCGGCCTCGTAATCATCAGATCTTGTCCGACTTCTTCGAGTTACAGCCGCGGCAGAGCAACTGAATGTTGTTGTCCGAGTTCCCGCCGCCGCGCGCGACCGGGATGATGTGGTCGAACTCGAGGTAGTTCGTCGCGTTGCATTCCGCACAGCGGCCGCCGTGCCGCTGCCACACCCGCTGGCGTACATCGCGGGAGATCTTTCGTGCGTCGTCTTTCACCTGCGGAGCGACCAGCGTTTGATTGGCTTTCCCGATCGTCGAGATCCAGATCTCGATCCCGAATTCAGAGTTCTGGTCGAACTCGTACGCGCCCGCCCCCTTGCCGGAAGTCTGAATCTCGACCCCAAAGAGACGACGCTGGTAGCTCAGGATCGAATTGTGAGGCAACTGGAGCGACTGCCCAGGCGAGATGAACAGCAGCCGATAGTCCGTGATGATCGCGAGGCCGGACGACTGCTCGGGCACGAGTTCGCCGCTGCGACGGCGCAACCACGTGAACACTGCCGGCGATTGGAAGTGCACGATCTCGCCGGCCCGAAGCGCCACACCATCGGGCGCCGGCAGACTGGGCAGGGTGCCCCTACGAATCGCTGCCATCGACGCGACTTTGGAAATCTCCTGCCGAACATACGACGCAAACTGCCGGTCGTCGATGAGGTGAGTCAGCATCCATTCCAGCGTCTGCTGCTCATCCGGCGTAATCTGTTCGTCGCTCTTGAAGTCGGCGAGGGAGTGCTCAACCAGCTGCTGAGCCGGTGCACGGATCGCGTCGCGAAATGCGGCATCGTCCATGCCGAGCCG
Source organism: Planctomycetaceae bacterium (assembly GCA_034439795.1). Classification (GTDB taxonomy): domain Bacteria; phylum Planctomycetota; class Planctomycetia; order Planctomycetales; family Planctomycetaceae; genus DSVQ01. The sequence continues at coordinate 16,259 of JAWXBB010000092.1, read as the reverse complement.
CACGAACGTTGCTCGGATGGCCTCCCACTCGGCTTGGTCCATCCGCCCGTCCTCCCATACCTTCAGGAAGAGCTGGCGAATGAACCCCTCGCCGTTGGATCGAAACTGCTGCCGAAAGAAGTCCGCGGCCGAGTATCCGCAAGCCTTCGCGATCCGGTCCAGGTGAGCGAATTCGGAATCATCGAGAACACCATCAGAGAACGCCGCCGCCAACGTGGTCGAGAATGCCAGCAGTCCATGCTCTTGCATGACGCGCGGCATCTCGCCGGGAGCCAGGCCCACTGCGGCGGCGATCCAATTCAGGCTGCGATGCTCTTTCTCGGTGACGTCGCCGTCGCTCCAAGCCTTCACAACGCACCGGGCGAAGAGCCGGCGCCCGACTTCGGGGCGGTCCTCGGCGTCGACTCCGAAGCGATCGGCTGAGGCCGTGAAATCAAAGGTGGCTTTCTGCTCAGCCAATTGCTTGTGAATACCGGCTGTGAATCTTTCGAGCCGGGTCTCTCGCTCAGGATCGACAAAGACGTTCCATCCCTGCTGCAGCCACGACAATGCCCGCTTGGCCGACATGATGGGAACTCCGCGATGTGAAGAGGGGAACGCGGCGAGTGTACCGATTCACCGGCCGACGCGGAACCGTCGCCCCGCGTCGGCGAGCTGGTACCATGCATCGCCGACACCTTGATGTGTCGAAACTCGCGATGGTCGGCGCGAGGGCGAGAGAGTTTTACGACCGAGCGGCGAAGGAACGGACGGCTGCTGGCGGCAATGTGGCCGGCAAGGGTCGACCGAAACAGGGGTACGGAAAACTCGCCTGACCCCATCAAGGGGCAAGCCCGCGACCAGGCTGGCCAGGCGGTTGCTGTCTCACCGGAATTGAGAATGCCCCGCCTTCGCACAGCGGGCGATCGTGGCCCATCGGCTGCGGAAGCAGCCAAAGCCAGCATCAGTACTTCGGACGCCGCGAAGGTGTGACGTATTCATTCTACTACCAGTTTGCGCCGGAAGAGATTGGCTTTGCGCTTACCAAAGAGGAGCTCAGTCATCTGAATGGATGTAGCGGCTTCCTCACGCATGACTGAGCAGAACTGAGCCACCGAGGGTTCGCTCAGATCGCTTGGTACTGAAGCGATGAAGTCGAACCGCTGCCCGAGACGCAACACTCGACCAGGAATGCTTTTCATGCCCCCGAGGATGAAGCCGTACCGGATGTATGGGTATACACGCCGAATTCGGTCGGCTTTCTCGGAGTACACGATTACGTCGTGCGTGGTGACCGAGCCGAACTTGATCTCGGCAACGATTCTCGGAATCACCGAAGTGTAGCTGTCGGCCACTTCATCGAAGACCAGAATGTCCTGCTCGAATCCTCGGCCGCGCCCCCGAATTGGTTCTCCGCTGTCGGGATCAACGCCCATAGTGACCTTGCCCAGGTGGTCAATTGAAAGGTCGTAGAGCAGAGACCGTTTGCGCTCTACACGATGGGGTGCCAAGGCTGACTTCAGCAACTCAGCAAGCTGATCGGCGAACTCGTCCTCGGTCGTTGGGGTAGATGGCATCAAACTGCGCCTGACGAATGAGCTTAGCGGACCCGCATTGCCGAGCGATCCATGATAGCAGAGAAACCACCGCGGCGGTGCGGGGTACACTGCAGCGCCGGGATACTCATCATGGCCTCCGCGCTTTGGCGGCGGCCGTCCCAAGTGATAATCGCGATGCCCGAGGGCTCGCAGCGGTTCGATGATTGTGCATCGAGCCGTGAAGCGGGCTTCACCGCATCCTCAGTCACGGAGGCGCATGATGAGGTTCTACCAGCAGGAGCATCCATTCTACTGCGGCGTCGATCTGCACGCGAGAAGCATGCACGTCTGCGTCGTCGATGCCGGCGGCCAGACGCGGCTGCACCAGAATATCGACACTCGGCCCGATCGCTTCCGGGCGCTCATCGCGCCCTACCGCGAAGGACTGGTCGTCGGCGTGGAGTGCATGTTCGCCTGGTACTGGCTGGCCGATTTCTGCCGTGATGAGCAGATCGACTTCGTCTTGGGTCACGCGCTGTACATGAAGGCGATTCACGGCGGCAAGACCAAGAACGACAAGCTCGACTCGGAGAAGATCGCACGGCTGATGCGGGGCGGCCTGCTTCCTTTGGCGTATGCCTATCTGCGGGAGATGCGGGCCACGCGCGACCTGTTGCGGCGACGGATGCAGCTCGTGCGGCAACGGGCCGAGGCCATCGCCCACGTGCAGAACACGGTCAGCCAGTACAACCTGCCGCCGCTGGCCAAGAAGCTCTCCTTCGCCGCCAACCGGGAGGGAGTGGCCGAGCAGTTCCCCGACGAGAGCGTGCGGCGGATGGTATCTAGCGATCTGACGCTGATGGACCACCTGGACGGACAGCTCCGCACCCTGGAGCTGTATCTAGTGCGACATGCCAAGATCGATGATCCGCAGGCGTACCAGCTCCTGCAAACCATTCCCGGCATCGGCAAGATCCTGGCGCTGGTGCTGCTGTACGAAACGCACGACATCCGCCGCTTCGAGCGCGTCCAGCAATTTGTTTCCTACTGCCGGCTGGTCAAGTGCAGCCACGAAAGCGCCGGGAAGAAGACGACGGGCAAAGGCACCAAGATCGGCAATGCCCATCTGAAGTGGGCCTTCAGTGAGGCCGCCTGCCTGATGCTACGAGAATTGCCGGCGGCGCAACGGTTCGTGGCCCGGATGGAGAAGAAGCACGGCAAGGCTAAGGCGCTCTCGATCTTGGCGGCGAGGATCGGTCGCACGACGTATTGGATGCTCCGCCGGAAGGAAGCCTTCGATGCCACCCGATTCTTGAAGTAATCCCGCGGCGGCGTGCCAGCCAGGAGCCGAACTGGGCCATCAAGGGCGAGCGCCTCTGAGGGAGAAGAATTCCTGGGAGAGTGAAGAGCTCATCCCGCGACTCCCGTGCGCCAGCGACCCCGAGCCCCTCGCTTGGATGGGCGGCACGCCGTCGACGGGCGACACAGATCCTGGAAGAACTGATGAGCAGGCGCCCCTCGCGCTGAGCCGACACTAACTGGACGCGGCAGCTCCTCCAGAAGCGCCGCGAGCCCGTCGCTTGGAACCGCCGGCCGGGGGAACGGAAGAATTTCTAGGGCGTCCGGAGCAACGCAGAAATTCTGCGCCGGACAGACGGAGCCATTCACCGCAGTGGCCCGTCCGACCCTCGATAGAGGTTTGGTGCGCCATGCCGTCATCTCAACGGCCAGGCGACGCCGCGATGAGAATCCCTTCTAGCCGCTGACCGCTCCGCAGTTCGACTGAGAATGTTCCGTCAGATCCCATCCGGAGAAGATTCCGATTCCGGAGCAATACTCGTGCGCGCCCTTGACGCCGCGAGGCCATATAGAGGTTCGGCACACTAGTCCTTAAACAAGCATACGCCGCTGGGCTTTGATACTTGAGTGGGCGCGGTGCTGCGGTTGCGCACGGCGAACGTTCCGCCGGGCGGCCGGAGAGTGCATCGAGCGCGGTGCGACATGCGGGCGGCTTCCTTTTCGGGTTCGGCGTGACGGCGGACGGGATGAAGCGGGACGGACTTCATCGTCGGATTCGGCGCAGCGGGGTGTCGGCCGTGCGACTCCGGCGCGCCACCGGGTCAGCAGCGCAGCGGAGCACGGTGGCGCGAGGGAGTGAGGGCCTGTGCGAGTCGGAAGAACACGGGTTGCCAGTCGTTCCACGCCGCGAGCCGCAGCACGAGTTGCCGGCCGATCTTCAGCACCTGCGCGGGAATCCGCACAAGGCGATTGACGAACGTGCGGAACTCGCAGGTGAGCAGCGCCTGTTTCTGCGCCTGATGCCGTTCCTGCCAGCGGCCCGATTCTACCGGCAGCCACAGTGCCAGCCAGGCTTTGAGGTTCCAGGCCAGGCTGGTCATCAGCATATAGGCCCCGTTGGAGACGAGGTCGTTGACCGGCGCGTGCAGCGCCCGGCAGGCGTTGAGCTGTGCCAGCAGGTTCTCCTGATCGCAGCGGTCGTTGGCCGTGAACACGATCGCCTCGGCCGTGGGTTCCCTCTGGTTGGTGATATAGAAGAAGTACCGGTAGTCGTCGAAGAACCGGCCCTGCCGCGGGTCGTTCACGGACAGGTTCTTGCGGACCACGACCATCCGATAGGTGTGCCGGCAGGCGTGCGGCCGATACGGGAACTCGGCCACCTGTTCCCCTTCGAGTCGGATGTCCTTGAAGCCGCGCTGTTCCACGATCTGCTGCTTGACCCGCGGAGGCTTGGTGCGGGGCTTGGTCTGGACCGTGTATTTCGCCGGCCGTTTGAGCGGTTTCCAGGCCGATGGCGGCAGGTCGTCGGCCAACAGGTGCAGGGAGGGACCGCAGTCGTAGCCGAACACGAATGTCACGTCCCCGTGTTCGTGCCAGCGGTCGAGGTGCGCGGTCTGCGAGAAGTCGGTGTCGCCGCGGAGCACGATCTTCCGAAAACCCGCCTCGCGACAGAGCGCGAGGCACTCGTCCAGCTGCGCGGCCGCCCCTTCATGAGACGGTCGGTTGCCGGGCCGGTTCGCCAGCCGCAGCACCTCTTTGGTGTTGGCCAGCGAGACGATCAGCGGATGGTAGCCCCACACGCCGTTGTAGCCGATGTCGATCCCGGCCTTGCACTCGGCGTCCGTGGCCACCGTCTTGCCGTCGGCGTCGATCCGCGCCTCGGCGAAGAACTCGGCCGGCTGCCGCGCCCAGACCTTCTGGCGGGCCACGTCGAAGGCGGCCTGCCGCGCCTGGAGATCGTCGGGCTGGAACCGTCGGCAGAAGTCCCCGGCCGTGGTGGGATCGGGAATCCGCGCCGCACCCAGCAGGTCCAGATACGCCTCGTCCTGCCGCCGCAGTTCGAGATCCTCCAGGCAGCGGCCGTCGCACAGCACGTTGTACGCCAGGTTCAACACGTGATCCGACTCGTGGTACGGCCGATGGATCTGGAGCAGGTGCAGCCGCGCGTCAATGGCTTCGGCCAACTGCAGCTCGCGCACCAGCTGATGGATCAGCCCGAGGCCGCCATATGCCGTGCCGACCGCGCGGCCGGCCAGCTCGCAGCGGATCGCCCCACCCCGCAGCATCGGTCGCGACAGGTCATCGGGAAGCTGGAACCTGTCCAGTCGCCGCACGACGCGACGCTTGCGGGACTCGATGCGGTGACGGATGATCGCAGGCACTCGAAATCCTTGGGGGGTCACACGGGTCATGGATGTGCAACACCCATGAAACCCCGTCAAACGCCGAAGGCTTTCGAGTTTTTCACGCGCTCACGCACCAACTCCCAACGGGGAATGCTGGTTTAGGGACTAGTGTAGTGTCCCACGCTGTTGGTTAAGAATGCAGGGCTTTCCTGGCGCGGGCGACTTTGTTGAGAATCTGGCTGGCCGATTTCGTCCAGATGAACGGTTGAGGATCGGCATTGTGATGCGTGACGTACTCCTCGATGGCCCGCTGCAACTCGGCGACGCTGCGGAACACGCCGCGTTTGAGTCGCCGTTGCGTGAGGTCGCGGAACCAGCGTTCGATCAGGTTCAGCCACGAACTGCTGGTCGGGGTGAAGTGGACGTGGAATCGCGGATGCCGCGCGAGCCACGCCAACACCTTGGGATGTTTGTGCGTGGCGTAGTTGTCGACGATGAGGTGCAGGTCCAGTTCGGGCGGCGTGTCGGCGTCGATCTGCTTCAGGAACTTGATCGCCCATCTGCAGGAGCAACTGGCTGCGGTCGAACAGCGATTGTCGCCCTTCGAACTTTCCGGCAATTTGCCGGAATGTTGCAGGTCAGTTCTCTTCCCCTGGCGTTCCTTAGCCTTCGGCCGCTCGAGCGCCTCGAGCCGCCCAGCCAGGGCCACGGCCTCGGACGGCGTGAAGTCCAGCCGGCACACGTTCTCGTCCCGCTCGGCTGTCACTCGATCCGAGGATCGTACAAGTTTGACGGGGTCAGCTTGATCTGGGCGAGGTCAAACGCCTTCAGCACGTCAGCCACGACGGACAGCAACCAAGGTGGTGCGGTTGGCGACACGAAGACCTCTTCGATCAATTCCGTGAGATCAACCTCTACCTTGGTCACTGGCGGGAACACCTTCGGCGCCGTCTCGTGGACTGCATACATCAGATATGAAACAAGCCGGACCTCCCTCTCGTGAACGAAACTCCGCCGCTTGTTGAAGGCCGGTTCCAAAGGGGAAAAGCCGCCCTTCATCGGACGGACTTCGCTTTCCTGATAGTCGAGATACTTTACGCGGCCCAGTTCGGTCACCTGGTGAGCATTTTTGAGAGACTTCACCAGCCTGCCTGCGGTCGATTTGATCGCCACACCACTATCCAGGGAATAGAGCTTCCACAGCGCGGCTGACTGATCGGGATTTTCGTGCCAGCAGCTCGCATACATCATTTCTCGCTGCGATGTGTCGCTCTCCATCCGTTGCCGCACTGGTGGTCCCCACTCCGGGCCCCAGTTCTTCTCGATGCTTGAAAGAAGAGAAGAGGGCTTGGCACCCTCCCAAGGATCCTCGAACTGGTCGAGGCGGGCCAGGATCAAGGATCGCTTGGTGATCAGCCACAAGAAACCCTCGATGGGCAGGTATCGCCAGAGCACGGCTTCATTGGGCGGTCGCTCGATATTCGGACTTCTCATCATGGGATTGGCCTTTGGAATGGAGCAGTGGCGGGAATCATATCCCTTTCCGAGGAACACTACCCCAGCCGCGATCCCAGGCTCAGCCGAAGTGCCCAGCGACGAACGCGCATCGCAGGACAGCGGTGACTATCCGACGAGCCGTCGCCTCGCCCGCGGGGCAGACCGACCGGCGCCGCGCAGTGAAGCGCATGAACGCCTCGATGTCCCGCCGCTCGAGCGACCACAGCGGGATGGCCGGACCGACGAACCTGGCGAACGCGCGCAGCACTTGGCGAGCGGTCAGCCAGTCCATCACCGGCGACGGAGCGACCTCGGATCGGAGGTACTCCGCGGCGAGCTCGGCGATCGTGATTGACATCCGGGATCCTCCGGTCGCATCGCCGGCATTACGGTGGCATCCCTGCCCCGCTGGCCTGTTGTTCGTGTCTCACACTCGAGGGTGAAGGTCGTCAGAGAACCGACGGGGTGTCGGAGGGATGCCACCCAGGTCGGCACCCGGAGGCCGAAGCCTGGAATGTTGTCCCGTCGTGCTCTGCACAGTCTCGTGGCACCGGTTGCGAGCCGGCGGTTTGCAACACCCAGCGTTCGTCCTAGGCAGCCAGACCCCCGTGAAGCCTGTGGGCCTCACGCCCCTCGGCTGAACAATCGAGACAACCGGCAAGCGGGCGAACTGTGAGCGGATCGGCTGACGCCCTCTTGCTGTGGCGAGGAACCGCGGTCGCAAGTGGCCGAAAGGACATTTTTCCTGTAATCGAAGTTCTTGCCAGTGGCTTCAAAACTCCGACACTCGGATCGATGTACCAAATATCCAGATTCTCCAACTCGGGTACGCCTAAGATCCCGAATCTGGATAATGCATACGTGTTTCGAATGGCCCCTGAGACTTCAGTCCACACGGTTGGAATTCGGCACGCGGCCCTTATGCGAAGACCTGATGGCTAAAAAAATGGTAAACGGCTGGCTCTTGCAGGCACAGCAAGAGCCAAGGACGGATGACCCCGGTCGATCCCACCGGTGCAGATTCGAAATCATCGTTTCCTGCTCCGGTGGGGCCAACGAATGGCACTTAGATTGCGCGAAGTCGTTTGAGGATTTCACGTTTGGCTTCGTGCCGTGGTTTCATCAGGCGGTCGTAGTTCTTGGGTCGTCGTTTGGCTTGTCGTGGCTCGAATCGATTCGGCCGATCGGCGACGCGGTGTCTGGCGATGGCCTGCAGCAGGTGTTGATAAATCACTTCCCGTTGAGCCGAGCCGCGCTGTTCTCGATGTGCAATCAACGGTGAAAGGCTTCCAGAGTCTGCAGCGTCCCTTTGAAGCTCAGCGATCGTGGCGGGATTTTCTGCTGGACTGCCGCCTGCGCCATGACGGTGCGGATCAGGTTGTAGGCCAGTACGTGTGTCCAAACCTCCTTGCGCACGAGGTCCGGCGTCTTGCCGCGAAGGATCTGCATCTGCAGTGTGATCTTCATCGACCTGAGATCCAGCTCGTTGTTCCAGCGTGCGCGATACAACTCAGCCAGATCCTCTCTCGAGGCTTGCGCCGGGTCCAGGATGGTGGTGACCACCACGATCTCCTTGGTCCGAAATCCCGGTTGTGTGACTCGAATCCGCGCTTCGCGAACCGTGATGAACTCCGGCAGCGCTCGGTACGTTCGCCGATCCAGCGAACGAATCGACGAGGGTTTGAACCAGCGGACAATGTGGTCCTCAGGACCGAGGCGCGTTCCCCGGCGAAAGTCCGCCGTTCGATTGGCCTTGTTCAATCGACTGACCAATGCGATGCCGCGCTGCTGGAGCAGTACGAGGTTCGTCCAATTGGCCATCAAACAATCGGTCAGCAGGACATCGCCGGGCCGAAAGAGATGCCACAACTGGCGCAGCAAACTGACTTCCCCTTGTCCCTTGCCGGCGTAACGGCTGATTCCCAGGTCGAGAATTGCGCCGCAGGAGAGAGAAATGATGGCCGCGACCCGCGCCAGGGGGAAGCTGGTGCCTGGTTTCAGACGGGGAGGCTGGGGATACGCCTGTTGGTTCGCTGGAGTGTCCGGCATGGAGACCGTGGAACCATCAAACAAGTAGACGCGGCGACCTTTCCACAACCATTGGGGATCAGCCTGATCCTCCAGGGCTCGCCCCACCCGACAGGCCACGCTCGAGAAGAACTCTTCCGGCAACCGCTTTCGCGCTTGGCAATAGGCGCCCGTTTCTGAGCTGCACGGCGAGAGTCCCTGCGAGACCCGATGGGCAATCAAGCGGGCTACCGCCGCCCGGCACGAATGGTCCGCGCTCAGAACCTGGCCCAGAAATACCCACAACGTCACCAGCGGAGAATAGATGCGGTCTCTCCAAACGACCTCGATCGCCAACAGCGCTTGCTCGACGGCGCTTTCTGAGAGCACGCCAGTGAACGGCAATCCGCCGTCTTGAAGAAACTGACGCTGCAGAAATCGGATCTGTTGTCGAATCCGTCCTGGATGACAACGCATCGGATAGGCCTCCCTGCCAAGGATGAATCGTTCGACACGACTCATCTAACGACAGAAGGGCATTTGTGCCTATCTCAAATTGCGGCAAGGACTTGCCAATATCTACGTGCCATTCGTGGGGCCAACCGATGCGCGGTACCTGGCAAGACTTACCTCATCGGTAGATGGCAGCCTCGTGCTGATCGGCGGCGCGACGACGGACGGAAGCAAAGAGCGGAAGTCAGTAGAGGCGGTACAGCCGGTCCAGCGCTTGGTCTGCTTCTGCGTGACGCCGATCTCCGGCCGCCACCACGGGGCTCCAGTGAATCGTCAAGAAGTGATCTGGGCTGGATGGGTGAGCGTCAGAGAATTGCCGCGAATCATCCATGCACCGCATTTTCCACACCCACCAGTTTGGGCAGCCACCAGCTCAAACGGCGCTTCGGGTGGTCTGCGGCCAAACTCGATGCGACGCCCCTGCCAATCTCACAGATGAACTTGGCGCGGTTGGCCCTCGCTATCGGCGAATACTGGAGAACGCCGACAGGCCGGGATAGCGGGCCACGTCCCCCAGTTCTTCTTCGATCAGCATCAACCGGTTGTATTTGGCCACACGGTCACTGCGGGCAGGCGCTCCCATTTTCACCTGGCCGGCGTTCAACGCGACAGCAAGATCGGCGATCGTCGTGTCCTCGGTTTCGCCCGACCGGTGCGAAATGATGGCGGTATACCCGGCGTGCCGTGCCATCTCTACGGCATCGATGGTTTCGGTGAGCGTGCCGATCTGGTTCACCTTCACCAGGATCGAATTCGCCACGCCGCGCTTGATCCCTTCACGAAGCCGCTTCGTGTTGGTGACAAACAGATCGTCGCCCACCAGCTGCACGCGTCCTTGCAGTTTTTCGCCGAGTCGCTTCCAGGAATCCCATTCGTCTTCGCCACAGCCGTCTTCGAGGGAGAGAATGGGATAACGTTGGCACCAGTCCACCCAATAATCGACCATTTCGTCAGGACTCAGGTTCTTCTGATCGACGGACAAATTGTACTTGCCCTGTTTGAAAAAGACGCTGGCGGCTGGGTCAAGCGCGAAGTAGACGTCGTCGCCGAGCGCGTAACCGGCCTTCTCCACGGCTTCGCTGATTAACTGCAAGGCGGCCTCATTGCTGGCAAGTTGGGGTGAGAATCCACCCTCGTCGCCGATGTTGGTGGACAGGCCGCGCCCCTTTAAGACGTTCTTGAGCGAATGATAGATCTCCGAACCCATCTCCAGCGCCTCAGCAAATGTCTTGGCGCCGACCGGAGCCACCATGAACTCCTGAAAGTCGCTCCCGCCTGGTGCGTGCATGCCGCCGTTAAGAATGTTCATCATCGGCACGGGCAACCGGTGCGCATTCGGTCCGCCCAAGTATCGCCAGAGCGGCAGATTGAGAGCGGCCGCCGCAGCCTTGGCAGTCGCCAAGGAAACGGCCAGCAAGGCGTTGGCACCGAGCTTGGATTTGTTGGGAGTGCCGTCCAGAGCGATCATCGTCGTATCAATGGCCCGCTGGTTCAGCGCGTCGGCTCCGGCCAAAGCCGGGAGAAGAACGGTGTGAATGTGCTCGACGGCTTTGCGGACCCCTTTGCCGCCAAAGCGTTTGGCATCCCCATCGCGCAGTTCGGCAGCCTCGTGTGCGCCCAGCGAGGCGCCGGAAGGCACCGCTGCCCGACCCATCGCTCCGTTCTTCAGCAACACATCAGCCTGCACGGTGGGATTGCCGCGAGAATCCAACACCTCACGAGCTTTGATGGTTTCGATCTGCGAAGACATCGTTTCCTCTCCCGCTGGAGTCGCGCCGAGTGGTTCGGTCAGTACCATCTTACACAAAGATCATCGCGGCTCAGGAGTCGACGACTCGGATTGACGCGACACGCTGGGCGCAGATTCACGGACCTACTGTCGAGTCCTGGGTACGGCCATTTGATCCGAGAGTCGTCAGGTAATTCGCATACGCGGCATTGTAGAGAGCGCCAGCTCGACGTTGCTGAAGCAACTGGAGAGCCTCGACGCCAGTCAATCCCAAGTAGGTCAATGCCACGCCCGCCATGAGCGGTGAACGGTTCAAGCCCATCGCGCAGTGGATTAAGACGGCACGTTGATGGTGCATCATCTCAGCCGCCAACCGGCCCAGCGCATGCAGCTTGATCAGATCGGGCAGCTCATTATCCTCGAACGGAAAGTAAATGTAGATCAGATTGTTCGGGATGGTGGGGATATCGCAATCGACTTGGCCTTCCAGATCGATGACGAGGCGGACTTTGCGTTCGGCCAACGGACGCCAGTCCAGAATCTCCGGTGACACGAAGAGCAAGCCGTGCTCGTCCACCTGGAAAAGTTCCATCAATTGCTGATCGTCAACGTGAATCGGTTCCATGTGTCTCTCGGTGCATGAGATCTCGAACAGGCCACCAACGCCCAGTCCGGCCATTCGATTCTTCTAGGATTCAGCCAACCGCGGTTGACACTGGATTCAGTTCCGGATCATTCCGACCGGAGTACCGCTACATCGGCGGCCGCCGCAAGTGCAGACCCCAGCGGGATGTTGCGGACGCAAACTGCACGATCGAACGACCAGTGGCCATCATCAGTTACCCTTATCTGCGAACGCGAACATTCTCGCAACTCGCGAAAAAACAAATCCGCGGCCAACACTTGTTCGATTTGCGGCGTTCGCCACGATGGTGAAATCCAGCTCCGCCGTCAGTCGCGACATTTGTGGCAGTCTCGGGGCGCGTTTCCTTTTCCGTGGCACTGTTCGCCTTGTAGGGCAGGCTACTGTCGTGGGCGGTTTCAGATATCCTAGAGGAGTGAGCCATGAGTTTCTTCAATCGTCGCAATGCGCTGCTGCTGCTGGCCTTGATCGCCGTCCTGGTCGCCTGGCAACTGAAATTGTGGGCCCAACCGAGCGAAGGCAAGGCTGCAACCCCAGTGGCGAAGGCCGGGACGCGTTTCAGTTTCGAGGTCATCGAGAGCTTCGACGCGAAATATGAAGGTGACACGCCGGGGCACACCGGTCGAGCGGGAGGGTTGGAAAACAGGCGGCCGAATGTCGCCTTGGGTGATCCCGTCTTTCGAGCCGACCAAAAACTCGGCACCATCACGTCCATCGTTTGGTCGCGGGTCCAGGGAGGGTTGACGATCGAATTCGATCCCGAACCGAACGCACGGATTGCCGTGGGCGATGTCATGTGGGTGGACCTCAATCCCGCCTCAACGGTCAAGGGCGAGGAGTAACGCCTTCGACCTCCGCCTTCCAAATCTGATCGAGTGACAAAGCCGCCATGAACCCGCCTTTTTCCTGCAGAACTCGCTGGAAACTTACCTCCATTGGACTGTCGATGGCGCTCCTTGGTCTCCTGGTCTGGAATGGCGCCGATCGTCGCGCCGCAGATGCCACGAGACCGTTGTTGCGAAGTCCCGAACCCTCATCGCAAAGGGAACTCCCCCTGACACTGAAGATTGCCAGCTTCAACACACATAGCGGCAAAGGGGATGACGGCCTCCAAGACTTGTCGCGCACAGCGGCAACGCTGCCCGACGTCGACTTCACGGGCTTGTACGAAGTCCGCGCGACCCCCTTCGGCGATCAGCCCAACCAAGCGGCTGCAATTGCGGCCTTGCGAGAGTCGGGGTGGCTCTTTGCACCCACAGAGCGCCACTGGTGGATTGACCATTTCGGCAATGGCCTCATCCATCGGCTGCCGCTCGGCAGCGTGGTGCGGGTACCGTTGATGAACACCCGTGGCAAGGCTTACCGAAATGCCATTCTGTCCACGATTACGCTCCAAAACGGCGACGTTCGAGTCCTCGCCGTGCATATTGATCGTGAAGAGGACCGGGTGCACCAACTGCAGACGGTGATCGATCTGTTCCTGGGCTTGCAAGCCCCGTGCGTGCTGATGGGTGACCTCAACACCGTGGCCTCCGACCCGCTGCTCCTGACCCTGCTCCAGCATGCTGACGTGCAGAGTCCGCTGCATGAGGCGCTCGGACGCACTCCGCCCGCTGATAACATTGATTGGATCTTCACGCGGGGGCTCAAGACACTGGCGGCGAATCTGGTCGAAAACGCTGCCTCTGACCATCCGTTGTTGTGGGCTGAGCTGGCCTTTCCCGAGCATCGCGGAGATTCCCCATGAAACGAACGAAGATCGTCTGCACCATCGGCCCGGCAACCGCGGAGAAGGGCCGGTTGCGAGAGTTGTTTGCGGCCGGCATGAACGTGGCACGCCTCAATTTCTCACACGGCTCGCACGATTGGCACGCCGAGCGCATCCGCTTGCTGCGTGAGTTGGAATCTGAGGAAGGGCGGCCCATCGCCATCCTTCAAGATCTGTGCGGTCCCAAGCTCCGGATCGGCGAAGTCCCCCAAGACGGCATCGAACTGCTGCCAGGCCGCGAGTGCCTGTTGTCGACTGAGTCGTTCGATCCGGGTCCGCCCTTGCCGCGCATTCCCATTCCCCTCGCAGGACTGCTGGACGCGCTTCAAGTCGGCGGCGTGGTCTACATGGACGATGCGCAGATTGAGCTGGAGGTTTTGGGACGCAGCAGGAACGGCGTGCGCTGTCGCGTCCAACACGGGGGCAGACTGCTTTCCCGGAAGGGGATCACCACGCCCGGAGCCTCGTTTCAGATCGACTCCCTGACGGAGAAGGATTTGCGCGACGCTGCTTTTGGCATTGCCGCCGGTGTGGACTACATCGGTGTGTCGTTTGTGCGTCAGGCGTCCGACATGGACCCCGTTCGCGCTCTGATCGCTGACGAGGATGCCGACACAAGGATCATTGCCAAGATTGAAAAGCCCGAAGCCTTGGTCAATCTAAGCAGTATCCTCTCTGCCGCGGACGGGTTAATGGTGGCTCGCGGCGACCTGGGTGTCGAAGTGCCGTTGCATCAGTTGCCCATCCTTCAGAAAGAGATCATTCGCGCGGCCAATGCCGTGGGCAAGCCTGTGATCACGGCGACCCAGATGCTGGAATCCATGATTCTGAACCCGCGGCCCACGCGGGCCGAGGTGACCGATGTCGCGAATGCCATCTTCGATGGCACGAGCGCGGTCATGCTGTCGGGCGAGACGGCAATGGGCAAGTTCCCCGTGGAGACAGTCCGCATGATGGCCGCAACTGCCGAGTATGCCGAGGCGCACCTGCCTTATCAGCGGCTGCTGCAACAGGCCGTCGCGGCTAATGCCACCAGTCGCACGGAAGCCATCACTCAGGGTGTGACGGAAATCGCAGTCGATCTGGATGCGGTCGCCATCCTCTGCTCCACCTCCTCGGGCGAGACGGCGCGGCAGTTTGCCCGAATGCGCTCGCCGCTGTTCATTATCGCAGGGACGTCCAGCATCGCCACCTATCGCCGCCTCGCCCTGCTGTGGGGGATCTCGCCTGTGCTGGTGCCGGAGACGACGAACGGGGAGGAAAGGATTGCGGCCCTGGTTCAGGCAGCGCGATCGGCAAAGTGGATCTTGCCGGGACAGACGGTAGCCATTGCCACCGGCATTTCCGTGGGAACCGCTGGCGGCACAAACGGATTTCGGATGGAGACGATCTGAGGACCACCCTCAAAATGCTGGCTTTTCATTTCATGACCATTGTGACCCTCACTTGCAAAAGGCTGTCGACCGATGTTTCGCGTCCTCGAAGTGGGTCCGACCGGGCCTGCCACTGTCAGCGACAGCGATGACCTTGTGGGCCCCCCGCCGGAAGGGGTCTTTCGCTGGATCGATCTCCAGAAGCAGGACGACGCCCTCTTGGGGTTGCTTGCCGAGCGGTTCCAGTTTCATCCCCTGACCATCGAAGACTGCTCCCATTTCGACCAGCGTCCAAAGCTCGAAGAATATGGAGAGTACTTGTTTCTGGTGACCCACGGCTTTCGCTTGACGACATCGGCTTCCGAGCCACTCGAAGTCTTGGAGCTGCACTCGTTCCTCGGGGAGCGCTATCTGGTCACGGTGCATGTCGAACCGATTCCCGCACTCGAAGCGGTCTGGAAGCGCCTGCAGGGCGAAGCCGCACTGGTCCGCCGGGGAGTGGATTTCGTGAGCTATCTGGTCACCGATGCGATCGTGGACTCGTTCTTTCCGCTCCTGGACGATATTGCGGGACAGGTCGAGGACGTGGAAGATCAGGTGCTGGGCCGAAGCCGCAAAATCGAACTGGCCGACATCTTTCGGTTGAAGCGGCTGCTCGTCCAATTGCGCAAGGTGCTTTCCCCGCAGCGCGATGTGTTCGGCTTGCTGGCCAAACGGGGTGAAGGCTGGATCGACCAGCGCACGGCGCTGTACTTCCGCGATGTGTATGATCACGTGTTGCGCATCCACGAATGGGTCGAGGGCACACGCGACCTCCTGGGGAACGCGCTCGACGCCTATCTGTGGTCGGCCTCTCAACGCACGAACGAGATCATGAAACGGCTGACGCTGCTGAGCGCCATCTTCCTGCCCCTGACGTTCATCACGGGCTTTTGGGGGCAGAACTTCACAGGACTGCCCTTCGATTCCAATGGGATGATGGTGGCCATGTTGGTCAGTTGCGCGATCGTGCCTGCATCAATGGTCTACTTCTTCATGCGCAGCAAGTGGTTTTAATGACTACGGAAACTGTCACGCTGTCAAGCTGATTTCGACCGCGCAGGGCCTCCGATCCTGTGCGTCGGCCACGCGACGGAACCGCGCTACGCGCCCGGACTAAGCGCTCGGCATGGGGTGGCGAAGAGAACACCAATTCATTTCCGTGAACAACGAAGACTTCGCGTATTTCTCGAGGAACACTTGCCGCCAATTGTTGACACGATCGAAATCCGAGACGCACGTCTGCCCAATTGCGGCAACGATCGATTAGTGCTTTCCTGCGTCGGTCACGACACACGAATGGCACTTAGAAGTCACGCAAGTCATTGGCTGGGATTGGGATGGAAAAGACGTCGGCTTCTGGCCGTGATGGAGGGGACACGACTTCCATCCCTGGCTAGGAGCCCGCGATGTGTCCTTCCCACCAAGGCCGGTTTCGTCAACAGGTCCGCTTCCTGAGGCGTCAGTTTCTGCAGGAGGGTTGTCTGCCGTTCACCGACGTGCTGTCCGCCGAACTCATCACGCAGGTG
>JAWXBB010000091.1:0-18003 GCA_034439795.1 Planctomycetaceae bacterium | reverse complement strand
GCTTCAGCGAACGGATGGCCGAGTTCCCGTTGACGCTGGCGTCGCTGTCTAGGTTCAAGACCAAGGCCGAGCAACGCGAAACGCTGGAGCAACTGGCGACCGGCGGGGTGGACATCGTCATCGGCACGCACCGGCTGGTGTCCCCCGACGTGAAGTTCAAGGATCTCGGCCTGCTCATCATCGACGAAGAGCAGCGGTTCGGCGTCGAGGCCAAAGAATTGCTCAAGCGGCTGCGGCTGGAGGTCGACGTGCTCACGCTGAGCGCGACGCCCATCCCGCGGACGCTGCATCTGTCGCTCTTGGGCATTCGCGACATCTCCAACCTGGAAACGCCGCCGCAGGACCGCCTGGCCGTCGAGACCCGCGTCTCCCGGTTCGACGGCGAGCTGATCCGGCAGGCGATCGTCCGGGAGATGAACCGCGGCGGGCAGGTGTACTTCGTGCATAACCGGGTCTACAACATCGAGTCCATCGCCGACCGCATTCACAGCCTCGTCCCCGAAGCCGCCGTCGACATCGTCCACGGGCAGATGGACGGCGACACGATGGAAGCGGCGATGCTGAACTTCGTCGCCGGCCGGACCGACGTGCTGGTGGCGACGACGATCATCGAAAGCGGCCTCGACATCCCCAACGCGAACACGATCTTCATCCATCAGGCCGATCAATACGGCCTCGCCGATCTGCACCAGCTCCGCGGCCGGGTCGGCCGGTACAAGCACCGCGCGTACTGCTATCTGCTGCTGGAAGAGGGTAAGACGCTCACCAGCACTGCGGCCCGCAGGCTCAAGGCCATCGAAGAATTCAGCGAACTCGGGGCCGGGTTCAAAATCGCCTTGCGCGACCTCGAAATCCGCGGGGCGGGGAATATTCTGGGGACCGACCAAAGCGGCCACATCGCGACCGTCGGGTATGAGCTGTACTGCCATCTGCTCGACAACGCCGTCCGGGCGCTCAAGCGGCAGCCACTGAAGGAGCATCGTCACGTCGCGGTCGATCTGCCGGTGTCGGCTTACCTCCCCGCGGATTACGTTCCCACCGGCCGGCCGAAGATCGAGATGTACCGCAAGGTCTCGTCGGTGAAAAACGCCGACGAATTGGAGCATCTGCGCGAAGAATTCCGCGACCGGTTCGGACCGTTGCCGCCGCCGGTCGAGATGCTGCTCGAAATCCGCGAACTACAGATCGGCGCGCTGAGTTGGCAGATCGACGACATCCACCTGGAGGACGATTACCTCGTCCTCGGCTACCGCAATCCACGGAAGATGCAGAAGCTGGCGAAGATTTCGCCGTTGCCGGTCCGCATCGGTGACGCCCGGGTGGCGTACATTCCGTTGCCGCCGCGGCTGAATCGGACGACGCAATTGATTCCGCTGCTGAAATCCGTCTTGCAGGCAAGTTCGCCGGAAAGCTACAACTCCGCGCTTTCTCCGGGGGGAGCCAAAGCGGGTTGAACCGAGGATTGTCAGGATGACAACACCGGTCAGCCAAAACAGATCGGTTCGGAATGCGGGTTTCGGACCGGTCGGCGACACCTCCGCAGGGAAGCGGCGACATGGGTCATCGCGGCGATCGAAGCGTATCGACGAGAACCATGACCGGCGGGCGATGGCGGCTGCCGGCCGCTTTCTGTCTGATCGCGCTCTTGCCCGGCTGCCAGGCGATCAGCAAGTCGCTCAGCATCACCAAGACCGACAACCCCGTGCTGCAACCCCCGCCGCGGCGGACGTCGCTCGACGATTCCGCCGCCGAGCAACAACTGGCTTCTGCCGACGGTGAGCAGCCCACCATCAAGCCGGTGTCCGGCACGACCGCTTCAACTGCCGATGACACCGAAGTCTTCAACGCCAAGGTCATCGCCCGGGTGAACGGCGCGCCGATCTTCGCCGGCGAAGTGCTCGAACGGTATGGCGAATACCTGGTGAAGGCGCGGGACAAGCTGCCCCCCGAAGATTATGCGGAGCTTCGCAACGTCATCATCACCCGCGACCTGCGGAGTCACATCGAGCGCCGGCTGCTCGTCGAACGGATGCGCAGCAAGCTGAAGCCCGACCAGATCAAGCTGCTCCAGCAGCACCTCGACAAAATGTTCGAGGAGCAGATGGTCACGAAGCTGAAGAACGACCTGAAGGTCACGACTCGCACCGAGTTGGAGCTCGCCCTCAACGAGCGCAACACCAGCATGCAGGCGCTCCGCGACACGTTCGGCAACGAACGGATGGCGATGGAGTTCCTCTACAGCAGCATCGAACGCCCGCCCGCCCCCACGCGGCCGGAGATCGTCGCGTACTACCAGGAGCACCTCGACGACTTTGCCATCCCGGCGCGGGTGAAGTGGCAGCAGATTCAGATCTCCATCGACCGCCGCGTGTCGAAGTCCGATGCACAGGCCAAACTGACCGAAGCCCGGCGCGAGTTGGAACAAGGTGTGTCATTCGACAAGGTGGCCAGGAAGTATTCCGACGGTCCGACGGCCAGCGAAGGTGGCGAGTGGGACTGGATTCAGACGGGCAGTCTCGCCGACACCGAACTAGAAGCGAAGCTGTTCCAGATGCCGGTCGGCCAGCTCAGCGACGTGTACGCCACCCGCGACGCCTTCCAGATCGTCCGGGTGACCGACCGCGAAACCGAGTCGCGGACCCCGCTCGCCGACGTGCAGGACGACATTTCCGAACGCATCCGCAAGGAGTGCGAAAAGGATCTGCCGAAGAAGTTCGTCGAGAACCTGTTCGAGCAGGCGATCATTGAGACGGACTACGAGTACCAGCAACCGGCGGCGTGACGACCGGCGCGGGTTGAAACCCTCCGCGGAATGGCGGACAATTCCGACATGCAAGTCGTCATTACCGCCGTGGGGCCCGACAATCGCGGGCTGGCCGATCCCATTGTGCATCACGTCACGGGGGCCGGCGCGAACATCTACGAAATCCAGATGTACGACCACGATTCCGAGCGGCTGTTCGCCATGCTGCTGCGGATCGACTGGCCGGCGGACCAGTTTCCGGTCGCCGACCTTCGCCGCGACATGACGGCCATCGGCCGGCTGAAGAATCTCTCGATTCGCACCTGGTCGCGCGATGAACGGTCCGAACCGCCGCGGCTGGCGATCTGCACGACGTATCGCCCCGAGCCGGCGCTGGCCTTGTTGCGGGCCATCCGCGACCAGCGGTTGCAGGCAATCCCGGCCGTGATGATCGGCAACCGCAACTCGTGTCGGGGGCTGGCCGAGCAGTTCGATGTTCCGTGGGCGCAGATCGGCGACGAGCAGGGCCACCCGGACAACGCCCAACTGGTCGCGCTGCTCGACGAGCATCAGGTCGATTACGTCATTCTGGCCCGCTACATGCGCGTGCTGCCGCCGAGCCTGTGCTGGCAGTTTGCGGGCCGGATCATCAACCTGCATCACGGCCTGTTGCCCCCGTTTCCGGGGTTTCAGCCGTACGAAGATGCCTATCAACACCGCATGCTGACGTACGGGGCCACCATCCACTTTATCGTCCCGGAACTCGACGCCGGCAATCAGATCATCCATCAGAGCACGTTCACCGTGTTCCCCGGCACCCCGCTCGCCGAGATCAAGCGGCTGGGCGAGGGAGACCACGAGCCGGCGTGCCTGTTGGAAGGGGTGCGGCGCGTGGTCGACCGCGAAGTCGAAATGCACTTTCACCGCGTGATCCGTCGGAAGCCCGCCCCATGAGCGACGTGCCGGAGATCACCATCCGTCCGATGTACGCCACCGATCTGCGTCGGGGCTTTCTGCCGTGCCTGGCGTCGCTGAAGCCGTGCGAGCTGACGGACGAACAGGCCATCGAGGTTTTCCGCCAGCGGATGCGGCAGAAGATTCGCACGTATGTCGCGCTGCTCGACGGCCGCATCGTCGGCACGGCGACGTTGCTGATCGAGCCGAAATTCATCCACTCCGGCGGCGTGGTGGGGCACATCGAGGACGTCGCCGTCCATCAGGCCTATCAGGCGCACGGCGTCGGGGCCTTGCTGGTCAAGCACGTCCTCGAAGAATGCCGGGCCGCGAAGTGCTACAAGGTCATCCTCGACTGTGCCGAGAAGGTGATCCCGTTTTACGAGAAGCTCGGCTTCCACAAATGGGAACGAGCGATGCGGATCGATTTGTGACCGGCGTGTCTTTCTCTCCCCGTAGGGTGCAGTCGAGGCTTTGCGAGGCTCACCCCGTTGGGTCACTCAGGGGTGAGCCTCGCAAAGCCTCGACTGCACCCTACAAAGCCATAAGACCCTCATGATCATCGTTCTGGCTCGCATCGATGTCGCCCCCGGTCGCCGGGCGGACTTTCTGGCGGAATTCCATCGCCTGATGCCGCTGGTTCACGCGGAAGCGGGCTGCCTGGAATATGGTCCCGCGATGGATGCCACAACGGACCTGTCGAAGCAGCAGCGGCTGGGTGACGACGTGGCGATGATCGTCGAGAAATGGGAATCGCTCGACCATCTGAAGGCGCATCTCGTCGCACCGCACATGACCGGTTACCGCGAACGGGTGAAGGACATCGTCGTCGGCACGCAGTTGTTCGTTCTCGACCCGACGGCGGACGGGCGCGTGACCGGGTGATTGGCCTTTGCCTTGTCCCCTCGCCCGCCGCTTCGGTGGGAGAGGGTTAGGGTGAGGGTGCCTTTCGCCTTTGGATCAACTCATCAAAGGCGGAAGACGAAAGGCACCCTCACCCCCCGGCCCCTCTCCCAGCGAAGCGCCGGGCGAGGGGGGAAAGGCGTCACTTCGGCTCCTCCGGCAATCGCAGATCCTGCAACAGCGCGTACAGCACGATGTTCGTCGCCAGCTTGACGGCGTCCTCGGGGAGATAGCCTTCGCAGCTCAGCGTCGCCTGGCGTTCGAGAGCGCAGCTCAGGTCGTACTTGCTGTAGATCACGACGAACCGGCCGTCGAGCTCGATCCCTTCCAGATACGGCTCCACCTCGCGGACCGTCGTCGCGACCGGGGCGTTGGGGTTGGCGTTGTCGAACGACCGGCGGCGGAGCCTGCGGACATCGCGGCCGATCTGCTCGCTGAACAGCTCGTGCGTGACGGGAATCGGCTTGAATCCCTGGTCGGGGAACAACTGCTTCATTAACTCACGGAAACTGCGGTCGAACGGGACCGCGCCGCAACAGGCGTCGGCGAACAGTACGCCGCCGCGCGTCAGATGCAGCCGCAGGGCATCGCGTTCATCCGGGGCGAGTGCAAACCGCGTGCGGCCGTGCATGTAGAGCAGTGGATACTGGAACAGGCTGGGGTCGTTCGCCGGCAGGTCGCGGGGCTTCGTGGACGCCGCCAGGCCGACGGTGTCGTTGAGCGCCAAGAGCAGATTGCGGAGCGCTCGCGGGGCCGCGTTCCATTGCCCGGTGTGGCGGATCTGGGCGACTTGCAACAGCCCGCGCTGGATGTCGTCGAGCTTGGCTTCGTCCGCGATTTTCTTCGGGGCGTCGAGCGAGCGCGGCGGTTCGCGGCCGGTGGCGTAGGCGGCGACGTTCACGCCGATCTGCATCGACCGGATGATTTTCGCCTTCAGTTGCGGATTGCGATTCTTGGGATCGTGCCGCTGCCAGTAGCTCCACAGGCACCCCAGGTCATCGGGACAATAGATGACCGCGGTCCGGCAACCGACGTCGACGCCGAGCAGCGTCACGCCGTCGGGCGACAAGAGATGCTCGCTGCGATACACGGGATGATCCGGCGGCAACGGCTTGAGCTCCCCTTCCCCCGGCGGCAACATCTCCTTCAGCAGTTCGCGCAGGCTGTCCTCGAACGCGGCCGACTGGCAGGTCGGCGACGCGAACAGAAATCCGCCCTGCAACAGATACTCTTTGAGCAGCTCCTTCTCCGGCGCGGTGAACGTCAGCGCTTCGGCGGCGGTGAGATACAGGATCGGCGCCTGCAGCAGCGCATCCACGCCGGTCGTCGCGATCGCCTGCCGGAGGTCCACTTCCTGCGACGTGAGCAAGGCCGGCCAGCGCGGCAGGCCGCTGATGTGCTCCATCAGATTGCGGACGTCTCTGGGGTGCTTGTTCCAATCGTGGCTGGCGAGGTTGTCCGGATTGGCCCGGTCGCGCGGACCGTGTTTGAGCTTGCTCATCATCACCGGCGCCAGCCCCTTGGACAAGAACAGGAGCGCGAGACTGGTGCCGACGATCGGCTTGTTCTCGTGCGAGCCGATCCCCCGCCACGAGAAATCTCGTAGCTGGTTGGCGATGAGGAACGCAGCCCCTTCGCGATACCAGTCGTGTTCGCCGAAGAACCGCCGGCCCGACAACCGTCCGGCCCGCTCGATGCCGTAGATGTAGTACAACAGCCACAAGCTGTGGCCGGGGTTGTGGCCGACGGAGAAGTGATTGGCCAGCCACCGCAGACCGCGCTCGAGCGCGGGGTTGGGATCTTCCTCCTTGCAGCAGGGCGGCGTGCCGTCGGGGGCGACGCCGGCGTCGCTCTGCAGCATGTGTTCGACGATGGTCAGGCTGGCGACGCCGGCAACCGTCATGCTGCCGGTGCTGTTCGCGCGGTCGCCGTAGCCCCAGCCGCCGTCGGCGCTCTGGATTCCTTCCCAGTAGACCTTGGCCCGTTCCCACACTGCGGCCTTGATGGGCGCCCCCGCTTCCGCCGCCTCGCGCAGGCCCAGCACGGCAAACTGCGCGTTGCTAGGATCGCCGCCGAAGCCGTTGGCCCCGTAGGTCCAGGCACCGGCATTGGTTTGTGCATCTTCCAGCCACTTGGCCAACAGCGCGATCCGGGCGGCGTCGGTCCGGGCCGGGTCTTTCGCGGCGACGTACGCCATGATGAGCAGGGCGACATCGTACGTTTGATCCGGTTGTCCCGCCGGCTGCGCCCGGAGAAACGCCAAAGCCTTCCGCACCGGCGGATCGTTGTACGTCATGCCGGCGTTGATCAGCGACAACAGCGCCAGACTGGTCACGCCGATGACGTGCTTCGTCTCGCCGCCGTCCTCTTCCACCGGCCACGACCCGTTGGGCCGCTGCTGGCTGACGAGATACCGCTTGGCATTCTCGATGGACCGGACGACCTCGGGGGCGCTCAAGTCCGCCGCGACGGTGTCGGTGGTCGAGCCGAATGCGAGCGTGAATGTGAGCAGGATCGTGATTGTCAGGCGCGCGGGGCTGAGACGGCCTGATCCCGAAGGGATCGCAGCCATTAGCCGGGGGTTGAGCGCAGCGACACCCCCGGTGACGAGACCGTGAACACGACTCGACCCCGGAGGGGTCGCAGCGCCGCTGCCGAGTGCGACCCCTCCGGGGTCGAGCTGGTTGCAACGCTCGCTGTCCGGGGGTCTGCGCAAAGCCTCCGACCCCCGGCTAATGGCTGCGATCCCTCCGGGATCAAGAACAGTCTCGGTTGCCATGAATAATGGGAACACCTTGAACCCCTGGACGCGCGTGTCACTCCGACCGCCATCCGTTATAGTATCGTCTCTCCGCCACGGCGGGCAGATCGGAAATCGCAGGGATTACAGGAGCGCGGGCATGGCAGTCCATGCGGGAGCGGGGAAACCGGCGCCGGCGGAGTCGCTGGTCGATGTCGAGCGGCTGGTCCGCGACTATTACGAACAGCAGCCCGACCCCGGCAATCCCGTGCAGCAGGTCAGTTTCGGCACCAGCGGGCACCGCGGCAGCTCCCGCGACGGCACGTTCAACGAGGCCCACATCGCCGCCGCCACCCAGGCTCTCTGCGAGTATCGCCGGCAGCAGGGAATCACCGGCCCGCTGTTCCTCGGCAAGGACACGCATGCGCTGTCGTCCCCGGCGGAAAGGACGGCGCTCGAAGTCCTCGCCGCCAATGACGTGACGGTGGTCGTTCAGGCCAACGATGGCGTGACCCCCACGCCGGTGATCTCCCATGCGATTCTGGCCGCCAACCGGGGTCGCAAGTCGGGCCTCGCCGACGGCATTGTCATCACGCCGTCGCACAACCCGCCCGAAGACGGCGGCTTCAAGTACAACCCTCCCAACGGCGGCCCGGCCGACACCGACATCACCACCGTCGTGCAGGACCGCGCCAACGAACTGCTCCGTGCGGGCAACCGCGGCGTCAAGCGCGTGCCGTTCGAGACGGCCGTCAAAGCGGGCACGACGCAGCGCCGCGACTTCGTCCGCGATTACGTCTCCGACCTGGAATCGGTCGTCGATCTGGGTGTCATCAAATCGGCCGGCATCAAGATCGGCGTTGATCCGCTGGGGGGCGCGAGTCTCGGGTATTGGGGACCGATCGCCGAGCGGTATGGGTTGAACGTCACCGTCGTGAACAAGCGGCTGGACCCGCGGTTCAGCTTCATGCCGCTGGACCACGACGGCAAGATCCGCATGGACTGCAGCAGCCCGCACGCGATGGCGGGCATCGTCCGGCTCAAGGATCAGTTCGACATCGCCTTCGGCAGCGACCCCGACGCCGACCGGCACGGCATCGTCAGCCGCTCGCAAGGACTGATCGATCCGAACCACTATCTCGCCGTGGCGATTCGCTATCTGTTCGCGCACCGGCCGCGTTGGGGAAAGGGCACGCGCATCGGCAAGACACTGGTCAGCAGCGCCCTCATCGACCGGATTGCGGGGTCGCTGTCGCGCCCCTTGTTTGAAGTGCCCGTCGGATTCAAGTGGTTTGTGTCCGGCCTGTACGACGGCACGCTCGGCTTCGGCGGCGAGGAAAGCGCCGGCGCCAGCTTCCTGCGGCAGGACGGCACGGTCTGGTCCACCGACAAGGACGGCATCATTTTGTGTCTGCTCGCCGCCGAGATCACCGCCCGGACCGGCAAAGATCCGGGCGAACAGTTCCTGGAACTTGCGAAAAGTTACGGAGTGCCGCATTACACGCGGATCGATCAGCCGGCGACGCTTGCCGAGAAGAACGTGTTGAAGAAGCTCTCGCCGGAAGCCGTCAAAGCCAGCACGCTCGCCGGCGACCCGATCACCGCCAGGCTGACCCAGGCCCCCGGCAACGGCGCGTCGATTGGCGGCCTGAAGGTGGTCACCGAATTCGGCTGGTTCGCCGCCCGACCGTCGGGGACCGAGAACATCTACAAGATCTACGCCGAAAGTTTTCGCGACGCGGCGCACTTGGACCGCATCGTGTCGGAAGCCGGCGCGATTGTCGCCGCCGCGTTGAAGGCCAGTTGAAATGACGAAGCGCATTGGCCCCCTCGCCCCGGCTTCGGGGGAGAGGGTTGGAGTGAGGGGGCGAGCGCTCCCAAGCGCGCTCAACGTCGGTCATCTCCTACTCAGAATCGATGAATGATCCGGTCAACGAAACGAGTCACATCGGAGAAGCGCTCGGCCCCCTCACCCTATCCCTCTCCCCCGAAGACGGGGGCGAGGGGACCGGAATGAGGACACTAACTCCGATCACCGCCGCTCGAAATCACATTCTCGAACGCGGACTTACGCCGCACGCAATTCACGGACGGATTCATGCTGACGCACCGCAGTAGCGGCCTTCTGTTGCATCCCACGTCGTTCCCCACGCGGTTCGGCATCGGCGATCTCGGACCCGAAGCCGTGCGGTTTCTCGACTGGCTCGCCGACGCCGGGCAGCGCTACTGGCAGGTGCTGCCGCTCGGTCCGACCGACCACGGGGACTCGCCGTATCAGTCTCCGGCGGCGTTTGCGGGAAACCCGCTGTTGATCAGTCCCGAGCGGCTGTTCGAGGAGGGGCTCGTCAGCGCGGCGGAAGTCGGGTCCGCGGAGGTTCCGGGTTCGGAACAGGCCGCGCGGGTGGACTTCGCCACGGTCCGGCAACGCAAATCCGCGCTGCTGGAAGCGGCGGCGGCCCGGTATCGCGAAGGGGCGATGCCGCCCGAACTGCGCGGCGAGTTCGCCGCCTTTCGCGAGGCCGAGCAGGCGTGGCTCACGCCGTATGCGCAGTTCATGGCGCTACGGGAGGCGAACGGAAACCGCTGGTGGCTGGAATGGACGACCGGCGTCGATAACGAACACCGCATCGCGCCCGAAGCGCTTACGAAGTTCGCCGACCGCATCGAAACCTATTCGTTTTGGCAGTTCCTCTTCTTTCGACAATGGAACCGGCTGCGCGACGCGGCTCGTGGTCGCGGCATCGACATCATCGGCGACGTTCCCATCTACGTCTCGCACGACAGTTGCGACGTCTGGTCGAACCGCCGCTGGTTCCAGCTCGACGGGCACGGCCGGCCGACGACCGTCGCCGGTGTGCCGCCGGACTACTTCTGCAAGGACGGCCAACTCTGGAGCAACCCGCTCTACAATTGGGACGCGTTGCACGCCGACGAATATCGCTGGTGGATCGACCGCCTGCGGGCCGTGCTGAAGACGGTGGACCTCGTGCGGCTCGATCACTTCCGCGGCTTCGAGGCGTACTGGGCCGTCCCCGCGGGCGATCCGACCGCGGTCAACGGCACGTGGGTCGACGGCCCGCGCGACGGTTTTCTGTCCGCCGTCCGCGCGGCTTTGGCGGCGGACGGCCACGTGCCCATCATCGCCGAAGACCTGGGACTGATCACCGAGCCGGTCCACGAACTTCGACGGCGATTTGACCTGCCCGGCATGAAAGTGCTGCATTTCCGGCTGCCGGGCGATCCGTGGGAGCCGCCGTTCCGCATCGACGAGTTCGAGCCGAACTCGGTCGTCTACACCGGCACGCACGACAACGACACGACCCGCGGTTGGTTCCTGTCCGAGATCCAGCCCAACCACGACCGTCTCGAACAACTCCGCCGCGTGACGCCGTGCGATCCCGACTGCATCGCGTGGGAGTTCCTCGAAATCGCGTGGCGGTCCTCCTCGCTGCTGGCGATGGCTCCGTTGCAGGACGTGCTGTCGCTCGGTGGCGATGCCCGCATGAATCAGCCCGGCACCGTCGGCGACCACAACTGGCGCTGGAAGTACGTCCCCGATGTGCTGACTCCCGACCTGGCCAATCGTCTGCGCGAACTGACGGAGTCCACCGGCCGCCGTGTCTCACAACACTAGCCCGAAGCGTCAGCGAGGGAGTCCCATGAACCGCTGTCCGCTTCACCAATGGCCCGCAGCACTGCTCATCTTCGGTGGCTTGGCCTCCGCTCTCGCCGCGGACGATGAACCGGCCGCGAACCGTCTCGGACGCGAGAGCAGTCCCTACCTCCTCGCCCACGCCCGGAACCCCGTGCATTGGCAACCGTGGGGTCCGGCCGCGCTCGCCCGGGCGAAGGCGGAAAACAAGCTGATCTTCCTGTCGAGCGGCTACCACGCCTGTCACTGGTGTCACGTGATGGAGCGGGAATCGTTCACGAACCCGAAGGTCGCCGAACTGCTCAACGCGCATTTCGTCTGCATCAAGGTCGACCGCGAAGAGCGGCCCGACGTCGATCACGTCTATCTCACGGCCCTCAACGCGATGGGCCAGAACGGCGGCTGGCCGCTGTCGATGTTCCTGACATCCGACGGCAAACCCATCGCCGGGGGCACCTACTGGCCGACGGAAGACCGCGACGTCGACGGGCAGACGATTCCCGGCTTTTTGACGGTGCTGAAAACGGTGATCGAATTTCAGCAGCAGGCCCCCGACGACATCCGTCGCACCGCGGCGTTGCGGGCTGAACAGACCCGGCGGGCGCTGGCTCTCGACATCAATCTGACGAAAGCCGCCGTACCGTCGCGCGAATCGGTGACAGCAGTGCGGGAGGCCCTCCTCGACAAATTCGACCCGGAACATGGCGGCTTCGGTCGCCCGCCGCAGTTCACCGGCCCGAAGTTCCCCCGTCCGCCGTATCTGATGCTGCTGTTGGATGAGCTGCAACATGCGCCGTCGGAGGAGCTGCGCCGCGCGATTCATAAGTCGCTTACGGCGATGGCGCAAGGCGGCATCTACGATCAACTCGGCGGCGGCTTTCATCGGTACAGCACCGAGCGGACCTGGACGGTGCCGCATTTCGAGAAGATGCTTTACGACAACGCCCAACTGTTGGAAGTCTACGCGGCGGCCTACCGCGACACGCCGGACCCGTTGTATCGGCAGGTGCTGGACCAGACGGTCGAGTTCCTCGCCCGGGAACTGACCACGCCGGACGGCGTCTTCGCGAGTTCGCTGGACGCCGACACCGAACACGAGGAAGGCCGGTACTACGTCTGGACAAAGGACGAACTCGCCGCGGCGGTGACCGATCCGGCAGACCTGGCGTTGGTGCAGCGCCAGTTCGGAACCGATGGCCCGCCGAACTTCGAGGAACGTCGCTACATCCTGGTCCGCCGAAATCCGTTGGATGACGGCGATGCACCGCGACTTGAACGCATACGAATAACGCTGCTCGCCGCGCGCGAGCGTCGTCCGCGGCCGAGCGTCGATACGAAAGTGCTGACATCGTGGAACGGCCTCACCATTGCCGGACTGGCGTCGGCGGGGCAGGCGCTGAAGGATGCAGCGCTCATCGCCCGAGCCGAACGCGCTGCGGACTTTCTCCTGAAGACGGTCAAGACCGACGACGGCCGGCTGTTTCACGTCTACGCCGCGGCCCCCGGCGAACCGGCCCGGCCGCAGGTGCCGGGGTATCTCGATGACTCCACGCATCTCGTCCACGGTCTCCTGGCGTTGCACGACACGACGGGACAGGAGCGATGGCTGGCTTCCGCTCGCGAACTCACCGACGCGATGATCGCCCGCTTTCACGACGAACAGGCCGGCGGCTTCTTCTTCACCACGGCGGACCACGACGCCATGTTCGTGCGGCTCAAGGACCAGCACGACGGCGTGCAGTTGTCGGGCAACAGCCAGGCGGTTCTCAACCTCATCCGACTTTGGAAGAAGACGGGCGACGAGCGCTACCGCGAACTTGCGAATCGCACTCTCAACACGTTCGCCGCGTCGATGGAGGCCGACCCCGTCGGACTGACGGGCATGGTTCGCGCCATCGGCCTCCTTCACCGCGACGACCAGCCGAAATGATCCGACGGACCTCGCAAACGATGGCGTTCAAGCCCCCGACGCATCTCCATTCATCGGATCGGTTTGACCCCGGTCAGGGCAAGCGGTATGCTGTTGGTCCATAGCACTTGACAATTGTCACCTAGCATCGGCTCGTAACCTGCGGAGTGCCGGGTTCACGACCAGCGACGAAATGGCCGCAGTCCGCATGGAGTTTGTCGACAAAGGATTCACCGAACTGGGGTTGAGCGCCAAGACCCTCGATGGGTTGCGGCAGGTTGGATTCGACCGCCCCAGCCCCATTCAGGCCGCTTTCATTCCCCTCGCCATGACGGGGCAGGACTGCATCGGCCAGGCCCAGACCGGCACCGGCAAGACCGCTGCCTTCGTGCTGCCAATCCTCGAGCGGCTCGACTTCAGTTCCTCGGCCACCCAGGCGCTGGTGCTCACCCCCACGCGGGAACTCAGCCAGCAGGTCGCCGAAGAGGCGATTCGGCTGTCCGTCGGCCACGAAGTCACCACCGCCTGCCTCGTCGGCGGCAAGCCCCTCCGTCCGCAGATGATGCAGTTGCAGAGCGGCGCGCAGATCGTGATCGGCACGCCGGGGCGCGTGATCGACCTCCTGCAGCGCCGGTCGCTCGTGTGCAACCGACTGAAGGTCGTGGTGCTCGACGAAGCCGACCGGATGCTCGACATCGGCTTCCGTCCCGACATCGAACGCATCCTCCGGCAATGTCCCAGCGAGCGACAGACGTTGCTGCTGTCGGCGACGCTGCCGCCCCCGGTCGAACGGCTCGCGCAGCGCTACATGCGGCAGCCCACGCGGATCGACATGTCGACGAAAGACGTCGGTCGCGACACGATCGACCAGTATTACATCAGCGTCGATCCCGACCGGAAGGTTCGCGTGCTGGTGCAGTTGCTCATCGAAGAGCGCCCGCACCAGGCGATCGTCTTCACTCGCACGAAGCGCGGGGCCGAACAGGTTCACCGGCACTTCGAGGGCCGTTTGCCCGGAGTGGCGTTCATTCACGGCGACCTCGCCCAAAGCAGCCGCGACCGCGTCATGAAGCAGTTCCGCGAGGGCCGCATCCGGCTGTTGATCGCCACCGACGTGATGGGCCGCGGAATCGACGTCAGCGGCATCTCGCACATCATCAACTACGACATCCCGCAGGACTGCGACGACTACGTCCACCGGGTGGGCCGCACGGGCCGGTTGTCTTCAGCCGAGGCCAACAAAGGGACGGCGTTCACCTTCGTCTGTCGCGACGAAGGGGAGCAGTTGACGAGCATCGAAAAGCGGATCAACAAGATGCTGGAGTCGTACCAGGTCCGCGAAGTCGAGGCCCACCGCCCGCGGCCCGTCCGCAAGCACGTGAACGAACTGCCCTCGTCCACCATCGACTCGTCGATTGACGAAGCGACGTGGTCGTTCGTCTGAACCAGAGAAGTGTCCCGGACGCTTCAAGCGTCCGGGACACTGGCTCGTCCGTCAGACTCGCTCAGTCCGCGTAACAACTGTGGTAACTCCGCTGAAAACCGGCTGCGCGGCAGGACGGTGTGGAACCCCGCCTGCGCCGCCGCTGCCAACGCTTCCGTGTCGACGTGGGCGCCGAACGCGATCGTGCGCTCTCGCGATTCGACGGGCAGCGACTGCATCGCCTGCTCGGGCGACACGCCGCTGCCCAGATCGAGAATCAATCCCGAGATTTCGCTGCCGGTCACAACTTCCGCGACCTGGTCGCTGCCGGAAACGGTGACGGTCTTCAAGCCCAGCAGCGCCGCCGTGCCGGTGATCTTGCTGGCGAAGAAGACGTCGCGGGTGATGAGCACGATCATGGCGGGCGAACTCGGCTGCGGGGAAACGGTCGTTCCGTTAGAATGACGCCCGCATCGTCCGGCCGCCAGTCTTGAAGCGAAGTCGATCGCCATGACCGCAACTCCCCGTCCTGAAATCCGCGACACGATCGGCGCCGTCCTCGGCCGCACGCCGAGCGGCTTGTTCATTCTGACGGCCCGCGCGTCAGACGGCCGCGAGACCGGCCTGCTCGCCAGTTGGGTGCAGCAGGCCTCGTTCGATCCGCCGATGGTCACGGTCGCCGTCAACCGCAAGCGTTTTCTGCACGACTGGCTGGGGGATGCGCCGCAGATGGCGCTCAACCTGGTCGGCGAGGGACAGAAGCAGTTCCTGAAGCACTTCGGGGCCGGCTTCGAGCCGGGTACACCGGCGTTCGACGGCCTGCCCCTTCGACGCGGTGAAACCGGCGTGCCACTGCTCGCGGAGGCCCTCGGCTATCTCGAAGGCCACGTCCGCGGCCGGTTGGAGACGGGCGATCACATGGTCTACGCGGTCGAGATCGTCGCGGCCGGCGAAGGACCGGGCTTTTCCGCGGCCCAACCGTGGGTGCATGTCCGCAAGAACGGGTTCAATTACTGATGAGCACAACGACGGCCCGGGCCACACACATTTGACCAACTCCGCTCCCGCCTGCGAACTGCATCCTGCATGACCGACACCGTCGCTACCGCAGCATCCGCATTGCCGTCTCACGGGCACGGACTGGGCGTCGCGTCTCACGGCGATGAGTTGCTGCGTCGCCTGCGCGACGTCGTCGGGCCGGACAACGTGCTGGTGCAGCCCGACGAACTCTTGGTCTACGAGTGCGACGGCTACGTCGTCGAGAAGAAATGCCCGGACGTCGTGGTGTTCCCGACATCAACCGAACATGTGGTCGCCATCGTGCGGGCCTGTCACGCGGCGGGTGTGCCGTTCGTGCCGCGTGGGGCGGGGACGAGCCTCGCCGGCGGTTGCCTGCCGGTCGGCGGCGGAGTCATGATCGCCCTGACGCGGATGAAGCGGATTCTCGAAGTCAACCTGCGCGACCGCTACGCCGTCGTCGAACCGGGACTGGTGAACGTCCATCTGACCCAGCAACTGAAGGGGACCGGCTACCACTACGCGCCCGATCCGTCGAGCCAGGGAGCCTGCACCATCGGCGGCAACTTCGCGACGAACTCCGGCGGCCCGCACACGCTGAAGTACGGCGTAACCGTCAACCACGTGCTGGGGGCCGAGGTCGTCCTGCCCGACGGCACGCTGGTCGAACTCGGCGGGCCAGTCGAGGATTCGCCGGGCTACGATCTGACCGGGCTGTTCGTCGGCAGCGAGGGAACACTCGGCGTCTGCACCAAAATCACAGTGCGGCTGACGCGCGACCCGGCCGCTTACCGGACATTGCTGGGCGTGTTCGAGACGGTCGATGACGCGACGCAGGCCATCAGCCGGATCATCGGGGCGGGCATCGTCCCCGCCGCGCTGGAAATGATGGACCAGGGGATCGTGCAGGCCGTCGAGCAGGCGTTCCACTTCGGGTTCCCGCTCGACGCCGGGGCCGTGCTGCTGATCGAAGTCGACGGACTCGAAGTCGCCGTCGATGAGGAAGCCCAAACGATCATCGACCTGTGCCACGCCTCGGCGGCCCGCGAAGTCCGGCAGGCGAACACGCCGAAGGAGCGGCTGCTGCTGTGGAAATCCCGCAAGCAGGCGTTCGGCGCGATCGGCCGGCTCAGCCCCAGCTATTGCACGCAGGACGGCGTGGTCCCCCGCACCAAGCTGCCGGAGATCCTGCGGTTCATCACCGCCTGCGGCGAGCGGCACCGCATTCGCATCGTCAACGTGTTTCACGCGGGCGACGGCAACATCCATCCGATTCTGCTGTTCGACGAGCGCGACGCCGACCAGGTGCAAAGAGTGCTCGCCGCCAGCGACGAAATCCTCGCGGAGTGCATCGCGATGGGGGGCAGCGTCACGGGCGAGCACGGCATCGGCGTCGAAAAGATCAGCTTCATGGACCAGCTTTTCTCGCCCAACGACCTGGCGGTGATGCAGTCCGTTCACGACTGCTTCAACCCGCACGGCCGGTGCAGCCCCGGCAAGATGCTGCCGACGTCGGCCGGCTGCGGCAACGAACACATCCCCCGCGCGCTGCCGGGCAAACGTGCAATGGCTTGATACGCATGAATGCCTCTCACCAGACATCAGCCGATGGGCAGAAGACGGTCGCCGTTATCGGCGCCAGTCCCAACCGCCGCAAGTACGGCAACAAGTCAGTTCGCGCCCATCTCGCACAGGGCTGGCGCGTGTTTCCCGTGCATCCGACCGCGGAGCAGGTCGAGGGACTGACCGCGTATCCCACGCTGGCTGCGATCCCCGTCGAGAAACTCGATCGGATCACGGTCTACGTTCCGCCGCAGATCGGCATTGACCTTCTGGATGAGATGGCCGCAAAACATCCCCACGAAGTCTGGCTGAATCCCGGCGCGGAGAGCGAAGAACTGGTCGCGAAGGCGGAAGGGCTCGGGCTGCCGATCATTCAGGCGTACAGCATCGTCGATCTCGGCGTGCGGCCGAGCCAGTTCGCCGATTGAGCGGCGGCCCTACGGTGCTTTCCAGAGCGTCGATCGCTGCGGCTCTCGATTCTGCGGCGTCCGCCCCGGGCTGACGATGACGTTGGCCGTCGTGCTCGCGATGCGGTCGTCGTCGAGCCGCAAGTGCGCCAGCCGCGGACGGAAGGCCACGACCAGTGCGAGCGGCAGATACCACAGCACGAAAATCCCCCCCTCGTGGGGATACCAGAACTGCGTGGCCACGATGGTGGACGCCGAGTGCGCCAGCAGATGCTCGAGATTCTTCTCCAGCGGCCAGATCGTGAGCGTCACCAGCACCACCACGAACAGCGTGAACACCGGGATGCGGTACGCCGGGTCGTAAATCGACCACAGCCCGATGCCGTAACCCGCGTCGAATTTCAGCACCGACCAGTCGATGGAGCCGAGGATCTGCCGCGTGAACGAATGCGAATCGGCGGAGGTCAGGAGCAGGCTGGCCAGCAGCACGCAGGCCACCGATCCCAGCGCGCCCGCAAATCGCCACGCGCCCCGCTTCCAGTAGAACGACATCCAGATCGGCAGCAGGAACACGGCGAAGAACATCGTTCCGCACGCCAGCCCCAGCAGCGTTCCCGACCAGACCGGACGGCGATAGGCGACGACGGCCCATACGATCAACGCGCCGGGCAGGACGTGCGTCACGCGGCTGG
>JAWXBB010000090.1:0-5208 GCA_034439795.1 Planctomycetaceae bacterium | reverse complement strand
TTCGTCGAGAAAAATCGTGCCGCCGTTGGCCTGCAGGAATTTCCCCTGCTTGTCGTGCGTCGCGCCGGTGAATGCGCCGGCGACGTGGCCGAACAGCTCGCTTTCCAGCAGCGAATCGGGCAGCGCCCCGCAGGCGACTTCCACGAACGGCTTGTCGCGGCGGTTGCTCAACTGATGAATCGCCCGCGCGGTGAGCGTCTTGCCGGTCCCGCTTTCGCCGAGGATCAGGGCCGTCGTCCGCGTATCGGCGATGCTTTCGATCAGGTCGAACATCCGCTGCATGCGGTAATCGTGGCCGACGATGTTCCCCAGCCCGAACCGCTGGTTGAGCTGGGCCTTGAGGTTCTTGTTCTCGGCGACGATCTGCCGCTGGCCGAGCGCCCGCTCGATCGCGAAGTTGAGCTCGTCGTCGATCAACGGCTTGGTGAGATAATCGAACGCGCCGAGCCGGATGGCCTCCACGGCGTTCTCGATGGTGCCGAAGCCGGTGAGCAGAATCACCTGCGTCTCGGGCACCTGCTGCCGCGACCACTCCAGCAGCGTGAAGCCGTCCTGATCGGGCAGGTTGACGTCGCAGACCACGACGTCGAACGGATAGTCCTTCATCCGCGACATGGCGTCGCGGCAGTTGTCGGCGGTTTCGGTCCGGTGACCGAGGCTGCGAAGATAATCGGCGACCGATTCCAACAGCGGACGGTCGTCATCGACGACCAACAGCGACCCAGCATTCATGGGGTTGACTCACTCGGGGTGGCGTCCGAACTCCAGCGAAACACGGTCGCGGACGGACTGCATCGGCGAACACCAGCCGGAACCGTTCCACCCAGGGACGGCCGACCGCTGCTCATCCGACTTCGCGCAGACCGTTCGCGTCTTGCGGTTTGTGACGACGGAGCGGCCGGGCGCACGGTGGGGGCCGTGCAACGAGCCGTCCCGACGGAAACCGCCGGTGCTGGGAGACGCTTCGAGAGGGTACGCAACCATACGTCACGGTGGCGGATAGTCAACACGATTTTGTCGGGATGTCGCCGTCGGGAAACATTCCGCGCAGCCGTTCGTAATCTTCCGGCGAATCCAGATCGGTGAGCACGCCGGGATTTTCGACCGGCACGGAGACCACTTCGTCGGCGTGATCCCTGAGCAAGCGGTTCAGCCCCTGATCGGCGGGCAAAGCCTGAATCAGGGGGACGGCGTCCCACCGTGCGATCAACGGATGCCCGCGGCGACCGTGGTACGTCGGCACCAGAAACCGCGGCCGATCCCGTCGCCAGACCGCGATGAGTTCCGATAACACCGCCCGGTCGAGCACCGGGTGGTCAGCGGGCAACATCAGCCAGGCATCAGTGGCGTGAGGCGAAAAACGCTCGGAGACGGATTGCAGCCCAAACTCCACGCTCGTCCGCATGTCGGGCGGATCCACATCGGGCGACACCGGCCAGCCGCCGTAGCGGGCGACTTCCTCCCGTAAGGCGGCATCATCGCGGCGCATGACAACGGCCGTTGCCACATTCTCCGGTAATGCCAACGCCTCCAGCAACCGCGCGATGACGGTCTTGCCACCCAGCGGCAGTAACAGTTTCGGTTGCCCCATGCGCCGGCTGAACCCCGCGGCGGGGATGACGGCGAACAGGCGTGCTGGGTGGGTAGGCATCAGGTGTCAGGCGTCAGGTAAAACAGGAAGCCGCGGGATAGCCATCCCGCGGTTGAGAGTCTATCGACATTCGACCGCGGGATGGCTATCCCGCGGCTTCCGGGTTGCCGATCGACACGTTACTTTGGACGGCGACAAGCGCCCCGGTTGGTTCCTCGATACCATACATCCATGACCGCCCCCCGTCCCAGCCTGCTGCTCGTGAACGACGACGGCATCTACGCGCCCGGCTTGCAGGCGCTGCGCGACGCCCTGCTGGAGTGGGGCGACGTTACCGTGGTGGCTCCGGCCGTCGAGCAAAGCGGCGTCGGGCATTCGATCACATATCTGCATCCGCTGTTGCCGCACAAGGAGTATCGCAACGGCGAGTTCTTCGGCTGGCGCGTGGAGGGCAGCCCCGCCGATTGCGTGCGGCTCGGCATTCTGGAATTGTGTCCGCGGAAACCGGACGCGATTCTGAGCGGGATCAACGCCGGCTGCAACATCGGCATCAACGTGCTGTATTCGGGGACTGTCGCCGCGGCGATTGAAGGAGCGGTGTTTGGGATTCCGTCGATTGCCGTCTCGCAGTGGCTCGACACGCCGCCGGATTATCCGGCGACGGCGCGGCAGGCCGTCGCGATCGCCCGGCAGTTGCTGCCGTTGTCGACGCATCCGCACGCGCTGTGGAACGTGAACTTCCCGGCGGCGCATCCCGACTGGCCAAAAGGGGTGGTGACCGCGGCGATGGGCCTCCGCCGGCACAGCGAAACCATCGAACGCCGCATCGACCCGCGCGGCCGGGCGTACTATTGGACCGGCTGGGAGCCAATCCGCAGCCAGCACGCCGATCCGGGCACGGATCTGGAGGCGATCCAGCAGGGGTACATCACGATCACGCCGTTGCGGTATGACCTGAACGATCACGCGCTGCTGGAAAAGCTGCGGGATCACAGTTGGACATCGCAACCGGAAGCCCAAGGATAGCAATCCTTGGGCTTCTTCGTTCCACGCATTTGGTTTCACGAGGGAGAACCCTCTCGACTCACCCGCCGCGGTCCCCTAGAATTTCGGGTGCGCCACGAGAGGCTTGTGAAAACGGATTGCCGATGCTGTTGAGCTTAGAATTTCCGGGGGATGAGGAATTCGCCAAGTTGCTGGCGCGCGGCCCGAACGTGGACACCACGCTGGTCGCGTTGGAACTCGCCCGCGACGCCTACCCGGAGCTCGATTTTCAGCACTCGCTGGAATGGCTGTCGCGCCGCGGCCGGGAATTGACCGACGTCGCGGTCCGGGCCTCGACCGATCGCGACCTGCTGCGAAACATCGGCCGCTGCCTGTCCGGCACGCACGGCCTGCACGGTGATCGCGAGGCGTTTGCACGGCCCGAATCGAGTTATCTGCACCGCGTGATCGAAACCGGCGTGGGCATTCCGATCAGTCTGTCGCTGGTGTATGTCGCCGCGGCCCAGCGGGCGGGGATCGAACTCGTCGGCGTGGCGTCGCCGATGCACTTCCTGGTTCGTTACGACGGCTCCGAGGGGACGTACTTCCTCGATGCGTTCAACCAGGGTCGCGTGCTCAGTTATGACCGCTGTCTGCGGTGGCTGGAGCAGATGACCGAGCTGCCGGCGGACGACATCGACCTGATGCTCGAACCGGCCCGGCCCAGGGACATCGTCGTCCGGATGCTCAACAATCTGAAGTCGCTGCACGTCCAGCAGGACGACTGGGAAGCCGCCTGGCGCGTTCAGCGCCGGCTGACGGCCCTGCAACCGACGCTGTTCGATCAGCGCCGCGACTTGGCGCTGGTGGCGCTCAAGTCCAACCGGCTGGGACTGGCGGTCGATCTGCTATCGGCGTGCCTGAAAGACAGCCCGGACCATGAAACTAAAATGCTGCTCACCAGCCACATGGATGCCGCGGAGCATTTGCTCGCCGAGTGGAACTGACTTCGTCGGAAGTCGTGCCACTGCTTCGGAGTCTTCGGAGAAGCAGTGTTCCTCGGTCGGTTGAAATATCTTCGCACTGCTTCTCCGAAGACTCCGAAGCAGTGGCACGTCACTCGTTCTTGAGCTGGGCTGCCAACTTTCATACGGCGACGAGATTGTCGTCGGCGTCGAACGCCATCTCGCGCGGGGCTTCGAGCGCCGTCAATTCGCCTCGACCGTCCAGTAAAGGCAGATACGCCTCACTGACCAGACACTCCGCGAGATGCAGCGTGTCGGCGATCTGGATCACTTTCGCGTCCGGCGGCTCGATGAGGCCGATCGTCTGCAGCGCCGCGGCAATGGTTTCGCGATCGGTGTCGAACGCAATCGGTAACATCGCCGCGGTGGGATGCAGGCCGGTGATGCAGTTGATGGCCGTGATCTTGCGGTCGACGGCGTCGATGGTCCGTTGATTGGCGAACTCGGCCATGCCGATGCCCGTCGCGTTGCCGTGCGTCTCTTTCGTCAGCCCGCGGACCATGATTCGGCGGCAATTCGCACGGTCCTTCGGCGTCGCAGCATGATCGTTGAACTTGCGACCGATGACGTTGGTGTCCATCCCCGTCCCGGAGATGTTCTTGCCGATGCGGTCGATAATCAGCAGGTCGCAATGATCGAACGGCAACTTGGGCAGCCATTCGCTGGCGAGCTTCAGCAGTTCCGTTTCGCGCTTGAGGAACAGTTCCGGCGGCACCGCTTCGATGAGGGCCGTTTCGTCGTAGGCGTTCTCGACGATCGCCACGCCGGCGGCGACGCGGCATTTGCGGATCACCGATTCGGCGACCGCCGTGATGATCTCCATGAAGCTGTAGTTGGCGATCGCGCGGTGATAGATCTTGGCCCCGTGATGCTTGCCGAGACCAATCAGCATCATCTTGTGCAGGCCCGATTCGACGTCGCCCACGAAGCCGGTGTGCGGCTTCACGCGGCCGGCGACGATCACGTGATCGGCCCGCGAGGCGTGCTGGTCGAAGTGGACGGGAATCCCCTGCGGCGTGGTGTCGACGATGATCGTGTCCATCGACGCCCGCAGTTCGCAGCCCATCGTCTCCGGCGTGATGCCGTAGCCCGCGAGGATTTTCGTCTGCCCTTCCGCGGTGCCGCCGCCGTGGCTGCCCATCGCGGGGACGATGAACGGCACGCCGCCGAGTTGCTTGACATGATCGACGATGGCTCGCGTGATCGCCGCAATGTTCGCGATGCCACGGCTGCCGGCGGTGATGGCGACCGTCTGCCCGCGAGCGATGCGGTCGCCGAGCCGCAGTTTTGCCAGTTGCTGCTGCGTCTCCGCGGCGACGTTCTCGACGCGGCGGCTCTCGAACCGTTGCCGAACGCGGAACATGCGGGGAAAGTCCATGAGCGCACCATCGGTGAGATTGCGGGATCGGCGGTTAACTGCGAGTCTAATGCGCGACGGCCGATGCCGTCCAGAAGGATTGCGGTCCGCCCGCCTTGGGTAGGGTGCAGTCGAGGCTTTGCGAGGCTCACCCCGAACGCTTCACCGGGGTGAGCCTCGCAGAGCCTCGACTGCACCCTACAAGAGACCGGCGAATTCGTATGACGCCCGACACCCGCGCCGATCTCGTC
>JAWXBB010000089.1:0-7326 GCA_034439795.1 Planctomycetaceae bacterium | reverse complement strand
TTGGTGGTCGCGGTCCTGACGGGACACCATCGGGGCCAGAATCGCGATCCCGTGTTCTCCCTTCCTGACGAATCGACCGAGCTTTCTCCAGGCGTGGAAACCCGCCACGTGCGTGGCTTCGGGCTTCTGCACCGCGATCAGGAGGGCGTTGCCGAAGCTGTAGTGGTGAAAGCGGGCCAGCGTGGCCAGGAATTGTTTCAAGGTCTCGCTGTGCCCGGCCCGCAGCGCTGCGTTCAAGGTGGCGATTCCGTGGTCGACCAATTTCAGGGCGTCTTCTCGTTTCATGGCAATTGTCTCCAATGTGTCATCGCAGCCGGCGTCTGCGCTGTTGATCGGGGTCATGACCCGCCGGTGGCCAGTCCCCGCGGAAACACGGCCGGTCAAGGTGGAGTCTTGGCCAGAGGCCAAGCAGCAGCGGACGCCGCCGGCGGGAGCGGACCTTGACGCCGTGGCACAATGAGGGACTGCCTGCGAGCGGACAGGGTCTTCCCCGTGCTGCGTTAGGGATGTGCAGGGTGCGCCGCAGTCCGGCAGCGCCGGACCGAGCGCCAGCGGAGCCCGGAGCAGCCCGGCCCATCGGGCAACGCCCGTAAACCTCAGAACCGTTGTCCCTTGCCGATAATGCCGATGCTCAATCGTTCGGGTATGCTGAATACTGGAAATACCCCAGCGGCGCAGGCGGTGACGGTGAAGTCATCATCGCTCGCGCCACCATTTGCCGATGCAATGACAATGGCCACTGCTGAACAAGTAAAAGCGCTGCTGAAAAGCTACTCGGAGGGGGAGGGCGAGCATTTCGTCTCCGTCGCCCTCCAGATTGCGGCCCATGCTGCGCGGACGGGAAAGGAAAAGCTGGCTCTGGAGCTGCGCGAACTCGTCGATGACATCAAGCGGAAACAGGCTGCCGGGAAAGTGGGAGGAGCGGTCCCGATCGTTCGTCCCACGGGAGAACTCGCCGGCTTATTGGCGGTCAGTTATCCCCAAACGCGGCTGTCGGAAATGGTTCTGGCACCGGAGACCAGCCATCAACTTCAACGGGTCGTCCGGGAATTCCGCAGTCAGGACAAGTTGCGAGAACATGCTCTTTCGGCTCGACGGAAACTCCTGCTCGTCGGACCGCCCGGCTGTGGAAAGACGATGACGGCGGCTGCGCTCGCGGGAGAGTTCAAGTTGCCGATCTTCTCAGTGCAATTGCACGGCCTGATCACGAAGTTCATGGGGGAGACGGCTGCCAAACTGCATCTGGTCTTCGACGCCATGTCGCACACGCGCGGCGTCTATTTCTTTGATGAGTTCGACGCCATCGGGGCGGACCGGGGCAGTCGCAACGATGTGGGCGAGATTCGCCGCGTCCTCAACTCGTTCCTTCAGTTTCTCGAACAAGACGATTCCGACAGTTTGATCCTGGCGGCCACGAATTACGAGGCGATGCTGGACGAAGCCCTGTTCCGCCGCTTCGACGACGTGATCCGCTACCATCGCCCGACGACGGACCAAGTGGAGCACTTAGTCCGAAACCGTATCCAACAGTTTTTGGTCGCTCGTCCCCATTGGACGCAGATACGGCAAGCGGCCGACGGGTTGAGCCACGCGGAGATCGCGCGGGCCTGTGAAGATGCGGCGAAGGACTGTATTCTTCAGGACAAGTCGCGAATCAATTCCGCAGCGCTGGTGGCGGTGTTGAAGGGCCGGCATCGGAAAAAGGATTCGGAGTCAACGCAAGGCGGCGCATGATCCATGCCTCAGTTTCGTCATTTCTTTCCGACGGCCACAGTCACTCGGGAGCAGTACACCTACGCGAAGGAGGGCGGGGGAGGCGACTTTAAGACCCCTCCCCGCGATGATCGTCCTGCCCACGGCGGCCAGTTGATCCAAAACCTCGGCGACGCCGCTCAGCGTGCAGAACTCGCGTCCGCTGAGAAGCCGGCCGAACAGCGCCCCAAGGGGTTCGTACTCGACTTCGCCAGCGATCCGGCTTTCAAGTTGAAGCTTGAAAGCCTGGAGATGCGTGCCAGTGGGATCGAGTTGTGCAGCTCGCGCGTGGATAGCGCGGGCGTGATGCACGGCACGGTCTTCATCCCGCACGGCAAGGCGGGTCTATTCGTCGGCAAGTTCGAAGCGTACATCAAACAGGAGCCGAAGAAACACGATCACCGCAGATTGGTGGAGAGCATTACCAGCATCCGCCTCGCCACGCTGGAAGCCTTCTGGACGGATGCCGGAGGATTTCCGACGCAGATCGACGAGCGATTGGATTGGGAAGTATGGCTGCGCGAGCGAACGAATCCGCATGATGTCTCCGAACAGTTCCGTCGGTCCGCACAAGCCGCCGGCGTCGATGTCAGTGCCCGAGAACTTCGATTTCCCGAGCGGCGCGTCCTCCTCTGCCGAGCCACGACGACACAGTTGCTTCAGATCGAGAACCTCTTCGATATGCTGGCTGAACTGCGGCTCGCCAAGCGATTGGCCACCGAATTCGTGGCGATGGCCCCGCGTGAACAAGCGGCACTGATCAGTTCCGCCTTATCACGAATTCAACCTCCAACCGTCGACGCACCCGCTGTCTGTCATTTGGATACCGGCGTCAACCGCGCCCACCCTCTCCTGGCCATTGCTCTGGCCGAACCTGATGTTCTGGCGTGTGATCCGACTTGGCCTCCCGCCGACACGCACGTCCAGCAACACGGCACGGCGATGGCTGGTATCGGCCTCTACGGTTGCCTCACGGAACTTCTCTCGACAGCCGGTCCGGTGCAACTTCGACATCGCTTGGAATCGGTCAAGATCATTCGTGACGTTGCGGCGAACGATCCCGACCTTTACGGGGATGTGACGGATCAGGCGATATCGAGAATTGAGATTGCCTCACCGCAGCGACAACGAGCATTCTGTTTGACGGTGACCGCCGATAGTCGGGATGACGGCATGCCCTCATCTTGGTCGGCTGCACTCGATCGGACTTGTGCGGGGACGGATGACGATGAGCGTCGCCTCGTGTTCGTGTCGGCGGGCAATACCCCGCCGGACGGCCGTCACGACTGGCCGAGCGTCAATCATTTGCATGGGGTGGAAGATCCCGCCCACGCCTCCAATGTCGTGTCCGTGGGTGGATATACCGAGCGCGTGGTGATTCACGACCCCGCCTATGACGGTTGGCGGCCTGTTGCGGAGTCGGGCCGCCTCTGTCCCGCCAGCCGAACTTCGACGATCTGGCGGGACAAGAGCTGGCCGTTGAAGCCCGACATCGTGATGGAAGCGGGCAATCAGGCCATCGATCCCGCCACGGGCCGTGCGGACTACCTCGATGATTTGATGCTGTTGACGACCCGGATGAGTCCCACCGGCGCACTGTTGACGACGACGGCCGACACGAGCGCTGCGACAGCGCTGGCGGCCCGCTACGCCGCGATCATTCTCGCGCATTATCCCGATCTCTGGCCCGAGTCGGTCCGTGGGTTGATGATTCAATCGGCTCGTTGGACCGACGCCATGCGTCGCGAGTTTCCCGATCATGAGCGACACGCGCGCCTGCGGTGCTACGGTTATGGGGTTCCGGACCTGGCGCGGGCGTTGTGGAGCTTGACGAACTCGGCGACCATGCTGGTGGAGAATGAACTTCAGCCGTTCGACAAAGTGGACGGCAAAGTGAAGACGAAGGACATGCACCTGCATCGCTTGCCGTGGCCAACAGCCGTACTGGAAAGCCTGGCCGCGACCCCAATACGCTTGCGCGTGACGCTGTCCTATTTCA
Organism: Planctomycetaceae bacterium; assembly: GCA_034439795.1. Lineage (GTDB taxonomy): Bacteria > Planctomycetota > Planctomycetia > Planctomycetales > Planctomycetaceae > DSVQ01. Next base: position 3,575 of record JAWXBB010000089.1, on the reverse strand, counting down.
TCGAGCCGAGTCCCGGTCGCCGGGGCTGGACGCGAAAGCACCGCTATCAATCGCATGGCTTGCGTTTTGCGGTCAAACACCCCCTGGAAACAGAACTGGATTTTCGCAAACGGCTCAGCCGCTCCGCCTGGGAAGAAGAGGAACGGGCTCCCAGCCTGAACGATGACCGCAATTGGGAGCTTGGACAGCAACTGCGCTGTAAGGGGTCGATTCACTCCGATACGTGGACCGGAACCGCCGCTGAACTCGCGCAATGCGGAATGGTCGCTGTATTTCCGGTTACCGGTTGGTGGAGAGAGCGACCGCACCTGGAACGGTGGAATCGCAAGGCGCGCTATTCGCTTGTCGTAACGCTCGAAACTCCGCGCGTTGATGTCGATCTGTATACTCCGATTGCGACTCTCCTCGGCGTGCCTGTTCAACAGGTGATAGAAGTCTGAGGGCCCCTCGTCACGGTCATGACGCGGCCACCGGAGTCCGCTCATGGGCTGTTGCGATCTCCCGTGAAATCGCCGGGACGGAGATTCTCACGCGACCGCCGCCATACGCAGAGACGACATACCCTGCGTCGATCCAGAGCTGCTTGAGTTCGCCGGGCGACCGACAGCGACGGATAGCATCTTCGGACTGAAGCAGGGCGATCCGTGATTGCATGGGTTTCACCGGCTGGACGAGCCTCCAGTCACCGGACGCAGATAGCCGTTGCAGAATATCGCCAGTAACAAGGTGATCTGGTCGCGTCGCCGCCCCTTCAGCCATCGCCGTTGCATCGTGTACCGCGCCTGCACACGCGAAGAGGTTGGCGACGTTGGCCGTTTCGGAATGTCCGTCCAACTCGTGGGCGTCAATCTGTTCCGTAAAATGCAGCAATGGGTCTGGCAGGCGGCCGGACGTTCGCAACCGCTTCACGCTGTGTTCGATCAACTCGCGCGACCGGCGGTGGCCGAATAGTCCAATGCCGGTGGGAAGATAGGCACCCAGCCATTTGTGGCTGCCGGCGACGACGAAGTCGGCGACCGACAGACACTCGTCGAGGGGCACGTGACAGTACGCCTGCGCCGCGTCGATGAGAACGAAGCGGAGTTCGCTCCGACGTTGAATCGCTTCGACGATTCGCCGAACTGGCAGTTGAATGCCAAGATGGTCGACGGCCGGCAGGAACAGTCCGTCGCACCGTTGGGCAACGAACGCCTCGGCCAAATCGGTGGCCACATCGTCGACGGTCCAGCCGCGGTCGAGAATCTGGTCTCGCAGCGGCACCGTGGTGACCCGCTGGCCGGTGCGAGCGGCTTGCCGATCGATGGCGTGCTGGTACGTCGGCCAACTCAGATCGGTTGCCAGCACATTCCGGCAGACGCGAAATTGACAGCGTGCGGCCAGACGGACGAGTGACAGGGAGCGACTGGCCAACAATACCCGCCAATCGTCCGGGGCGCTCGCGAGTCGCTGAAGGGATCGCTTGAGTCCCGACACGCCCCACCAAGGGCTGAGGCCCGGAAATCGCCGCTGATAGGACGATGGCCAAGCCGTGAAGCCGTCCTGCAGAAATTGCTCGAAGTACAGGCTAGAGGGTTCTTCGGCAGCCAGGCGGACGAAGTCGAATTGAGCACGTTGGGCGGCGGGGGACATCGGGCCGAGTCGCGCCCAGTCCCAATAGGCGAGCGAAGGCAATCTTGTACCTCGTGGCGGCCCATAAGGGCCGGCTGGGGTACAAGATCACTCTAGCCGGGAAGGTCGTACCGATCCAGATAGTTTGCCCAAGATTCCGCATAAACAGCCAACCGGTTCCAGCGAGCCTCAGCATCGAGCACCGCCTGAAGATCGAACCGCAGTGTGAACCGTTCGGTCTGACCGCGGTCATCGAGTTGTTGCACACCCAGCGCTCGCGAGCCATACAAGCCGCAGTCGACGTGGAGAGCCGGTTCATGGGCCAGCGTCGACACGCGGACAAAGCCCACCTCGATGCCGCGGGCATATTGCTCGTGCAGCCATTGCCGCACGGGTTCCGTGGGCCAAGTCTCCGTTGTCGGCCAGAGCGCATCGTCGAGAATCACAATCCGCTCGATGCGGAGCCGTTGGGATTCGACCAACTCGAAGTTGACGGCCAAACTCTTGCGACCGGGTTCATCCTGCCAGTAGTCCGGAGTTCGGACCCACGCCACGGAGCGATAGCAATGCAGGCCCGGACTGCGCAGCAAGCGTTCGTAGATCAGCCGCCAGGTCTCCGTCCCCTCGAACACGAAAGTGCCTTGGGCCACGAGACTGGCCCGTCGCACGAGATCGTCGAGATGCTCCAAGGCCACGGCCCGATAGATCACATCGGGCTGCGTGCTGATGGTCAGTAAGGATGCCGCCAGTTGCTCGTACCGGACAAACATCTCGAAATCGCCCGCTAAACGGAACGGCGTTTCCAACGTGGATAAGGTGGTGGCTTGCTGAGAGAATCGTCGCCAAAGGGCCAGGCTCAGGCCCAGCACGGCACACACCGGCAAACCGATCAGGACCACCACGCTTCCCAACGGGAGCCAGAACGACGCCAGCAGGATCGCGCCCCAACTCACGATGGACACCGTGGCGGCCGGATTCGGGAAGAGGAAGGGCAGCGAACGAACAGACAGTGGCAATAACATCGGTGGTATCCCAGAAACAGTGTGCAGGTTTCTCATTTAACAGTGTGGAGAGGGCGGGTGGTGCCACTCTCCAACCTCGTTCGCAGACCAGTTCATGATCCGCGAGGGGCAACATCAATAGGGCGCGTCGTCACCGGGTTGGCGGTCCTCGGCCTGACGATTTCCCTCGCTCTTCTCCGCCGACTGCTCGAAAATCCACGTGTGGACTTGGTCGCAGACCTTGGCGACCAGCGGCAGGTCGTCCCGGCCGAAGCTGGACGAATCCTTCCACCCGTTCCCGTCCTTGTAGAGCCGCGAGAGCGTCACGTTGTAGAACGTGCCGTTCTCCGTCTCGTTCTCCCAGATCGCTGCGCGGACGCGGCCGATCCGAATCTCTTCCACCGGACGCTTCTTGGTCTGTTGCTTCTCACGTGACTTGGACTTGGTGGCCGTAGCCATGATGGGACTTTCTGACTGAAGACCAGAACTCCGAACGAAAAGCGGGCTCCGAACACCGGAGTCCGCATTGATCACGCCCCCTCATCGGAGGGAGCCGCTCCCACGATTTCCTCCAGGTCGGCGTTGAACCGCATCGACTGGGAGTAATCCGGATCACCAACGACATCCACGAGGAACTCGTGCAGTCCCTCATCGCATTCCGCCTGGCGGCCAACGTCGGCCCAGCAGAAATGTGCTTGCGCCCACTCGGCCGCCTGGCGCGGACTTGGGGCGACGACCTCGCGATAGGTCACGCGGACGGTGACCCAGCCATGCACGGTGTAGGACTCGGCGTCCTCCGGCGACACCGGAATGCCGAGTTCCTGCAACCGCGCCAGCGCCGCTTCATCGCTGGGATAGCGCTGGCAGAGATCGCACCGTTCGACTTTCGCCCCCGGCACCAGCCGGCCGTCTTCGACGCGGGCCAGAATGCCGGGCACGCCGGTCCGAAAGAGACCGGGAAGTTCG
>JAWXBB010000088.1:0-2900 GCA_034439795.1 Planctomycetaceae bacterium | reverse complement strand
GGCGCGCTCAGACGTCCTTCAGCGTCGGTCAGCCACGTCTGCTCCAGGTAAATGTCCCGAGGGTGTGGAAAGGAACTGGCGAAGGAATTCGGTCGGCTGTCGCCGAATTCCTGAGGACTAGCCCCCGTAGAACGCGGGCCATCTGAGACGACCCTCTTCAAGGGTAGCCCTCGTGCTCGCATCTGTCCAACGAGTTGACCCGTGCAAACGCCCCAAGTCGAGGCCCAATCCGTGCGGGTCTGCGCTACCCCTCTTGCGACCGGACCGACGACGATGGTAGAAGTTGTGGGGTGGCGAAGAGAAGCAAGAAAAGCACGACGTTCCGCAGGCTCAAGGACTCGTCGCCGACGCTCCCGCGTGTCGGGCACGGCGAAGTCGAGGCAGCACTCGGTGCGAAACCGGTCGGGACGGTCCCCACGTCGGCGTGGCGGCATCCGCCGCGGGGGAGGCGTTGAAAACATGCCACCATGACAGACGGAGTTGTACTCCAGGACGCCGTCGTCATGAACGCCGAACTCCTCGAAGTGCCGGACGTCACCGTGATCTGAGGAGCCCACATGCCGAGTGAATCCCCGGTAACGACACCGAGCGCCGTCTCCTACGGAAAAGGCAGAGTGGTGTCATCATAGGGACGCCATGAACGCGCCCAGACGTGCGGCCAACGGATTGCGGTTCACGAGGATTCACCTCGAGAACTGGCGGAACTTCGGCTCGGCCGACGTGGAACTGGCGCAGCGCGTGTTCGTCGTTGGCCCCAACGCGTCTGGCAAGTCGAACTTCCTTGATGCCTTCCGCTTTCTTCACGACATCGTCTCGGTTGGTGGCGGCCTGGAGGAGGCCGTCAGAAAACGCCAGGGTATCTCGAAGCTGCGGTCGCTGTCGGCGAGGAATCGATCAGACGTCGTTATTCGTGTCGACCTCGGAGACGCCGCCGGAGAGACGTGGCGCTACGAGTTAGCCCTCGGTCAGGATAATCGGCAGCGGCCACAAATCAAGCGGGAGACAGTGAATCAAGGCGGAGAGCAGCTTGTCAATCGCCCGAATGACTTGGATCGGGAAGATCCGGAACGCCTCACGCAGACGTACCTCCAGCAAGTCAACGTGAACAAACTGTTTCGGCCAGTCGTTGATGCACTCGCGACAGTCCGCTACCTGCACATCGTGCCGCAGTTGATCCGTGATCCTGATCGGTCGGTTGGTAGGATCAACGATCCGTACGGAGGCGACTTTCTGCGCCAACTGGCGGAAACGCAGGAGAAAACCCAGCGCGCGCGACTACGCCGAATTTCGGAGGCCTTGGCCGTTGCCGTCCCGCAGTTGTCGGAGCTCGAACTGATCAGAGATTCGAAGGGGGCTCCCCACCTTCGTGGCCGCTACGAACACTGGAGGCCGCAGGGCGCCTGGCAAACCGAAGACCAGTTTTCGGACGGCACGCTGCGATTGCTGGGCCTGCTTTGGGCGATCGAGGAGAAGGGTGGCCCCCTCCTGCTTGAGGAGCCGGAGTTGTCACTGCACCCTGAAGTCGTGAAGTTCCTGCCGCAGATGTTCGCGCGAATGCAGCGCAGGACCGGTCGGCAGGTCATGACCAGCACGCACTCCACTGACCTGCTTCGCGATGAGGGCATTGGGCTCGACGAGGTCTTGCTCCTGACGCCGAGTCCAGAGGGCACGCGTGTGTCTACAGCGGCGAGTTTTGTGGAGGTGAAGGACCTTCTCGACGGAGGTTCGACGCTCGCCGAAGCGGTCATGCCTCTCACACGACCGCGCAGAGCAGAGCAGTTGGCGTTGTTCGGGGATTGAGTGTGGACGCGCCAGTCTATGTATCGGGCGCTGTCGAAGGGCCATCGGATGAACCGGTGCTGCGACGCATTGTTGAGGAACGTGGCGGCACGGTGTATCGCGTCCAGGTCCAGAATGGCAAGTCGAATCTGCGCCGTGCACTACCTGGATACAATGCTGCGGCGAGACGATCGGCGTGGCTGGTTCTTGTGGATCTGGACCAGGACCACCCGTGCGCCGGTGCGCTTGTAAGCGAGTGGCTGCCCGCTCCGAGTCCATTTATCCATCTGCGTGTAGTGGTTCACCAAATTGAGGCATGGTTGCTTGCTGATGCCGAGAGGTTTGCCTCTTTTTTTGGCGTGCGGCGAAGCGCGATTCCTGTCGATCCAGATTCGGTGGTCGACGCGAAGGCAACGGTCGTCTCACTGGTGTCGGCGTCGCGTCGAGCAGCGCTGCGTCAGGACATGACGCCACGTGAGGGGTCGGGCCGTCGCGTCGGGCCGGCCTACACGTCAAGGCTCATCGATTTCGCGTCGAATCCTTCGGCTGGTTGGCGTCTCGATGTGGCTATCGAGCATTCAAGGAGCCTGTCTAAGTGTGTGATGCGACTCGATGAACTCATCGCCCGCCAGCGACGCTGACCGGAAGCCGGATCGGGTCATGGTGTCAAGAGTGAGGCCCGAGGTGTAGGTGACAGGCAGAGCGCTTGCAAGGCCGCAGGCATGGCGGATTCGGCACTGCAAGTGGACCAGATCGCCTCGGCCATCGTGGTGGCCGATGGACGAGAACTCCGCTTTGACGACGCGCCGACCTCGTTGTGGTCTGGCTTATGGTTGAATCGGCCAGGGCTTTTCCCAAGCACGTAACGCCCGGCGCTTCTGGATCAAGGGCAAGTCGTCTGCCTGAAGCTTCAGGAGAATACGAAATTTTTCCCTGATCGGCAGCCGTGCCTGTTCCCGGTGCCACCGAGACTTGGTGTCCGCCAGAGTGTTCGCGATCGGGGAGTTACGTGGTGGGACTGGAGACTCGCATCGGCGAGACCGTGTCCGAAAAACTTGAATTCGTCCCGGCGAGTCTGCACGTGATCGAAACGGCGCGCCTCTAAACCCCTTCTTAGCCGG
>JAWXBB010000087.1:0-2994 GCA_034439795.1 Planctomycetaceae bacterium | reverse complement strand
GGTCGGCGCCGGTGCGGGGTTCGTCGACACCATGACCCATCTGGAGCTGAAGGAACCGCTGTCGCCGCTGCACGAGCGGCTGACCCGCATCTACAACCCGGTCGACTGCGTCGTCAATGCGGCGAACGTGCCGATCATCGGCTACGGCGGCGAGCTCGACAAGCAGTTGTTCGCCGCGAAGACGATGCACGCCAAGGCCGAGGAACTCGGCGTCCCGATCCCGCTCCTCGTCGGCCCGCAGACCAAACACAAGTTCCACCCCGACAGCCTCAAGGAGTTCATGGCCTTCCACGCGACGGCGACGAAGGCCGGCCGGCCGCGTTATCCCGATCCGCAGCAGATCCGGTTCACGACCTGCACGCTCAAGTACAACCGCTGCCATTGGCTGACGATCGAAGAGCAACGGATTCCGTACGAGCCGTCGACCGTGGAGGCCAAGGTCGATTCCGCGGAGAACGCGGTCCGTATCACCACGAAAAACGTGGGCATGCTCTCGATCGCGCGGGACGTCGCCGAACGGGTCATCCTCGACGGCGGCGAACCGCTGCCCCTGCTCACCGCGGCGGGCGGGTTATTGCCCGATGTGTATTACGAGCAGACCGACGACGGCTGGAAGGTTCTCGATTACCGCACGTCGCGCGAGTGGCAGAATCAGCCGGCGTCCACGAAGCGGCACAATCTGCAAGGCCCGATTGACGACGCCTTCACGCGGTCGTTCGTCTGCGTCCAGGGGACCGGCACGCCGTGGTCCGCCCCGCTCAACGACTGGGCCGGCTGGACGCTGGACCGGTTCCGCGGCGAGTACGACAAATGGCTGCGGGCCGAGTTGCCGATCGTCAAGGACACACAACTCACCGACGAACTGATCGAATCGAAGAACCTGATCCTGTTCGGCGACCCCGGCTCCAACGCGGTCCTGGCCCGCGTGGTTGACAAGCTGCCGATCCAGTGGACCAGGTCGGCGATTGAGATCAACGGCCAGAGCTACCCGACCGAATCGCACGGCGTGCCGCTCGTGTTTCCGAACCCGCTGAATCCGCATCGGTACGTGGTCGTGAACTCCGGCCACACGTTCCACGAGGCGGAATTCAAGGGGTCCAACGCGCAGTTGTACCCGCGGATGGGCGATGCCGCGGTCATCGCCTTCCGGCGCGACGACAAAGGCTATGGCGAGACGACCGTGTGGTCGGACGTGTTCGACTCGCGATGGCAACTGCCGCGGTGAATGGGCTACCAACGCTGATGCCGCAAGTCCAGTCCCCTCGCCCCCGTCTTCGGGGGAGAGGGATAGGGTGAGGGGGCGGAGCGCTCCCTGCCGTATCCCTATGTCTCGGATTTAACGCGGTCGATCGTGTCACCACACATGTCAGGCGAACTGCTGATCCCACCGATTTCGCCTCACATCGGTGACTGTGGCGAGCGCTCGGCCCCCTCACCCCGACCCTCTCCCCCGAAGACGGGGGCGAGGGGGCCGGAAGTGAAGACCTCGTTACATAACCCGCGCCAGAATCGTGGCGAAAATTACTTCCGCGCCGCGGGGTGCTTGAGCGGCAGCCATTGGCCGTTGAGGCGGCTGCTGGCCACGCACTGCTGGATGAAGTACATCCCCTCGACGCCGTCGTAAATGTTCGGGTAGACCGTGTTCCGCTTTTCGAACGGCTGCTTCGTCGCCCGGAGCACCATGTCGTCATAGGCAAACCGGTAGACGTTCGCAAACGCCTCGAAGAAGCCTTCCGGGTGACCGCTCGGCAATCGGCACGCCGCCTTCCCCATGTCGTTCATGAAGGGACCGTTCGGATCGCGGGTATACATCTGGTGCGGCTTGCCGTTCTGCCGGACGATCATCACGTTCGGCTCTTCCTGCCGCCACGAGAGGGAACCCAGGGTGCCGTCGATTTCGATGGAAGCGTCGTTTTCGCGGCCGTGCGAAATCTGGCTGGCCGTCACCGTGCCGAGCGCGCCGTTCTCGTAGCGGACCACGGCGTGACCGTAGTCGTCGAGCACGCGGCCCGATTCGAAGATCTTGAGGTGGCACGACACTTCCGCGGGCAACAGGCCGGTCATGTACCGGCCGAGGTTGAAGGCGTGCGTGCCGATGTCGCCGAAGCATCCCGCGGCGCCGGACTTCGTGGGGTCGGTCCGCCACGCGGCCTGCTTCTGATCGGACGACTCCAGCCGGGTCCGCAGCCAGCCCTGAATGTAGTTCGAGCGGATGGCCTGAATCTCGCCCAGCTCGCCCTGCTGAATCATCTCGCGGGCCTGCCGCACCAGCGGGTAGCCGGTGTAGTTGTGCGACACGGCGAACACCGCTCCGGACTTCTCGACGAGACCCAGCAACTCCTCGGCCTCGGCGAGATTGAACGTCAGCGGCTTGTCGCAGACCACGTTGAACCCGCGCTCGAGCGCCGCCTTTGCCACCGGGAAGTGCATGTGGTTCGGCGTGGTGATCGAGACGAAGTCGATCCGCTGCCCGTCCGGCAGCTTGGCTTCCTTGTCGAGCATCTCTGCGAACGAGCCGTAGGCACGATCGGGCGAGACGTCGTACGACGGAGCCGACGCCTTCGACTTCGCGGGATCGGACGAGAACGCCCCGGCGACCATCGCGGCCCGGTTGTCGAGCACGGCGGCGGTGACGTGAACGCGGCCGATGAACGACCCCTGTCCGCCGCCGACGAGGCCCATTTTCAGCTTGCGATTGAGTGCGCCGTTGGTGGTGTCCATGCTGCGGGTTCCGGTGAAAATCGAGGTGAGGGAAGGCCGGGGGACAGCATACCGGCTGCGCGAACGGCGTGCCAACTCGGCGTCGTGCGACATCGCTTTGGAGGGTGTGCATCCCGATTCGGGTTGGATTTCCCCTCCGGTCCCCTCCCCCGCCGCTTCGCGGGAGAGCGACTATGTTCGTTGTCAAGCGGGAGTGGTGGTGGTTGGTCTCCAGGGGGTTTTGTTTCGGAGGCTGGCGTTGCGGATGGTGAGGCGTTTGTGCCTGGCGGCGAT
>JAWXBB010000086.1:0-4763 GCA_034439795.1 Planctomycetaceae bacterium | reverse complement strand
GGAAAGTCGACACACAGGTGCCGGCGTACGGCAACTTCATCGGCAACTCCGTGTGCTCGCTGCCGGACGGCCGCGTCTGCTTCTCCGGCGGCGCTTTCGGCAAGCAGCAAACCCACATGTGGTTCTACGAGGCGATCTAGAAGGAATGCTGCACGGGAATGGCGAATTGGCGGTTGTTCACGCCTGATTCGAGCGATGGCTGTCAATCCGCGACCCCGTGTCGTCCGGCACTGCGAAGCAACGCACGCCCGTACACGCGTAGTATACAATCGCCGCAGCCAGGTCATCGTTCATCGGGACTTTTATCAATCCTGTGCTGAAGCACGTTCGTCGTTTGTTCCTTGGCCCGCTGGCCGACGACGTCGGAGCGGCAAACTTCCGGGCTGACGGCGGCGATATGGGTTGCGTTTTGCACGTGGCGATAGTCGCCGGAATCCTTGCGCTGGAGTCGATGGCGCCCGCGACCGCCGCGATCGGTCCCGGTACCGTCGTGGTCAATCCCTACGATGGCATGAGTGTCCAAGGAGGGACGCTCATCGACGACACGATTTCGAACCTGGAACCGTACGCCGTCATCCAGCTCGGTCCTACCGCAGGCACGACTGGTATCAAGATGCTGCCGACTGCCGTCGTCGATTCGCCGACCGGATTGATCATCGACACGCCGGGCAACACGGCGGTGTCGGGTGAGCCGCTCGTCAACGACGGCGTACTCAACGGCGGCAACGCGTTGTGGCTGTTCGCCGCCAGCGTGACGGGAAGCGGACAATTCCGCGGCGACTCGGTCCACGTGCCAACCTTCGGCAATGCCAACAATCCGGTCAACGGCGCCCACTACTTCGACAGTGGCTTGCAGATCTACCCGGGGGCCGGCAGCGACGTCCTGCTGACGCTCAACGACTACGGCAGTTCACCGCAGAACATCGCCGCGCCGCACATCAACAGCTATTCGACGATCGTGGATGCCGCCGCCACCGGACAATGCTGGACGTGTGTGGTGAATTCCACGCCGATGAATACTGCGCCGCCGACGATTGGTGCGCCGGGCACGTGGACGAAGTACGCGATCAGCTACGCTGCTGGCAACGAGGCCGAGTACCAGTCCTGGTATAACCTGGCCTACGACCCGAAGCGCGACGTCTTCTACGGTGTGTCGTGGATGGGCGTGATCGCTTCGTTCAGCCCAACGGCCGGTAGATGGACCAAGCTGTCGCCGGACATCGGCGGCGGCGTGCACAACCGCACGACGGCCTACGATCCGTTCAACGACCGCGTCTGGCTCGGAGACGGCACCGGCTCGACGCTGACCGGCGTCAACTACTTCGATCCAAACTCGAAGAAGTGGGTCAGCCATCCGATGACCGGCCCGGTGCCCGGCACGCAGTCGGCGATGATCTACGATGCCGCGAACAAGCGCTTCGTCGTGTTCGGCGGCTGGAAGCTGCTCGGCGTCCACACGTGGTCCATCGGTCCGCCTGCCGCGTCGATGATGAACGCCGGCATCAGCGGCGGACCGGTGTACAAGAGCGACGCGACCAAAATGACGGCCTGGCGCAGCGCGCTCGACACCAAGCGCAATCGCATCGCCTATGTCGATTCCGACGGCTCGCTGTGGTTCCTGCCGCTCGCCCTGACCGGCGGGTGGCAACGCGTCGTTCCATCGGGCAAGGCGCCGCCCGTCTACACGCAGTACGTCTACGACGCGGTGAACGATGCACTCGTCGGCTGGTCGGCGTCGCCGCGGGTGGCGGCCGGTGACTCGCCCACCGGCACGACTCGCGAAACCTGGCTGTTACCGATGTCGACAATGACCTGGACACAGGCCGCGAGCGTGGCGGGAGGCCAGACTGTCCCGGCCGACACCGTGTATGTGGGATACGCGATGGCGTTCGACCCCGTCCGGCAACAGGCAATCCTGCACAGCCTGACCGGTACGGGAAATTTCAATCCGACGACCTGGGCGTACCGGTATCCCACCTCGGGCGCGCCGCCACAACCGCCGCCGCCGCCGGGCAATCCGCCGCCAACGGACGTGCCGCCGTATACGGGCAAGGTGACGAGCTTCCCCCTGCCTGCGGTCGCCACCGCGCCATTTTCGAGCGTGAAAGGCAGCAAGCACACCAACATGGCGTCCGACGGCAAGCGCATCTACGTGTCCGGGGGCGACTGGGTCAGCTCGGCCACCGATGGGACGTGGAGCATGAGTCTCGCGGACGGCACGTGGCGCCAGGACGTCGGCGCGCCCGTCTACCCGACGCTGCCGGCGCCGCATGCGCTGCAGGACGGCGCCGGATTCGAGTGGGTCGCGAGCCGCGGCAAGTTCCTGCTGTGGCCGGGCCAGTACTATGCGTACGACCCCGCCGGGACGCCGATTCTCGAATACGCGAAGGGCATGTGGTGGCTGGACCCGGTGACCAACACCTACCAGCAGGAACTCGCGTTCTTCGGCACCTACCTTTCCGGCACCGGGAGCGTCTTCGGCGGCGTGTTCGACGAAGTGAACGAGCACATCGTCGAGTTCGGGGATTCGGGGTCGGGGTTCGCAGCCAAGCACTGGGATGTGAAGAACCTGGTGCGGCTGCCGGACGTCGTATTCGGCGTCACGAATCCGCCCACCTACGCCGCCTATTTCACGCGCAGCAAGCACGTGAAGATCGGGCGCAACGTGTACATCGTCGGCTACCGCACCAACGGCAACGTCTCCTCGCAGACGCCGCTACTGCTGCGCTGGAACCTCGACACGCAGAAGATGCAGGAGCTGGCGACGCCGCCGGTCGACGGCAAGCTGATCAAGGACATCGAGATCCGCCTGGCCACGTCGCGCGGCAAAATCGTCTGGCCGTTCATGAACGGCCCCGAAGGCAACCTGATGGGCATCTGGGTGTATGACCCGGCGACCAACGTCTGGAAAGTCGACACACAGGTGCCGGCGTACGGCAACTTCATCGGCAACTCCGTGTGCTCGCTGCCGGACGGCCGCGTCTGCTTCTCCGGCGGTGCTTTCGGCAAGCAGCAGACGCATATGTGGTTCTACGAGGCGATCTAGACAACGCCATCGCATCGCAATTCGCAGGTTATCCGCCCGCGTCGAGACCCGGAACAATGCGCTTCCCGTGTTCGGGCGACTCGAGTGCCCAATCGCGATACGCGCGCGCCAGGTAGGAATGCAGTATCTGCTTCCCGGTATACGTGCGCCGGAAAAAATCCTCATCGATGATCGCGAACCAGCCGAGCGAGGATGCCGCGTATTGTTCGCGCCACTGGCGCCTCCGGTACGCGGCCCGCACGCGCCCGGCGAGCGGCTTCAATCCAGCCGCCGCGATTCCGCGCACTAATGCACGCATCAGCGTGTTGCGGTCGGTGTTGGCAGCGGTGACGGGCAGAGACTGTCGTTCGCCTGCGAACTCGAAATAGAGCTTGCGGCCCACCCGCAGCGGGGCCGGAACGCGCGCCCAGAAGTCCATCAGCTCGTGGTCGAAGAGCGGCAGTCGCCACTCATGACCGAAATGCTCGTAGGCCCGCACCGAGTTGCAGATGAACTTTGCCTGTCGCTCACGGAGGTCCCATTGCTCGAACAGGTCGGCCGCCCGCGCGGCCGCAAAGTCGCCATTGCGCCCAACGATCGCCTCGATTTTTGCCACGAACGCGGCACGGAGCTCCGAATTCCTATGCTTCGGAAAGTCCCAGAGCGAGTAGTGCGCGCGCAGCAGCGCGTCGACGAGCGCGCCGTGACGAACCATTGCGGAGGCGAGGAATTGCGGTGGAATGTGGCTGCCGGCGAGAAAATCGCCGGAGTGTCCCGGCACGAACACGCTGTCGGGTGAAACTCTGCCCTCGCGAGTGAGCTCCCAAACGGCGGGCCAGTCCTGGATGTGCGGCACCGACGCCAAGTTTCCCGCAGTCCGGAAGTACTGCGCGAAGCGGTCGGTCGATGACCACGCGCGCCACCGGTCGGCCGAATATGGGACGAATTCCCAACGAAACCCGAGGTACTGCGCGAGTTCGCGCGAGATGTTGGCCTCCCAGTTGCCGGCCAACCCGTAGCTGTAGCAGACGACGTCGCGCACGCCGAGATCGCGCAGCGATACGCCGATCAGCCGCGAGTCGTGGCCACCGCTCAGCGGAACCACGATCTGCCGACCCGCCACGCCGTCAACCAGACGGCGAAACACGCGCTCGTGCACGATCGCGAGTCGGGCGATGAGGTCCGTCGTACTCGTCGTGAAATAGTCGCCGTGCTCGAACGTGTAGTACTGCCGTCGCGTTGGCTCCTCCGGACTTTCGGCGTCCCAGCGCAGCAACTCGCCCGCCTGAATCTGATGCAATCCGCTGACAAGCGTCGCGTCGCCCGTTACGTAGCCCGTCAGTTGGAACTCGGCGTCGGCCAGCGGGTTGGCACCGATCTCCTGTGCTCCTTCGAGTGCGGATTCGGCGCGGTCGCTGATCCTGGCGCGGCCGTCGGCCGCATGATAGAAAAGCGGAATACTGCGTACGCGATCGACGGCGGCCAGCACCGCGTCGGGTCGCCGGCTCACGATCGCAAACGAGCCGTTGCAGCGGAGCAATGCATGCTGCCATTGCTGCTCTCCGGCGCACGCGTCGAAGAGGCTCGCCAGATCCGCTGCCGAGTGGAACCGGTTGTCGACGTGCGCCTGGCCGCGCACCGAAGTCCCGCCGCAGGTGCTCCAATCAGGCGAGTGGAGTGCAATTTCGATGGGCATGGCGTTCATGGTGCGATCTCGCCCACAACGGAAGGCGAGCGC
>JAWXBB010000085.1:0-4520 GCA_034439795.1 Planctomycetaceae bacterium | reverse complement strand
TGGCGATCCAGGCGGGGGACGCTGCGTGGGGGAGTACCGCTTGACAGCCGCCGTACGGATCATATGTTCATGCCCACGGCGGGTGGGGCGATCGCCGGGGATGGCTCGCGGATTTGCACAACCATGACGGCCAAGACTTTTGAAGAATGGTTCACGGCGCTCACCGCGCACCGCTCATCGCGGGCTTGGCAAAGCAGCCTGGCGGACGATCATGCGTGCCGCAGTCGCCTGATCCAGATTCCGACGGGCCTCGGCAAGACGGAAGGCGTGTTAGCCGCGTGGAGCTACCATCGCCTCCACCGTGGCGATGCTGCCTGGCCTCGACGCTTGGTCTGGTGCCTGCCGATGCGCGTGCTCGTGGAGCAGACGAACGACGTCGCGCGACGTCTCGCCGCAGGAATCCCTGAAGCCGTTCGCCCGACGGTCCATATCGCCATGGGTGGCGAAGATAGCGGGGAATGGTTCCTGTACCCCGAACGCCCTGCCGTCATCATCGGCACTCAGGACATGCTGCTGTCGCGAGCCTTGAATCGCGGCTACGCGGCGGCGCGGGCTCGATGGCCAATGGAGTTTGGACTGTTGAGCCAGGATGCGTTGTGGGTCATGGACGAGGTCCAGCTCATGGATGTTGGTCTGGCGACATCGGCCCAGCTCCAGGCATTTCGCGACGACGACGGCGCCAAGCACCTTCGGCCCTGCCACACGTGGTGGATGAGCGCGACCCTGCAACCTGAATGGTTGCGGAGTGTGGACACGGCCGAGCGCCACGATTCCTGGATCACGAATCCATGTGAAGTGCCGGATAGCCAGCGAGTTGGTGGGTTGTGGGATATCCACAAGCAAGTCGCGGTGGACGACACAATAGCCCCAACGGATGACAAAGGGTTCGCACAGCGGGTCCTCGAGGAACACGCCAAACTGGCCGACGGCGACTTCGGCAAGATCACTCTTGTCGTGTGCAACACGGTCGACCGAGCGTGTCGCACCTTCGATGCCTTGCGAAAAGCCGGCCGCTTGAACGATTTGGAACTGGTGCACAGCCGGTTTCGCCCCGCCGAACGAGAGGGATGGCGGGAGCGGTTTCTCTCGCGCTTGGCCTGTGCGCCTGGCATCGATCGGATCATCGTCGCGACGCAGGTGGTGGAAGCCGGCGTCGATATCTCCGCCGGATGCTTGATCACGGAACTCGCACCGTGGCCCAGCCTCGTGCAACGGTTTGGCCGCAGCGCCCGGTATGGTGGCACCGGGAACGTGCTGGTCGTAGATCGGCGAAAGAACACTGAGGACTCGGCCCCGTACTCGGCCGAAGAGCTCGACAGCGCCTGGGAAGCCATTCAACAGCTTCACGATGTCGGCATCGCCAGTCTTGAGGCCCACGAGCACTCGCTTGGGGACGAAGCCAGGCTCCTACTGTATCCCTACGCCCCGTCGCATCTGTTGCTGCGCAAGGAGTTTGACGAACTCTTTGACACCACGCCCGACCTGACCGGCGCGGACCTGGACATCAGCCGGTTCATCCGCTCGGGCGATGACCGGGATCTACAGGTGTTCTGGCACGATGTGCCACCAGACCAAAAAGGGGGTCCTGCGAACAAGCCCACTGACGACCGCAAACCTCATCGCCGTGAATTGTGCTCGGTTCCGTTTCTCAAGGCCCGCGAGTGGCTGTGCGAGAAAGGCAAATCAAAGCTCAAGAAAACGAAGCGAGCCTGGGTGTGGGACTGGCTCGATGGCGAATGGAAAACTGCCACCAGTGAATCGCTCGTGCCCGGCCGGATCGTCTGCGTCGCCAGGACGTGTGGCGGTTACCGTACGGACCGTGGCTTTGACGCTGAATCAAGCTCGACTGTCCCGCCGGTTACCGAACCCAAAACGGACGCGGCGACACAAGCTCTCGAAGAAACCGACGACCAGCAAGACGGCGAACAGTTGAGCACAAGCCAATGGAAGACGATTGCGTGCCATTCTCGCGAGGTAGCGGAACACGCTACCTCCATCGCCCGAGAGGTTGATCTCCCCGATTCGCTTCGTGGCTTGCTGGAACTCGCCTCACTCTGGCATGACTGGGGAAAGGCGCACCCGGCATTCCAGGGCTCAATCCGAGGGAGTCAAAAAGCGGCTCGGCTGAACCGATTGGATTTGGCCAAAGCCCCCGACCAGTGCTGGCCAAGAAAGGCGTTGTATCGCTATCTCGACGACAGCGAAACCCGCCCTGCCTTTCGCCATGAACTTGCCAGCGCCCTCGGATTGTTTGCTGTCCTCAGGCACTACAACCCAACACACGAGGCTCTCCTCGGGCCCTGGATTAACATACTGGAGCAGATGAAATCGGGATTGCCCAAGCACTCACTTCCGCAAGCGCCAACTCCGTTGATCGATCGGCTCCTTCGGTGTGACGCCCACGCCTTTGACCTCGTGGCCTATCTCGTAGCAAGTCATCACGGGAAAGTCCGGGTTGGCCTCCACGCTGCCCCGAAGGACCAGGACTACGCGGACCGAGACGGGCGTGGTCTACCGGTACGCGGGGTTCGAGAAGGGGACGTCTTACCATCGGTCGAACTGGCACCGGGCGAGTCGCCTGTTCCTGAGTTACCACTGACGCTTTCCCCCGCTGCGATCGGGCTTTCGTTTCGAACGGGAATTAGTTGGCGAGAACGGTGCATCGGCCTTCTCGAGCGACATGGTCCGGCCTCTCTCGCATTCCTCGAAGCGATCATGCGAGCGGCGGATATCCGGGCATCCCGCCTGACGACCAACGATCCGACCTTGGCCGCGGAGGCGACGACATGAAGATGCACCTCCATGTCCTTAAGGGATGCGCTCCTGTTCCGCTGGCCAACTATTTGAAAGCACTCGGTATCCTGCGGCTTGTTGCCGAACAGGCCGACAAGCAGACCCGCGGTTGGTGGGACGGCGACCGTTTCTGCCTTCTCAGCACCTTGTCCAAGGGGGAACTAGAAACGTTCTTCCTGGAGAAGTATGAGCCAACGCCGATCTTCAATCCTTGGGGTGGGCGGTCGGGTTACTACCCGGGTTCATCCGAGAAGACCGCTAGGAACGCACTGGCAGCAATCGAAGGCTCGAACTCCAACCGGTTGTCCGCGTTTCGCGAAGCTGTCTGCCGAATTCGAGATGTCATTGAGGAAGGCGGCGGTGAAAAACCGGAGGAAGAGGACTCCAAAGCGGCCATGATCAGGCGAATCCGGGCGCGACTGCGTGGCGCCGGCTTGGATTGGTTGGACACGGTTCTCGCAGACCTTGGTGATTCATTTCGTGGCCCTGCCATTCTCGGAACAGGTGGAAATGAAGGGAGCGGAAGTTATACCGCCGCATTCCTTGCAGCAGTTGTAGAATGCATTGTCGGATCCGGCTGGAACAACGCCATCTCCCCGAGCTTGTGGAGTGATGGTTCAGATAGAGATTCCTGGGATGGAGGTTTTCAGCCGCCACCTACGGAGGCTATCAAGAGACCGAAGAAGGAAAAAGTTGTCGGCCCGTTCCGCCAATACCTACCGAGCGGCGAGGGATCCCCTTGGGATCTCCTACTTGCTTTTGAAGGATCTATCGTCATTCAGTCTGGTGTGGCAAGGCGATCGAATTGCGATCAACATCGCTTTTTGACATCGCCATATTACTTCACACCAATGGGAATGGGAGCAGGGTCAAGCTCGGAGATGGACGAGTTTGTCCTCAACAAAGGGAGAAAAAACTCTGGTCGTGGCGAGCAGTGGTTCCCACTCTGGGAAACTCCGAGTACTTTCGCGGAGATTCGATTGCTCTTCCGGGAGGGCCGCTGTTCAAGCGGGCGCCGGGTGGCACAGAATCCGCTCGCCGCAGCGCGTGCCATCTGCGGGCTAGGTGCGGCTCGTGGAATTTCTTCTTTTCTGCGGTATGGTTATCTTCAACGCGACAATCTGGCAACGCATTTCGCGGTACCTCTGGGTCGAATCCAGGTCCGCGAGAACTCGACAGCTCGATTGGTGGATGACCTGTCGGGTTGGCTGGAGCGGCTCCATCGCGCTGCTCGAAAGAAGAACGCCCCCTCCCGGTTGGTTCACGCCGAACGTCGCCTGGCCGATGTCGTCTTTGCCGCGATCACTCACGATCGTACGCCTGATCGCTGGCAGGCCATTCTGCTGGCGGCGGCCGAGATTGAGACTCTTCAAGCCAGCAACACTGGCATCGAGGCCGGTCCGGTCCCCGCACTCCGCTCCGAATGGGTCGAAGCCGTGAACGATGGTAGCCCAGAGTTCCGCCTCGCTCTGGCGTTGGGCAGTGCAGCTGCAAGCTACTTCAAGGACAAGCCGTTTGATCCCATTCGCCACCACATTTTGCCCCTGGAACCGGGTGCGAGGCGATTCAAGATGACAGACAAGAAACTGGTCAACGATCCGCGCGTCGTTGTTTCCGGCAGGCATCCACTTCGCGATCTTGCCGCGATCGTCGAGCGCCGGCTGATCGAAGCCGCGCAGGGCGGGCAGCGACGGTCTCGATTGATGCCTGCGGCAGGGTGCGGCGCG
>JAWXBB010000084.1:0-8274 GCA_034439795.1 Planctomycetaceae bacterium | reverse complement strand
GCGGACTGCTCGCGGGGTCGGATCGGTTACACTCGATCCAGGGATAACTGTCCTGCTGTTTGTGTTGCGGACTGCTCGCGGGGTCGGATCGGTTACACTTTGCTCAGCCCGTGCGCCTCATTGACGATGTTGCGGACTGCTCGCGGGGTCGGATCGGTTATACTCCCATCGCCCAAACTTGAAACCCGGAATTGCGTTGCGGCTTTCCGGGCTTCAGAAAAGGGCCAGTTGACCCGGCGGTTCGGTCGGTGATTGGCGGATTTTCCCCCAGAAAATCCGCATGCGCTCGAATTGTTTGTCGGTGACGGTGAGGATGCGAACCTCCCCGTCCGGGAGCAGACTGCGCTCGATCCGCTTGAGGTGGACATCGGCGTTTTCCTCGCTGGCACAGTGCCTGCCATACACCGAGTATTGTAGCTGCGTGAAGCCGTCCGTCAGCAGAAATTTGCGGAACAGGGTGTAGCGCCGCCGCGCCTCCTTGGTGTCCACCGGCAGGTCGAACATCGTTACGAGCCACATGCTGCGGTAACTGCTGAGTTGCATCGGACGGGCACCTCCAGCTCGCGGGCAACGCCCTCGAGCGCCTTCACCAGCGACGCGACGTAGCGGTGCAGCGAGACCATCAGCGGCCCGGCGAACTCGCCGACCTGCACCTCCGCGGTCAACAGATCGAGCAGCTCCGCCTTCACCGGCTGCGTCAGTTCCGTCTCGCCGGCGAATGCCAACTGCCGGACGCAGGCGTCGACCAGCGGGCGCAACGGTTCGATCAAATCGTCGGCCAGACAGAACAGATTGCTGCGGTGCGAATGGTGCAGCCCCAGCGCCGGATGCAGTCCTGCGGCGACGATGGCCCGGGCGAGCGCCGCCCGCACAATCGCATAGCCGTAGTTCAACAACGCATTGAGACCGTCCCCGTCGGGGTCGCCTCGGGAGCCAGCATCAGCCAGGCGGCCCAATACGCGCGGGCGGCATGGGCTTCGCGGTTGTCGGGGTCGCCGGAACGGACGCTGGCGGCGAACTCGCGCAACCGCCGTGCGGGCGGCGTGTCGGGCTGCAGGTTCTCCGCCTGGGCGAGAATCTTGGCCCGGATCAATTGCTGCCACAGCCGCTTCTTGAGCGGCAGCCCGACGCCGACCTGCAACTGAATCCGCGAGACCACCTGATTGTGATCGGCGAACGGCGGCACGATGCCGCACGGCAGATGATCGCGGCCGCAGATCACGACGACGGCGTCCTGCCGCATCAGTTCGGCGAGCGCCGCGTGCGAGTACGTCGTCTGGGGATGATCGACGACAACCATCCCCAGGTCTTCGCAGGGGAACGAGGCGACGAGTTCAAGAACGCACCGCGGACGCCCTCGGTTGAAACTTCCCCGCCGACGGACCACACTCGCGGGTCAGGCCCTTACCCACGAACCCCGCCTCCGGAGCATCCCTTCCATGGCCCAGTTGACCCCCGCCGAGAAGCAGGACGTCATCCGTCATCTGGAAGCCGACCGGCCGCTGCCGGACAAGTACCGGTTTCTGCTGTTCGACGATCAGCGCGAGGTCGAACTCGTCTGGAACGGCAAGACGAACGAAGTCACCAACGTCGTCCTGCCGTTTCAGACGATCGAGCACGTCGACGAGCCGCGCGCCGAACAGGTCAAGGAGCGGCCGACGCTGTTCAACATGGACGAG
Source organism: Planctomycetaceae bacterium (assembly GCA_034439795.1). GTDB lineage: Bacteria > Planctomycetota > Planctomycetia > Planctomycetales > Planctomycetaceae > DSVQ01. Next base: position 6,595 of record JAWXBB010000084.1, on the reverse strand, counting down.
CGCGGCCGGCAGCTTTCGGGCTGGACGAACAAGCTGATCTGGGGGGACAACAAGCTGATTCTGTCCAGCCTGAAGAACGGCCCGCTGCGGGAGGAGATCGAGGCGCAGGGGGGCATCAAGCTGATCTACATCGACCCGCCGTTCGACGTGGGGGCCGATTTCAGCATGGACATCGAGATCGGGGACGACACGTTCACGAAGAAGCCGAACATCCTCGAAGAAATCGCCTACCGCGACACCTGGGGCCGCGGAGCCGACTCATTCATCAGCATGATCTACGAGCGGCTGATCCTGATGCGCGACCTGCTGGCGGAGGATGGGAACATTTATGTGCATTGCGACTGGCGAGTAGTGCATCATTTGAGGCAAGTTTTGGACGAGGTTTTCGGTGTGGATCATTTTCTCAACGAGGTCATCTGGTCGTATTTTTCATTTAAACGAAAGACGGCCAAGAAGTTTCCGCAAAAACACGACGACATTATTTCTTACCGCAAAACAAGAGATGACTTTGTCTGGCACACGCAATTTCGCCCGCACAATGAGGACTATTTGAAACGATGGAAAACGGACAAGGATGGACGACGTTATCGAGACGATGTGAATCCCACAGCGGGCGGAACTCGTATCATTTATCTCGACGATGTTGAGGGCGACATTGTCGATTCAGCTTGGGACGACATCCCTCCTGTCAATCCACAAGCGAAAGAGCGCGTCAACTATCCCACTCAAAAGCCCGAAGCCCTCCTCGAGCGCATCATCAACGCCTCCTCCAACGAGAACGACATCGTCGCGGATTTCTTCTGCGGGTCAGGGACGACGGCGGCGGTCGCGGAGAAGCTCGGGCGGAAGTGGATCGTCAGCGATCTCGGCAAGTTCGCCATTCACACCACCCGCAAACGGCTGATCGGCGTCCAACGCCAACGCAAGGCCCAGGACCAGACCTACCGCGCGTTTGAAATCCTCAACCTCGGCAAGTACGAACGCCAGCACTATGCCGGCGATGTCAAGGGGGGGGGCTGGAGAGTCTGCGCGAGGACGAGCAACGGCAATATCTCGCCGCCAAAGAAGCCGAGTTTCTGGCGCTCATTCTCAGAGCCTATAAGGCGGAGCCGACGACCGGCCTCAAGACGTTTCACGGCAAGAAGGCCGGCCGGATGGTGGTGGTCGGCCCGGTCAACCTGCCGGTCACGCGGCTGTTCGTCGAGGAGATCATCCTCGAATCCCGCCAGAAGCACATCACGCGGGTGGACCTGCTCGGCTTCGAGTTCGAGATGGGGCTGTTCCCCAACGTCCTCGACGAGGCGAAGTCGAAGGGGATCGACATCCAGCCGAAGTACATCCCCGCCGACGTGTTCGACAAGCGGGCCGTCGAGAAGGACCAGGTGGTGTTCCACGACGTGGCGGCGATCGAGGTCAAGCCGCTGGTGAAGGGGCGGACCGTCGCCGTCGAGCTGACCGACTTCTCGGTCTTCTATTCGCAGGACAGCGCGAAGCAGGCGGCGGAGACGCTGAAGGAGAAGGGGAGCAAGATCGTCGTCGAGAAGGGGCAGATCGTCAAAATCTCCAAAGACAAGAATGGCATCGTCACGAAGGAGAAGCTGACGAAGGAGTGGACCGACTGGATCGACTACTGGTCGGTCGATTTCGACTTCGAGAACAAGCGGGAAATGATCCGCGTGAAGGACGCCGCGACCGGCGCGGTCGAGGAGCAGTGGACGGGGGACTTCATCTTCGAGAACGAATGGCAGAGCTTACGCACGAAGAAGGACCGGTCGCTGGAGCTGACCAGCGCGGCCCGCGAATTCGACTCGGCGCGGAAGCGGGTGAAGATCGCGGTCAAAGTCGTGGACATCTTCGGCAACGACACGATGACGATCGTGGATGTGTCGCTGGGAGGGAAACGGTAATGGCCATTCATCCGAGTTTCCCGAACGATCCGCATGCGATCCTCGAACCGTCCCTGCGCTGGTTTCCGGCCGACGAAGCCCTGCGGACCACGAGTTTTGAGAAACTGCTGCCGCCGCTGGTGACGACGCTCCGCAAGGAAGTGCAGGCGTGGCGGAACGGCGGGTATGACGGCGCGGCCGGCACCAGCCGCAGCTTGCTCCGCTGGTGGTTCGGCCATCAACACCTGCTGCCGTCGAACGACGGAACATTGGCGGACTTCCAATACTACTTCGCCCAGCGCGAGGCGCTGGAAACCATCGTCTATCTGTATGACGTGGTGGGCGTCAAAGACAAGTTCGACCTGCTGCGGTTCGATTCGTCCGGGCTGGTCTCCACAGGCATGTTCGATGAAACGTGGCGGCGGTTCGTGGTCAAAATGGCGACGGGTTCCGGCAAGACGAAGGTGCTGAGTCTGGTGCTGGCGTGGAGCTTCTTTCACAAGACCTACGAACCGGATTCGACGCTGGCCCGGAACTTTCTGGTCATCACGCCGAACATCATCGTCCTCGACCGCGTTTACAAGGACTTCCAGGGGCTGCGGATTTTCTTCCACGATCCCGTGCTGCCCGACAACGGCTTCGACGGCCGCGACTGGCGCGACGACTTCCAGTTGACGCTGCACGTGCAGGACGACGTCCGCGTCGTGCGGAAGACCGGCAACATCTTCCTGACAAACATCCACCGCGTGTATGCCGGCAACGAATCGCTCCCCTCCGCCGACGACGAGGACACGACCGCCTATTTCCTGGGGCCGCGTCCGACCGGCGGGACGACGGACAGCAAGGTCGATCTCGGCATGATCGTCCGGGACATCGAAGAATTGGCCGTCCTGAACGACGAAGCCCATCACATCCACGACGCCAGTCTGGCCTGGTTCCAGTCGATTCAGGACATCCACAACCGGCTGTTGCAGAAGGACTCGGCGTTGTCGATCCAGATCGACGTGACCGCGACTCCGAAGCACAACAACGGGGCGATCTTCGTCCAGACGGTGTCCGACTATCCGCTGGTGGAGGCGATCTATCAAAATGTGGTGAAGCATCCGGTGCTGCCGGACCAGGCCAGCCGGGCCAAGCTGCACGAGAAGCAAAGCTCGAAATACACCGAGAAGTACGCGGACTACCTGAATCTCGGCGTGGTCGAATGGCGGAAGGCGTTCGACGAGCACGAAAAGCTCGGCAAGAAGTCGATTCTGTTCGTGATGACGGACGACACCAGGAATTGCGACGACGTCGCCGCGTATCTGGAGGCGACGTATCCCGAGCTGAAGGACGCCGTGCTGGTGATCCACACCAAGAGCAACGGCGAGATTTCCGAAGCGGCGAGCAGCAAGAACAAGGACGACCTCGACAAACTTCGCAAGTTGGCCAATGAGATCGACCGGGCTGACAACCCGTTCAAGGCCATCGTCTCGGTGATGATGCTCAAGGAGGGCTGGGACGTCCGCAATGTGACGACCATCGTCGGCCTGCGCCCCTACGCCGCCAAGAGCAACATTCTTCCCGAACAAACGCTGGGCCGCGGTTTGCGGAAGATGTATCCCGGCAACGTGACGGAGTACGTCAGCGTGGTCGGAACCGACGCCTTTATGGAGTTCGTCGAGTCGATCCAGGCGGAAGGGGTGGAGCTGGAACGCAAACCGATGGGTCCGGGGACCGGGCCGAAGGCGCCGATTGTCGTGGAGATCGACACTGCGAACCCAAAGAAGGACTTGGAGACGCTGGACATCGAGATTCCCGTGCTGACGGCTCGCGTCTATCGGGAATACAAGAACCTCAACTTGCTGGACCCGTCGGCATTCGGTCACACGCAGGTCATGTATCAGCAATTCAGCGCGGAGCAGCAGCGGGAGATCGTCTTCCGGGACATCGCGACCGGCCAGATTACGCACACAACTTACCTCGACACCGAGGGCGTGGCGGACTATCGGAGCGTGATCGGCTACTTCGCCCAGACGATCATGAAGGACTTAAGGCTCGTCAGCGGGTACGACGTGCTGTACCCCAAGGTCAAGGCGTTTGTCAGGGATGAGCTCTTCGGCCGCACCGTGGAACTGGATGACGCCAATACGCTCCGCAACCTGTCCGAAGTTCAGGCAACGCGAACGATCATCGAAGAGTTCAAGAAGGGGATCAACGCGCTGACGGTCCAGGACAAGGGCAACGCCGAGATTCGCGACCGGATCAAACTTCGCACCACCCGGCCCTTCGTGGCGAAGGAGCAGGGTTTCATCGTTCCCAAGCTGAGCGTGTTCAATCGCATCATCGGCGACAGCCATTTCGAGTTGGAATTCGCGGCTTTTCTCGACACTTGCGACGGCGAGATCGTCTCCTTCGCCAAAAACTATTTCGCCGTCGGGTTCAAGCTGGACTACGTCAACGCCGACGGTGACATCTCCAATTACTATCCCGATTTCTTCGTGCAGGTCTCCCCGGCAGAGATTTACATCGTGGAAACCAAGGGCCGAGAGGACTTGGACGACCCGCTGAAAATCGCCCGGCTAAAGCAATGGTGCCAGGACATCAACGCCGCTCAGCATGAGACTCGGTTCGGATTCGTGTTTGTGGACGAGGAGGAGTTCCAGAAATATCAACCGGACTCATTCGCGGGCTTGCTCAAGGCATTTCGGGATTACCAAGATTAGGTCGTCCGAGCCCGCGAGTCTTTCCGCAACAAAGACAAAACATTCGCAGGCTCTGCCCTACGGGGCAACCGGCCGCAATGCCACTGGCAGGGCGGCTTTTTTCTTGCGCGGTACAGTTTCCCTCGGAGGGTGTGCCATGTCGAACCTGCAACTCGACCTACTCGCCCAAGGCAAGACGCTGCCTGTGCGGTTGGAGGTGATCCGCGAGTTGGCGGCGTCGCTGGAGGCGGAGGAGTCGTTCTTGCTGAGCGACGAATGGGCGGCGACGCTCGACCGGCGGGCTGCGGAACTCGATGCCGATCCGTCGCGGGCCGTGCCGTGGGCGGATGTGGAACGCCGATTGGCTGAACGGATTCGCCGTCCTGTGGCCGGTTGAGTGTCTGGAGCTTGCCGCCAATAGATCCGTCGATACGATCCGGCTTGCAGCCCGTCTCGCCGTCGCCGATACTGAACGGCGGCCAGTTTGGGGTCGCCCCGGCGGCGAAAATCGGGTAGGTTCTCTTGGGTTCACAACCGCATCGCGACGGCGTTACCAGCGCGCGACGGGTGGGTGGGGGATGGCTGGTCGGCCTTCCGACGCACAGGGCGTGCGGGTCGGCGGCCGGCGGGATCTCCGGTGGAATCGAGTGTCATCATGCCACGGCTGACGGACGGTAGACGCAATAGATCGCTGTGATCGCAGCCTTGCGCCCGTAGCTCAGCCGGATAGAGCAACGGTTTTCTAAACCGTAGGTCGAAGGTTCAAGTCCTTCCGGGCGTGCTTGGAAATCCACTTGGGAAACAGCGTTTTCGACTTCTGTTGGGGCGGGCGGGTGGCCGTGAAGAAGGTCACTGTTACCAAGAGTGTTACCAAACGCGCGCTTCGTCGCGGCGCGTGTCGCATCGGCGGTCCGGGTGGCGCTCAAGCCGACGTAGAACTGCGTGGTGGTTTTGATGTCCGCGTGCCGCATCAGTGCCTTCAGGTGCTGCGGCAGAACGAGCTGTGCCCAGGGGAAACCGAACGCCCGTCGGAAATCGTGGGCCGAAGCGAACTTCGTGGCGCTCACCTTCACGCCAGCTTTTTCTCCGATGCGACCGATGATCTTGCGGACCCAGTGGACGCCGTTCTCGATCGCGCCCCAGTGTCCCCGCACCAGTTCGAGGAGTCGCGCGTCCGCGCGGCGGCGAGGTGACATCATACGCCGTCTCGGTCTCGGTCCGGCCGCGGATCGTGCGGGTCCGGAGGACGCGGCAGACCTGACCGACGCCCGGCCAAGCGAGGTGCGAATTCAGCGCGCTCCTGGCCGTCAGGGTCCGGCGTTCGAGGCGGCCATGCCCCTTGTCCACCGTCGCGGCCGTCGCGCGCTCCGCCTCACGTTGCCGCTGCGCCCAGGGGGGCCCTGCCATTGGGCTGGAGAACACCGGGCACCGTCGCGCTCAACGATCACGTCCGCTGGCCGGGTGTGAAACAGATCCTGCGCGTCGTCTGTCAGCGGCGGCATCGCGGCCGAACGGTCGTCGAGACGCGGTACTTCGTCACCTCGCTGCCACGCGCCAGGGCGGAGGCCGCGCGGCGGCAGGCCCTCGTCCGCGGCCACTGGGGCGCCATCGAGAACGGCCTGCACTGGGTCCGTGACGTTGTCTTCCGCGAGGATCGCTCGACGATCAGTCGGGGGCACGCACCGCAAAACTTCGCGGCCCTCAGAAATGCCGCCCTCGCATGTCTTCGCGCCGATGCCGCCGAAAACTTCGCCGCCACCTTTCGCAGTCACTCCCGCAAACCCCAACGCCTCTTCGCCAAACTCGGCCTCTTGTAAAAGACGTTGGCCCTGTCATCACACTAGCCCCGGATAGGGGCGACAGAAAGCCGGAGGTCGTTCGGTTTCTGCCGCCCCTCCGGGGCTTGCGATCATAGACCGACGAAAACCCCAGGCTCACGCCTGGGGCTACGATCTGCCGCCCCGCTGGGGCTGAAGCATGGCTGGACATCACCGACTGAAGCGAGAACGCTCTTCCTGGAACCTT
>JAWXBB010000083.1:0-31446 GCA_034439795.1 Planctomycetaceae bacterium | reverse complement strand
GCGCGTCCGCCGCGGTTCCGGCCCGCAGGGGCTTGCCGCCGTTCGGAACGCCGCCCCGAACCGGCCGCGACTCGCCGGCCGCACGAACAGCTCCGCCAGACGACGCCGTGGTCCCGGGCATCGGCCGCACGTCCGGAAACGCCCGGGCACTGGGAATTAGGACCGGGCCACGGGCGGATTCATGCCCCCATCTTGGCACACGCACAAATTCGGGTATGCTGATGGGTCTGGCGGCGGTGGTTCGGAACGGCGAGGAACAGCGTATGCGGTTCGCTTGGCTCGGTGTGTTGATGTGTGGCGGCGGGCTGGCGGCCGACGACGGCGTCGATTTCCAGCGCGACATCCGGCCGCTTCTGTCCGCGAAGTGCTTCGCCTGCCACGGCCCCGATGCCGAAGCCCGCCAGGGGGAGCTGCGGCTCGATCTCGTCGATGACGCCACGCGGTCCCGTGGCGATCATGCGGCCATCGTGCCCGGCGATCCCGCGAAGAGCGAGTTGCTGCGACGGATCACATCGACCGACGACGCCGAACGGATGCCGCCGCCGGAGTCGAAGAAGACGGTCTCCGACCGCGAGCGCGATTTGCTGAAGCGCTGGATCGCGGGCGGCGCGCAGTACGCCGAGCATTGGGCCTACGTCAAACCCCAACGGCCGGCGTTGCCGAGTCTGACGCCGACAGCGAAGGCGTGGTCGCGGAACGAGATCGACCGGTTCATCGCGCAGCGGCACATCGCGGCTGGGATGACATCGTCGCCGGAAGCAACCAAGGCGACGTGGTTGCGGCGGGTGTCGCTGGACCTGATCGGATTGCCGCCGACACCGGCCGAGTTGCAGGCGTTCGTCGCCGATGAGACATCGAGTGCTTACGAGCGCGTGGTGGATCGGCTGTTGTCATCGCCGCGGTTTGGCGAACGGTGGGCATCGCCGTGGCTGGACCTCGCGCGGTATGCGGACTCGAACGGTTACCAGGCCGATCAACTCCGCGACAGTTGGGCGTATCGCGACTGGGTGATCGACGCCTTGAACGCCGACCTGCCGTTCGATCAATTCACGATCGAGCAGCTCGCGGGCGATCTGCTGCCGGACGCGACGTTCGCCCAGCGGGTGGCCACCGGGTTTCACCGCACGGTGACCTGCAACGTGGAGGCGGGCGTGCAGCCCGAGGAGAACCGCACGAACCAGGTCATCGACCGCGTGAACACCACGGCGACCGTCTGGCTGGGGCTGACGCTGGAGTGCGCCCAGTGCCACGATCACAAGTACGACCCGTTCACGTCGCGCGATTATTACCGCATGTTCGCGTACTTCAACAACACGCCGCTGGAGGTGCAGAACAAGTCGGGCAAGGGGGTGCAGTTCGAGTTCTTCGGCCCCAACGTGGAGCTGCCGTTGCCGGCGACGCTGCAAGCCGAACGCGCGAAACTGCAAGCCTCATTGGGGGAGTTGGAGGCGCGGCGAACATCGTTGATGGCCGAGTTGGGGACGGGACGAGACGAATGGGAAGCGAAGCTGCGCGGCTCGCTGGACCGGGCCGCGGAATGGCACGTGCTGCCGGTCGCGACGTTCGAGTCCGGCGGCGGCGAGGACCATCGCGTGCTCGACGATCAGTCGATCCTCATCACTGGCCGCGTCCCCGAAGCGACGACGTACACCGTCACCGTGCGGACGACGCTGGCGAACGTCACCGCGTTCAAGGTCGAGGCGCTGACGCATCCCGAAATCACCGGCACCGGCCCCGGCCGCGGCGACGCCGACCGGCCGAACTTCATCCTCAGCGAGTTCGACGTAACCGCAGTGACCCGGACGCTCGAAGCGTCCGGGTCACTGGAGTTCGCGTCCGCGGACGCCGATTACGAACAGGCGCGCTACCCCGTCTCGGCGGCGATCGACGGCAATCGCAAGACCGGCTGGGCCATCGGCCAGCAGTTCGGCAAGCCGCACCACGCCGTGTTCAAGCTGACGAAGCCGCTGAATTGCGACGGCGAAACCGCGCTGGTCTTCACGCTCGATCAGCAATTCGGCCAGGGCCGCACGATCGGCCGGCTGCGGCTGTCGGCCCTCGTCGGCGAGGAAGCCGCCACGGTGCCCGATGACGTCGCTGCGATCCTCAAGAAGGACAAGCGAACCGCGAAGGAGAAGAAGCGGCTCGACGAGTTCTTCACGGAGTCCAACCCGAAACTGGCCGAGGCCGACAAGCAACTGTCGCTGATGAAGCTGAAGCTCGACAAGATCGAGCCGCCGACCACGCTGGTGATGGTCGAGCTGCCGGAGCCGCGGACGACGCAGATGCTGAAACGCGGCAACTACCTCACGCCGGGGGACGCCGTCGCACCGGGCACGCCGGAGAAGCTGCATCCGCTCGATCCCAAATTCCCGCCGACGCGGCTCGGCCTGGCGCAGTGGCTGGTGTCCACGGACAACCCGTTGACGGCCCGGGTGACGGTGAACCGGTGGTGGGCCGAACTGTTCGGCCGCGGGTTGGTGACGACGCTGGAGGACTTCGGCTTGCAAAGCGAACCGCCGACGCATCCCGAACTGCTCGACTGGCTGGCGGTGGAATTCATGACGTCGCCGGACCCCGAAGCCCAGGCGTGGTCGATGAAGCGGATGCTGAAGCGGATGGTGTTGTCGGCGACGTATCGGCAGGCGTCGCGGTTGACGCCGGAACTCGCCGAACGCGATCCGGAAAACGCGCTGTATGCCCGCGGCCCGCGGTTCCGGCTGTCGGCGGAGACGATCCGCGACCAGGCGCTGGCGGCGAGCGGCCTCTTGTCGACGAAGCAGGGAGGCGAGCCGATCATGCCGCATCAGCCCACGAACATCTGGCGGGCGGTCGGCCGCAACGCCCCGAAGTGGGTCGATGCCAAGGACGAGGACCGCTTCCGCCGCGGCGTGTACGTCGTCTGGCGCAGAGCGGCCCCGTATCCGAGCTTCGTCAACTTCGACGCCCCGGACCGCGCGTCGTGCACCGTCAACCGCCCGCGGACCAACACGCCGCTGCAGGCGCTGACGCTGCTCAACGACCCGGCGTCCATCGAGATGGCGGTCGCGCTCGCGTCCCGCGTGCTGACGGAATCGCCGTCCGCGGATATGGCCGACCGCATCGACTATGCGACGCAGTTGGTCCTCTCGCGAACGGCCTCTTCGCTGGAGCGCGAAGAGTTGCAACGCTTCCACGCGGCCCAGCGACAGAAGCTGTCATCGCGTCCCGACGACGTCGCCGCGTTGCTCAAAGCTGTTGCGGCGGTGAAGCTGCCGGACGGATTGGACCCGGTGGACCTGGCAGCGTGGTTCCACGTGGCGAATCTGCTGTTGAATCTGGATGAAACCGTGACCAGAGGATAACGCCGTTGGAGTCCAGCCTTTAGGCTGCTATTCGCTTTCTCCGCCAAGCGAAGGCACAGCCTAAAGGCTGGACTCCAACACGAAGACAGTGGCACCCGAAATCGAAACGGTGAACTCCATGAACATGATGAATGACTTCGCTGCGTTGTCGCGTCGCTCGCTGTTTCAGCATGCGGGGGCGGGGATCGGCGCGGTGGCGCTGGCGGAGTTGCTGCGCCAGGAGACAACGGGGAAGGACCGCGAAACCGCAGGCGTGGGATTGGCGACGCATCATGCGGCGCGGGCGAAGAGCGTGATTTACATCCACCTCGTCGGGGCGCCGTCGCATCTCGATCTGTTCGATCCCAAGCCCGAATTGCAGAAGCGGAATGGGGAGCTCTGCCCGGACGAGTTCTTCGTCGGCAAGAACTTCGCGTTTATCCGGTCGCAACCGACATTGCTCGGCACGCCCGATGACGCGCAGTTCCAGTTCGCGAACTGCGGGCAGAGCGGCCGGCCGATCAGCAATCTGTTGCCGCATTTGCAGCAGGTCGCCGACGAACTATGCGTCGTCCACACGCTGCACACCGACCAGTTCAATCACGCGCCGGCCCAGTTGTTCGCGCTCACCGGGTTCGGGCGATTCGGGCGGCCGAGCATCGGGTCGTGGGTGACGTACGGCCTGGGGAGCGAGAACCGGGATCTGCCCGCGTACGTGGTGCTGATCACCGGGCAGGTGCTCGGCGCGGGGAACAGCGCGTGGGGGAGCGGGTTCCTGCCGACGGTGCATCAGGGGTGCGAGTTCCGCTCACAGGGCGATCCGGTGCTGTTCCTGTCCGACCCGCCGGGCGTGACGTCGGCCGACCGGCAGGAGTTGATCGCAACGGCGAACCGGTTGAATCAGGCGCAGCTCGCCGACGTGGGCGACCCGGAGATCGCGACGCGCATCAGTCAGTACGAGCTCGCCTACCGCATGCAGACCGCCGTGCCGGAGCTGATGGACCTCAAGGGGGAGACCAAGGCCACACTGGAGATGTACGGGGCATCGCCGGGCAAGCCGAGCTTCGCCAACAACTGCCTCCTGGCCCGCCGGCTGGTCGAGCGCGGCGTGCGGTTCGTGCAACTGTTCGACGAGGGCTGGGACCATCACGGCAACGTGTTCCAGGCATTGCCCAAGAAGTGCGAGCAGGTCGATCAGCCGATTGCGGCCCTCCTTCAGGATCTGCGGCAGCGCGGGCTCCTGGACGACACGCTGGTCGTCTGGTCGGCGGAGTTCGGCCGCACGCCGATGGCCCAGAACACGGGCGGCAGCGGCGAATCGCAACGCGCCGGCCGCGATCATCACAAGGACGCCTACACCGTCTGGATGGCGGGCGGCGGCTCGCGCGCCGGTTACGCGCACGGCACGACCGACCCGCTCGGTTACAGCGTGGTGGATGGCGGCGTCCACGTCCACGACTTCAACGCCACGCTGCTGCACCTCTTGGGCGTCGACCACGAACGCCTGACGTTCAAATACCAGGGCCGCGACTATCGGCTGACCGATGTGCATGGCCGGGTGGTGGAGGAGTTGATCGGGTGACGCAATGTCGCCATCTCGCTGCGATCCAGTGACCCGGACGCTCGGAGCGTCCGGGTCACTTTGCAGTTCGATCCCGATATGCACACTCGCACGCCGTCCGCGGAGGCTCTCTCGCGGAGCGAGATGGCGACATTGTCACGCCGTCGCGGGCACGGTGACGGTCCTCCGTCCGTCGTCCGTCGGCGGCGATTGCGGCAACAGCGCGCGAATCGCTTCGATCAGCATCAGCACGGCCAGCACGACCAGCAGCGTGGTGATCCCGAACAGGACGTACGTCACCGTCTGCACGGTCCCCTCGGCGGTGACCAGCTTCCAGTAATCGCCGATCATCGTGCAGAGCGCCCACGTGCTCATGCTGTACATCCAGACGGTCGGCAATCCGAACACCGGCCAGACCCACCACGCGCGGCGGGTCTTCCACAGCCAGACGGTGACGCCCAGCAGCGTCAATGCGGCGAGCAACTGGTTGCTCGCGCCGAACAGCTTCCAGAACACGCGCCACAAGGCGACTTCCCTGCCGTCGGGGCCGATCAGTGTCTGCATCACGAAGAACACGGGAGCGCCACCGGTGAGAATCGTGCCGAGCCATTTCCCCTTCGCGTCGTACCAGCCGGTGAGTTCCTGAATGATGTACCGGCCGAGCCGGGTGCAGACGTCGAGCGTGTCGTACACGAAGGTGGTGAACGCCATCAATGCAAACGCGACGCCGAGCTGCGGGTCGAGGCCGAGCGTCTCCAGAAAGCTGCCGATGCCCATCGCGTAGATCACGTTCGGCTGCGGCGTCTTGAACAGCGGCGAATCGACCGCCAGCCGCATCACGCAGCAGAGCGACACGACGGCGACCATCGCTTCGAGCAGCATCGCCCCGTAACCGATGAGCTTCGCATCGGTTTCGACGCGGAGCTGCTTCGACGTCGTCCCCGACGCGATCAGCGCATGAAACCCGGAGCACGCCCCGCAGGCGATGGTGATGAACAGCACCGGGAACAGCGTGTCGCCGGCGGGCGTCGTCCAGCCGCGATAGGCGGGAAACTCAGCCTGGCCGCCGCTCATGATCAGGCCGAGCGCACCGCCGAGCAGCGCGATGTACAGGAAATATCCGCCCAGATGCCCGCGCGGCTGCAACAGCAGCCACATCGGCACGACCGACGCGATGCAGCAATACGCCAGCAGAATCACGTCCCACACCTTGTGCGTCACTCCGGCGTCGGCATTCGGCGCGAACGATTTGACGATCGGATCGAGATCGAACGGCAGCTTCTGCCCCGCCCAGATCGCGACGCCCACCAGCGGGATAAAAATCAGCGTCGCCCAGCCCAGCGACAGCTTCGTGTATCGCAACAGGATCCCCATGATGATCGGCAGCGCGAGGTACATCAGCGACGACGACGCGATGCCGGCCCCGGTGACGACGTCGCCGTTCTCCAACGTCTGCCTGCCGACGAACGACGCCGCGGTGATGTCGGTGAACGCGACGATGATGTAGACCAGGGCGAACCACACGAAGCACAGGAACAGCACGAACGCCCGGCGGGACATGTGCTCGCGGACGACTTCGGCGATGGATCGGGCCTTGTGCCGGATCGACGCGACCAGCGCCGCGATGTCGTGCACGCCGCCGATGAGAATGCTGCCGACGAGAATCCAGATCAAAGCGGGCAGCCAGCCGAACATCACGCCGGCGAGAATCGGGCCGACAATCGGCCCCGCCGCGGCGATCGCCGAGAAGTGCTGGCTGAGGAGCGCATTCGGTTCGAGCGGCACGTAGTCCACATCGTCGCGCAGCTCGACGGCGGGCGTCTCGGTCGTCGCGTTCAACTGCAACAGCCGCGCGAGCACCGGGCCGTACGTGAAATACGCGACAGTCAGGATCACCGCCGAGACCACCACCACGGCCAGGAGAGGCATGGACGAACTCCACGGGGGACGCGCATCGCAGGACCGGGCGTGATTCTAAACGGTTGCGGACCGCGTGAGAACGCCAGCCGCGGAATGGCCAATTATCAATGGTCAATTTTCAAGGTGAAGAGGCGAGTTGGTCATTGAAAAAATGATCGGGTGTGGTCGCCAATTGGCGGGAAACATTTGTCGAAAGCGCGTCTTCTTGGCCCCGGTAGGGGCCGCGGACTGTAGCCACGGGTGCAGCGCAGCCCGCTTCGGGCGGAGCGCAACCCGTGGGACGGCGTCCAAGGATCAGCCCGTCCCGGAGGGCCGGCGGAAGTTGAGGAACTGACGCACACTTCCTTTGCCCCTGCCGGGGCAAGGTCCGCTCCTTCGATGACACCACGGGTTCCGCATCGGGCGGCAAGGCCGCCGCGCTGCTCCACCCGTGGCTACATCCCGGTCGCCCCTCACGGGGCTGCTCAAGCCCCTGATTTCAACATCTGTAGACCACCAATGAGTGGCCACACGAAATTGAACATTGAAGCTTGTTCGTGGTGAGCCTCGAAGACTCGACTGCACCCTACGAAAACCGCGGAATGGCCGTCCCTCACACCTCCACCCCCAGCATCCAGCACAACAGCCCCTTGGCGAGGTGCATGCGGTTCTCCGCCTGCTGGAAGACGAGGCTGTTCGGGCCGTCGATCACCGCGTCGGTCACCTCCCGGCCGCGCTTCGCCGGCAGGCAGTGCAGGAAGCGGGCCGACTTCGGCGCCCGGCTCATCAACTGCTCGTTGACCTGATACGGGGCGAAGATCCGGCACCGTTCGGCGTCCTCCGCCTCCTGACCCATGCTCGTCCAGACGTCGGTGTAGACGATCGCCGCGTCCTTGAGCGCCGATGCAAAGTCCGACGTCTGCGTCACCTTCGCCTTGGGACACTTCTTTTTGAGCTCCGCCAGAAACGCGTCGTCGATGCGGTAATCGTCCGGGGCGCAGATCGTCAACGGGACGTCCAGGAGCGCGCACGCGCCGGCGAGCGAGGTCGCCACGTTGTTGCCGTCGCCGACGAACACGAACTTCTTCCCGGCGACGTCGCCGAAGACTTCGTGCATCGTGTACAGATCGGTCAGCGCCTGGCACGGATGCCGGACGTCGGACAGCCCGTTGATGACGTGCGTGCCCGAGCAGCGGATAAAGTCGTCGATGAGCTTCTGCGAGAACGTCCGCAGCACGATGACGTCGCAGTAGCCGCCGAGCACGCGGGCCACGTCGCACGTCGATTCGCGGCCGCCGAGGCCGGCGTCCTTCGCCGTCAGGAACAGGCTGCTCCCGCCGAGCTGCATCATCGCCGACTCGAAACTCACGCGGGTCCGCAACGACGGCTTCTCGAACACCTGCGCCATCACGCGGCCGGCGAGCACGGGGGGCCGGTCGCCGCGCGACCAGCGGTCCTTGATCGCCTTCGTCAGCGCGAAGATCCGGTCGATGTCTTTGCGGCTGAGATCGAGCACCGAGTTCAGATGCCGCAGGTTGCCACGCGCCCCGGACCCGTTCGAGTCCGCGGAGGCGGTGCGGGTGTCAACGGCACTGGATCGCTTCATGTCACAAACCCCGTCAAAATCAGAAACCCGGCTTCTCCTCTGAAGCCGGGCTTCCTCCGTGAAAGCTCGAGCGGCTGACATCAGGTTGCGGCGGCTAACTCCCGCAGCACGTCGCACACGACCTGCGCCCCTTCGTCCACGTCTTCCGGCGTGATGTTGATCGGCGGCAGCAACCGCACCACCGTGTCGTGCGTGGCGTTGATCAGCACGCCGCGGTTTTTGCACTTCGCCACCGCCGGGACGGCCGAGACGGCGAGGTCGATGCCGATCATCATCCCGCGGACGCGCAGGTCGCGGATGATCGGCAGTTCTTCCTTGAGCGCCGCGAAGTGCCGGCGGAATCGCTCGGACATCCGGCGGCAGTTGTCGAGCAGGCCCTCGTCTTCGATCATCTTGACGGCGGCGACGCCGGCCGCCATTGCGATCGGATTGCCGCCGAACGTGCTGGCGTGCGTGCCCGGTTTCAAGACCCCGGCGAGCTCGGTCTTGCAGATCATCGCCCCCGCCGCCACGCCGCCGGCGAGTCCCTTGGCGAGCGTCATCACATCGGGCTGCACGCCGAACGATTGGTAGCCGAACCAGTGCCCCAGCCGGCCCATGCAGGTCTGCACTTCATCGAAGATCAGCAGCATGTTGCGCTCGTCGCACAACGCCCGCAGCCCCTTCAGGAAGCTCTCGTCGGGGATGTTGACGCCCCCTTCGCCCTGCACCGGTTCGAGGAGAATCGCGATGGTTTCGTCATCGACCAGTTTGTGGACGGCGTCCAGATCGTTGAACGGGGCGTAGCGGAAGCCGGGCAGCAGTGGACCGACTCCTTCGTGATATTTCGGCTGAGCGGTCGCCGTCAGCGCGCCGTATGTCCGGCCGTGAAAGCCGTTCTCGAACGTGATGATCCGGTAGCGGCCCGGCCCGCCGTACAGCCGGGTGAGCTTGATCGCCGCCTCGTTGGCCTCCGTCCCCGAATTGCAGAAGAACGCCTGTCCGAAGCTGCGGCTGCACAGCGCTTCCGCGAAGTCCCCCTGGGCCTGCAGATACCACGTGTTGGGGACGTGGACCAGGTCTGCGACCTGCTCCTGAATCGCCCGCACCACCGGCGGCGGGCAGTGACCGAGGATGTTGCAGCCCCAGCCGGGGAACAGGTCGAGATAGCGCCGCCCCTCGGCATCCCACACCGCGGTTCCCTCCCCGCGCACGATGCACACGGGATACCGCCGATAATTCGGAATGACGTACCGGGCGAACTTGTCCATCACCGATTGGCTGGTGATTGTGTCGACAGTCATGGTTATTGATCCTCACGAGCTGTGAGTGGAATCGTCCTGGAGAAACCCTGAAGACCGCGAAACCGCAAGCGTCATCCGTCGATACGCTTGCGGTTTCGCGCCCCTCTTCTCTTCTTCTTTTCTACTTCTCAACCCTTTCACAACACAATCTCCGTCCCAATCCCCGCATTGGAGTACACCTCCAGCAGCACCGAGTGCGGGATCCGCGCGTCGATGATATGCACCTTCTTCACACCCGCCCGCAGCGCCTCCAGCGCGGCTTCCACCTTCGGGACCATGCCCGCGTCGATCACCCCCTGCTTGATTAATTCCCGGCAGCGCTCGCTGTTGAGGTGCGATTGCAGCGTCGTCGGGTCTGTGCGGTCGAGATAAATCCCCGGCACGTCGCTGAGAAACACCAGCTTTTCGGCCTGAATCAGCCTTGCGACCGCTGCCGCCGCGGTGTCGGCATTGACGTTCAGTTTGCCGCCGTCGGCATCCAGCGCGACCGAAGGTAAGACGGGAATGCGTCCGCCCCGGCACGTCGTCAGCAGCAGATCGCGGTCGATGTCGGTGACCTCTCCGACACGGCCCAGGTCGATGAGTTCGCCGTTCTCGCCCGGCAGCTTCAACCGTTGCCCGCGGAGGCAGTTCACCGTGAGGTAACTCAGCCCGACGGCATCGCCCCCCTGGCGTTCGATTTGGTCGACCAGCGACTGGCAGATGTCCCCGGCGAGGACTTTGGCGACGATCTCCAGCGTGGCGTCGTCGGTGTACCGGCGGCCCTGCACGAACCGGGGGAGAATGCCGGCGGACGCCATCGCCGCGTTGATCGCCTTGCCCCCGCCGTGGACCAGGATCGGCCGCATCCCCACGGTTTCCATGAAGATGACGTCGGTGAGCAGGGCGCGGATGGCGGCGGTTTCCTCCATGGCGCTGCCGCCGAGCTTGATGACGACGTGCCGGCCCCGAAACTGGCGAATCCAGTTCAGCGCTTCGAGCAGCACATCGGCCTTGTGGACGGCGGCGTCCAGCGGGGAATTGATCGACACGAGGGAACCTCGGAAGAAACGCAAACCGTGAATGCTATCCAACTTGCCGGGCTGCCGTCAAATTGGCTGCGTAGTGGATCTTGAGCAATTTGTAGGGTGCAGTCGAGTCTTCGAGGCTCACCCCGATGAGAGGCAAAGGGGTGAGCCTCGAAGACTCGACATCACCCTACTTCAGCCAGGGGATTGCCTGATGCGAGATTGCGGCACGGCTCCGCCCGATTTCACACTGCCCAAGAGATTCCGCAGATGCTGAAGATTCCACGTGCAACTGCGTAAGCTGGCGGAGATGTTCGTGCTGCCGGCCAGTCGCAGCAGGTTGAGCGCCGCGTTGCGAAAGCCGGCGAGGACTTCGGGGGCGGACCCCCGGCGGACCCGGCTGCGGTCCTCGCTGAAGGCTTCGCCACGATCGTCTGGCAGACATCCTGATGGCAGAAGGCGGCATCGGCGGTGATGACGCGGCCGGTGAGCACCAGGTTCTTCAGCACTTCCAGCGCGGTCTTGTGTTCAGTGGCGTCCCCCGCAGCACCTGGCCGTCCAGAGCGGTCTCCGACAACCCGTCGGGAGCGGCCGGCTCTCCCAACAGATCGGTCGTCCAATCGGTCAACGCCTGCTCGAAGGCGACCACGTCGATCCGCGCCAGCAGTTTCCGCACGCCACTGGCCGTCGGCGGCCGCCGGTGGAACTCCAGTGTCTGGCAGAAGTCAACGGGCAACTCGTGCAGCCACTGGCCGATGGCCTCGAAGCCGCGGCAGTTCTGCAGAATGGCACACACCACGGCCGTCAGAGTGGCCGTAAACGTCAGCGTGGCCTTAAACACATGGCACCGTCCCTGACGCCCTCGTGGATCAGGAACTTGCGCTAAGTCCACGCCCAAGTCCCGCCGAGGGGCGGTGAACACCAGCCGGGCCTCCGTGAGTGAAACCGGTCTCCTGAAAACTCAACCCTATCCTACGAGCTTGGTCAAGTCGTACTTGGGAAGTGCCGTGTTCTCGCGGAATCGAAAACGCCGGGCGGATGATGAGGGAAGTTGTGTATCAAGGACAGGCTTACGCCGGGGGCTACGTTCTGCCGCCGCTCCGCGGCTGAAATGCGCCAAGGCAGGGGGGCCGCCGGGCTGCGCTGCACTCAGAATCGAGATGCTCCCCCCAGGGATTGCAATCCCTGGGCGTCTTCGATTCACTGTTGCTGCGGCTCGAACCGCAACCGCAAATTGTACGACGTCAACTCCACAACGCCGCCGGGGCTGGTCACGTCGACGCCGTGGAAGCCGCTGAACAGGGACGGGCCGTTCGATTCGTGCAGCGCGTCGCCCGACTGCTTGTCGAGCAGCAACAGATGCAGCTTGGTGAAGTTGGCGTTCCCCAGCATCTCCCAGTTGCGGGCCAGCAGAATCAGCACGGGACTGTCGGCGAAGCGGTCGAAGACGAGGTTCAGCTCGTCGACCGTCCGCTGCCACAGCCGGTCGCCGGTTTGCCGGTCCCAGACGCACAGATCGCCGGTGATGTCGAGCGTCGCCAGGCTGTCGCCATAGTGATAACCCCCGGCGCTCCCGGCGACGACCGCCAGGTACACCCGGTCGGCGTCGCAGAACGCAAACAGGTTGCCGTCGCCGACGTCGCTGTGCAATGCGGCGAGCGGCCGTTGCGCGCCGGTTTCGAGATCGATCAGCGTCACCGCGCGGCCGGGGTTCCGCTTGTTCTCGGCCGGCTCCACGGCGATGGCCAGCCCCGGCGTCAACAGCCCGACGGACGTCCGGGGCTTGAACGCGACCTGCCACTTTTCGGTTGACGTGAGCGGATCGAACCGCCGCAGCACCGTCTTGCTCGTTGTGAGGTTGAACAGCCGCAGTCCCTTTCCGGCTTCCAGCGTGACGACATCGCGACCCCGGAAGGTGAGCGTCCGGGCGAGCAGTTTGTCGAGCTTCGGCACCGCGACCGCCTGACCGTCGTAGTCGCGGAACGCCTGCGCGGTGGACGCCGATTGATCGAGCACGAACACCAGCTCGCTCGAACCGAACACCGCGGCATACGGCGGCAAGCCGTCGCGACGCCACACTTCGCGGCCGGACTGCGGATCGTACGCCGTCAGCGAACGGCTGCCGGCGATGACGATGACGTGTTCGTTGGCGACGGCAATCGGCCCCGAGGCCCTCCCCGACGCGGTCAGGCCGAACTCGCTGAAGTGATCCTCGTGCGGGTCGACGAGCCTCTGCGGCAACCGGGCCGTCCCGACCGGTTCGCTGTGGGCCATGCTCTTGTCCAGCGGACGAGTCCAGATCATGCGTTTCTCAATCGGGGAAGCCATCTGCAACACGCCGCGGTGCAGCACCAGAATGCGGTGTCCCAGGAACTCGGTCGGCGACGATCCGGTGTCCTCCGACTGCGCTCCAGTCCGTAACGGGGCCAGCCACTGCCAGCGACCGGTCGCGCGGTCCTGGACGGTCAGTCTTTGTTCCTGCGCGTCGATCTGCACCGCCACCCTCTGGAAGTACGGCGACGGCTCGTCGGGAGCGATCGACTGCACCGGCGCGGCGTAACTGGTCGTCGTCCGTTGCGGAATGAGTGGCAACCGGCGGCGGACGACATCGTCGGCTGAGACCGCCGCCGCAACCTCGCGCGGCAACTTCCACAGTGCAATGCGGTCCGCGACGGTGTCGCCGGTAGAAAGACGCACGGCCGCCTCGCGCGCGGATAGTCCGGTGAGCAGCGACGCGGCATCGTCGGCCAGCCCGAACTGCTGCCAGACTCGCGCCAGCCGCACGCGCGACTCCAGCGCCACATTGATGTCCGCGTGCTGCATCCACGGGGCGAGCGCCGATTCCGCCTTGGCGAACTCGCGGGTCTTCGTCCACTGCTCGGCAAAGCCCCACGCCACCCGGGCGGCGGCGGGATGGAAGTCGCGCCAGCGGCCGAGCGCCAGCCAGTCGTCAATCGGACCCGCCAGCGTCTTCGCGATCAGTTGCTGCATCTGCCGGTCGATCCGCGACCGCAACTCCGGCGGCGCTTGCGTCCAGACATCCGACAGCCGCCCGCGCAGCCACGCCTCGCGCTGGACCGACAACGTCGGATCGCCGGCGGGCGTCACCCTGTCCGGACCGGGCTGCCGGGTCATCATCCACAGCCGCTCGAACGCCTTGTCGAACTGCTTCAAGGCGAGATCGCGGTCCACCTGCCGCGTCGCGATCAACCAGCGCTGCGCATCCGTCTTCGCCATCGCGGCGAGTTCGGTCAGCGCGGCCTCCCCGCCGGTGAGGTCCGCATGGATGAGTTCGCTCATCGACCGCCACAGCGTGTTCCAGCGCCGGCTCAGTTGCTCGTCGGACCACGACGCGGAATCGTGCCGCTTGAGCAACGCGACGGCGTCGTTCCACTTCTGATCGAGCAGCAGCAGTTCCGCCTGCTGCAACACGGCGACGGGATCGTTCGGCGACTTCGCCTGCCGTTCGGCGATCTCGGCCAACGACCGCGACCGCTCGGAAAACATCCGGCAACCGTGCGCACCGAGCGACACCAGCCGGTCGCGGACCTTGACCAGATTCTCCAACGGCGGCTGATCGACCGGCGTCCGCAAGCGGCTGGTGATTTGTCCGTCGGCGAGGTCGAGCAGCCAGACTTGGTGGTCGCTGTACGGAACGGCGATCTGCGGACCGAGTACGGCGGCGCGACCGGCCGGCCGCGCGTCGGGCGGGCCTTTGGTCTCCCACAACTCGCTGCCGTCGGCGAGCGCGAGCGCCCTGACCTGCTCTTTGCCGACGACCACCACGCGGTCGTTCTGCACCGTGGCGACGTACGCTCCGTCATCGCGCGGATGCTGCCACACAATCCGTCCATCCACCAGATGCACGCACAACAGCGCGTCGGCATCGGGGGGCGCGAAGACCACGCGGGCGCCCTGCACGATCGGCGCGCCAACCGCCCAGGCGTCGCCGAGGTCTGGTTGCGGCAGGAACTGCGCGGCGGGATCGGAGTCCTCGTCGTCGTCCGGCTTCGGGGCATAGCGACAGGCCCACACCAGTTGCCGCCGCAACCGATCCACCGCGACCAGCCACCCGGCCGCCGTGGGACAGATGACGATCCCCTGGCCCACCGTCACCGGCGCGCCGATCCAGCGGCGGACGAGATCGAGGTCGATCTTCGTGTCGGCATACGCCAGCAGTTGCGACCACCGCGGCCGGCCGGTGTCCGGGTCGAGCGCGTGCAGCCGAATCTCCTCCCCCTGCGTGGCGACGACGTACATTTCGCCGGCGTCGACCACCGGCACGCCGAGGAAGAACGCCCCGGCGAGCGGAATCTCCTGCATCTCGCCGGACAACGGCCCGCCCACCGTCCACTGCAACCGGCCGGTCTGCAGGTCGTACGCCGACAACCGGTTCGTGGCCCAGTTCGCACCGAACGGATCGGCGGGGGTGCTCTCCCCCTCCCATTGATAACCGGCCTGATTGCGCGTCAGGACGGCGACATCCTCCAGCACGAACAGCCGGCGGCCGTCGCTGCTGATGAGGCCGCTCGTGGCATCGCGGAACAGCCAGCTCGCCAGCGGATGATTCTGGGCCGATTCGCCGAGATATTCCTCGTTCATCTGCCGCGCGTTCAGACGGAGTTGAAAGGCGTCGCCGTCGGAGAGTTCATCGAGCGCGACGCCGTTCAGAATCCGCTCGGGCGAGATCCCTTCGGACGTCTCCCATTCCGTTTTGCCGGTGGACAGATCGACCACGCGGACGCCCCGCAGGTCGCGGAACGCGACGTGGTTGCCGACGATCACCGGCGACGCGGCCGGAATGGTGACCGTCTGGCTGCCGGCGAGATCGGTGAGCAGCGTGGTCAATGCGGATTGGATGGCCGCGCTCTTCGTCAGCGGCAGCGACCACGTCGGCAATAGAAGCGGTGCGCCGCTGGTGCCGAGACCGTTCCGCGCCGCCGATCCGCCGAGTTGCCGCCAGTCGGTGAGCGGTGCGGCCGGCGTGTCCGCGGCCTTAAGATGCTCCTGCCACCACGCCGTGGCCGCCACGTCGCTGCCCGCGATGCGGACGGTTCGCGGGGTCGCGGCATCCGTCACGCCAGACAACCATGCCAGTTGCGACTCCGGTTCGCCGACGCGCAACGCGGCATACGCGGCCTGCAACCGCCACACGGCATCGGTCGCGGGAACGCTGTTACGTTCCCAATCGCCGCGATAACCCCGATACGCCAGTGCGAACTCGCTGTGATCGAAGTGCCAGGCGTCGAGCAGCCGCGCGGCTTCGAGCCCCGCCTGCGTCGCCGGAAACCGCGTGGCGACATTCACCAGCCCCGGCACCGACGACGTTCGCCGGGCGTCATCGAACAGTTGCCGGGCGAGGCCGCCGTATTGCCGCTCGTAATCGGACAGCACCGTGGCCGGCGCGGCGGACAGCACCCGGTATGCGGCGGAGCGGAGCGATTCCCCGTGGCCGTTCTTTGTCAGCAGCAAAGCGTCGTCGGGCAGATCGAGCAGCGTCTGCAACCGCTCGACCGCCGACTTCCAATCTTTGCGGGCGACGGCGTCCTCGGCGGCCGTCAGAATCGCTTCCAGCCGCGGATCGCGCGGCGCCCGGGCGGCCACGGGGTCGCGGGATTTGCGAGGGTTATTGGGGTCGGTATCTTCGCGCCCCGGTTTCGGAGCGGCCCCGCGTTGCCAAAGCTGATTGAACAGCTTCCGCAGCGGCGGGTCGGCGGCAGGTGCCGGCGGATCGTCGGCGTAGCCCGTGGAGATAGTGGATACGGCGAAGCAGATCGCCAAGACGAACGATGTGAGCTGTTTTCGTGTGCCAAGGCCGTGTCGGCCGTGCGAATTGCAGGTTGGTGTGGAGCGCTCGCACGGCTGACACAGCCGTGGCACACAAGATGTCGACGCCGGTTCTGGCGCTGGTGGGAAGTGACGCCTTGCCTGCGAACCCAAAGGGTTCACAGAACGTAGCCGGGGGTCGCAGTGCAGCGGAGACCCCCGGAAAGCCGTACCACGGGAATTCGCATCCTGAAGGGATGCCAGACGCGACGATTCTGGCATCCCTTCAGGATGCTTGCCGATGTTCACGACGTTTTCCGGGGGTCTCCGAAGACTTCGACCCCCGGCTACGTTCTGCGACCTCTTCGAGGTCTGGAAGCGACGTTGCATCCAGTTGCTAACTCGGTACATGAGCATGGGATGCGCCGCCCTGTGTGATGGAGATTTCTTCGCTGGCGAGATTCATCTCGAACACGGAACACGATCACTGCAATCCCGCGCGATCTCCCGCCAGAGATTGTCGCACCCTACGGCGGGCAGTCAATTGCAACGCTCGGAGAACCCCGTTACACTCCTCGGTTCGCCACGGCCGGACTTCCGTCCGGTTCGCTGGTTTTGCGTTCCGATTCCGAAGCTTCAGGGCCGCCGGTTCGTCCCGGATGCCCCGTTTTTTCCAGTGGATTTCGCGACATGTCGACAGAAGCCAAATTGCTGGCCGAACCCCGTGCCGAGCGTGGCAGCCGTGCCTGTCACCGCCTGCGGCTGCGGGGGCTGATTCCCGGCAACGTGTACGGCCACCAGACCGAAGCCCAGTCGATCGTCGTCAGGGAAGACGCGCTGCGGCCGATCATTCAGGCCGGCATCCGCGTGGTCGATCTCGATCTGGGGGGCAAGCACGATAAAGCCCTGCTGCGCGACGTGAGTTACGACGCCTTCGGGCGGCAGATCGAGCACTTCGACCTGATGCGCGTCGACGCCACCGAGCGGGTGACGTTGCACGTGCCGATCGTGCTCAAGGGGACGGCTCCGGGGTCGATTGGCTCGGGCCACGTGCTGGAGCAGCCGCTGCACACGCTGACCGTCGATTGCCTCGCGATTCAGATTCCCGATTCGATTGTCGTGAAGATCGGCTCGTTGCAGGTCGGCCAGGCGATTCACGTCCGCGACCTGGAATTGCCGGCGGATGTGCATGTTCACAATTCGCCCGACGCCATCATCGTCCATATTGTTGAGATCCGTATCGCCGTCGAGACGCCGGTCGATGCCGCTGCCGCCGCGACGCAGCCCGAGGTCATTGTGAAGAAACCTGCGGAAGAGGAAGCGGAGAAGGGCGACAAAAAGAAGTGATCCCGGGCCTTCCAGTCGAGTCGGCGGCAAGCATGAAAGTCGTGGTCGGGCTGGGAAATCCGGGCGAGAAATACGCAGGCACGCGGCACAACGTCGGCTTCGACGTGATCTGCGAACTGGCGAAACGGTGGTCGGCGGACCGTCCTCGGCGACGGTTCGAGGCGGAATGCAGCGACGCGATGATCGCCGGCGAGAAGGTGCTGCTGGTTCAACCGCAAACGTACATGAATGTGAGCGGCCGCAGCGTGGGGCCGCTTGTGAAGTATCATCAGTTGCCCCTGACGGACGTGTTGGTTGTCTGCGACGATCTGAACCTGCCGCTCGCTCAACTGCGGTTGCGGGCGTCGGGATCGGCGGGGGGACAGAAGGGACTGCTGAGTATCCTGCAGGTGATGGGAACCGAGGACGTGCCTCGGCTGCGGCTGGGGATTGATCGTCCTCCGCCGGGACAGGATGCGTCGAATTACGTGTTGGCGAAGTTTCCCAAAGCGGAACTGGATGTGGTGGGCGACGCGGTGCGACGGGCCGCGAGTGCCGTGGAGTTGTGGATCACGAAGGGGTTGGATGCGGCGATGAACGTGGCGAACGCGGCGGAGAAGACCGACCCGCCGCCGGTCAAACCGAACCCGCAGAAACCGACGGAATCAACGAGTCAGTGACCGGCCGCAAAAGCCGGATGAGTGGATATCGGAACCAAGAGACAGAACGGCGAACGCCCTCACCGGCGTCGCCCCAGCGGAGTGTCAGACGTGTCTGAATACATGTACGAAGGGATGTTCCTGCTCGACAGCAACCGCTTCTCGGCCGATCCGGACGGATCGCAGAAGGCGGTGCTGGGGATGCTGGAACGCGTGGGCGCCCAGGTGGTGGCCTCCCGTCCGTGGCAGGAAGGGAAGCTCTGCTACCCGATCGAGGGGCAGCGCAAGGGGCTGTACTACCTCGCCTGCTTCAAGATGGACGGCGGCCAGATCCCCGAGCTGAACCGCCTGAGCGGTCTCAACGACGTCGTGCTGCGGCAACTCGTGATTCGGCACCCGCAGGTCATCTTCGACGCGATGGTGCAGGCGCTGACCTCGCACGACGGCACGATTCACAGCCCGGAACAGAAAGACAACCGCATGGGCGGCGACATGCGGGAAGGCCGCGAGGGTCGGGAAAACCGCGAACCGCGCGGTCGGGGCGGCGACGAACACGGCGATCGGTAACTCAAGCGATGGTCCGGGGGATTGTCCTCGGACATCGGGCCGGGAGACGCAATCATGGCGAGCTTCAACCGGGTCATCCTGATGGGGAACCTGACCCGCGATCCGCAGGTCCGCTACACCCCCGGTGGAACGGCCGTCGCGGAACTCGGGTTGGCCGTCAACCGGACCTGGTTCGACAAGCAGACCAACACCCGCAAGGAAGACGTCACGTTCGTCGATGTCACGCTGTGGGGCCGAACGGCGGAGATCGCCGGCGAATACCTCGGCAAAGGCCGGCAGGTGCTGATTGAAGGCCGGTTGCAGACCGACTCCTGGGACGACAAAGAGACCGGCCAAAAACGGAGCAAGCTCAAAGTCGTCTGCGAAAACATGACGATGGTCGGCGGCCGCACCGAAGGGGGCGCACCGGGCGGTGGTGGAGGAGGCGGTCAACGAGCGGCCAGCCGACCCACCGGCGGCGGAGCTCCAGTCGAGATGGCCCAGCCCGAGCCCGACTACGGCGGCGGCGGCGGCAGTGATTACGGAAGCGGCAACGACGGCGGCGGCAGCCCCCCCGATGATGAGGTTCCGTTCTAATCCAGATGCTCTCGTAGGGTGGGACGAGTCTTCGAGTCCCACCACAGCCTATTGACCAATGACAAGCAAAGAATGAAACTGGTCATTGAGAATTGACCATTTCCTGTTTTTCGGTGGTGGGACTCGAAGACTCGTCCCACCCTACGAGAGCACCGAACACGATCGAGTTTCCAAGGATTCGAGTCCATGTCTCGCGCAAACCTCACGGCCTCCGGCCGGCCTCGTATGCATCGACAGGTGGAACTGCTGCTGGCCGAAGACGTGGCCGCCGTCGGCCAGCAGGGGGACATCATCAAGGTGAAGCCCGGCTTCGCCCGCAACTACCTGCTGCCGCAGGGGCTGGCCACAATTGCCACCGCCGAGAACAAGCGGTTGGTCGACCAGCATCGGCAGAAGATCGCCGAACGGCAGAAGCAGAAAATGCAGCAGCTCGCGCAGCTCGCCGAGCGGGTCGGCAAGTACAGCGTGACGCTCGAAGCCAACGCCAACGAAGAGGGGCACCTGTACGGCTCGATCGTCGCCATCGACATCAGCAAGGCCCTCACCGCCGCCGGCTATCCGGTCGAAGAGGACCACATCCGGCTCGACGGTCCGCTCAAGGAACTGGGCATGTACACCGTCAAGCTGCAGTTCCATCAGGACGTGAAGTCGGAAGTCAAAGTCTGGGTGGTCCCCGCCGCCCGGCCCGCCGCTCCCGGCGCCAAGAAGTAGTCGCCGCCCTGCGGCCACCGTGCTCGACGGACTCGACACGCCGCGAAGCCGCTTGCGGTTTCGCGGCGTTGTTCGTTCCCGGCGTGGGAAGATTAACCACGAAACACACGAAAGACACGAAAGTAGGCAAAGTAACGAGGCTGACTGATCGTCTCGCCGAAAAGGCAACCTGTCTACTCGCGCGACGAGATCGCGATGGGCAGAGATCGCGACCTGAAAATGGCTATATGCTTATCGTTCCCGTTCATTTCGTGCCCTTTCGTGTGTTTCGTGGTTCCTCTGGTTGAGATGACCGAAGTCCCCGACGGAGCGACCACATGGCGGCCCAGGATGGATTTTCCGGCAAGCTGCCGCCGCAGAACCTCGTCGCCGAGCAGTCGGTGCTGGGGAGCGTGCTGCTCTACAACCAGGCGATCGACGACATCGCCGACATCCTTCAGCCCGCGCACTTCTACAGCGAAGCGCATCAGACGATCTACGCCGCGATTCTGAAGATGTACGAGGCGGGCATCCGCGGGATCGACGCCGTCACGCTGTCCGAAGAGCTGGGTCGTCGCCAGCAACTCGCCGAGATCGGCGGCGGACAGTACGTGCTGGAGATTCTGGAGTCGGTGCCGCATGCGGCCCACGTCAAATACTATGCGGAGATCGTCCGCGACAAATGGATTCAGCGCTCGCTGACCAACGTCTGCACCGACGTGCTTCGCGAATGTTACGAGGGGGACAGCGACACCGCCGACATCCTCACCCAGGCGGAACGGGGCGTGTTCCAGATCCTCGAACAGCAGGAGACCGGGGCCAAGATCAGCCTCGACGAAATCCTGCTCGACACGATGGAGCGGATCAACTCGCGGCTCGGCAAAGAGGGATCGATCAGCGGGCTGTCGATGGGCTTCACCGACCTCGACCGCCTGACCAACGGCCTGCAACCGGCGGAACTCGCCATCCTCGCCGCGCGCCCCAGCATGGGCAAAACAGCATTGGTCTGCAACATTGCGGAATATGTTGCAGCGTCGCTTGACACCGGAGTGCTGATCTTCAGTCTCGAACAATCGAAACTGGAACTCGCAGAACGGTTCTTGTGCATTCGTGCCCGACTGGATGGACATCGGGTTCGCAAGGGATTGTTGGAACCAGACGAACGTCACGCACTGCTCGCTGCTGCTCAAGAGTTGAGCACGATTCCGCTGTTCATCGACGACCTGTCCGCGCGGACGGTCGGCCAGATCGGGGCGATCACCCGCCGGATGCGCCGCCGGCACCGCATCGGCGTGGTGATCATCGACTACCTGCAGCTCATCGAGCCGGAAGACAAGAAGGCCAATCGCGAACAGCAGATCGCGCAGACCACCCGCCGGCTGAAGGGGATCGCCAAGGAGAACGACATCCCGGTCATCGCGCTGTCGCAGCTCAACCGCGGCGTGGAGCTGCGGGAGGACAAACGCCCCCGGCTCGCCGACCTCCGCGAATCGGGCGCGATCGAACAAGACGCCGACATCGTGATGTTCCTGCACCGCCCCGACGCCTACGACGCTGCCGACCGACCCGGCGAAGCAGAGGTGATTGTTGCCAAGCATCGCAGCGGTCCAACCGGGATTGTTGCGTTGGAGTGGCAAAAAGAGTCGATGCGCTTCCAAGATCGCGGTGGCTATGTCGACGCAGGGGCCTTTGATCGAATTGGACATTAGAGTCGCACTTCCTACGCTCCAAGGATGCGTGTTTACACCGCAGCGGTCCGACGGGCATCGTCACGCTCCGCTGGCGGAAAGAGTCGATGCGGTTCGAGGACTACACGACGTTCGACGACCCCGGCGCGCTCGACAAGTTCGCGAGTTGAGGCGTGTCCAACACCAACCCGAAACGTAAGCGAGGGCGAGCGCTCGCCCTCGCTCGCGCTTCGGGTTAGTGTTGCTGGCAATCATCGTCCTGCGAAGCGCACGCCCCCTCACCCTAACCCTCTCCCCCGAAGACGGGGGCGAGGGGACCGGAGGGGAGGTCGAATCCAAGATGATGGGTCGCATGCGGCCGACGAAAATCGCCGAACTGACGCACATCAGCGGATCGCGCTGGAGCGAGCATCGCTTGGAACCGCGGTTTGCGTGGTGCGGCCGAGCAGCACCAAATCGTGTCGTCGCAGGAAGCGTCGCTGTTGTGCGAGGACGACGACGTCGCCCGGCAGTTGCTCCTTCAAGCCCTCCAGCCGGTCGCTGCGGGTCAGCACGTGGCCGCGCGGGTGTTCATCGAAGTATGCGGCGATCTGTTCGGGCTTCTTGAGCCGATCGACGGGAGCGCCGGAGTAGAACACGAGATTCGGGGCGAAGTAGTCGAACGTCGCCAGGTCGGGCGATTCGCCGCGGGGTGTCGAGCTGCGGACGAGCGCCCCGAAGTACGGGCCGTCCTGATAGCGGGCCACGCGGGGCGGGGCGATGCCGACGATCAGCACGGCCAGTCCCACGGCGGTGATGGCCAGCGTCCGCACGGCTAATCGGCGGTCGTTCCGCTGACACGCTCGATACGCCACGCCGCCGCCGAACAGCGGGAGGCAGCCGATCAGCGCCAGCCAGGATTCATTCGGCAGGAAGTACGATGCGACAATCGGCACCGCGATCAGCATCACCGCCCCGAGCGCAGCCAGCACCCGACAACTGTGTCGAAACGCCGTCGCCAAGAGATATTCCGAACCCCGTTGCCAGTCGTACAGAAAGCCGCCCAGGAACAACGCCACCGCCGGATACGCGGGCAGAATGTAGTTCGGCAGCTTCGTCTGCGCGCACGAGAAGAAGCCGATCCACAACCCCATCCAGCACGCGATGAACAGATACGAGGCGTTCCACTCCGACCCGTTGTAAAGACGCCGACGCAACTGCCAGATCGACAACGGCACGAACACCGACCACGGAAACGTCCCGAGCAGAATCACGAGCGGATAGTAGAACAGCGGCCCGCGATGATTCTCCATCGGTTGAATGAACCGGCCGACGTTGTGACCGCCGAGGAAACCGGCCAGCCACGCGCCGTCGGTCTGCTGCCCCACGGCGACATACCACGGCAACGCGATGACGGCGACGATCAGACCTCCCAGCGGGACGCGCATCTGCCACATCGCATAGGCAATCCGCTGCGGCAGAATGGTGCGGACGCTCGAGCGCAGCCACCAGAGAATCTGGTCGCGGGCTTTCTCAGGCCACGGACCGACCGGCTCGCCGAGTTCGCGCCGCATCAGCAATTGCAGGCCGATGATCGCCGACGGCAACAGTACGCCGATCGGCCCTTTGGCCAGCACGGCAAAGCCCATCGCGACGTACATCGGGACCGATTCCAACCACGTCGCCGGCAGGAATTCGTCCCATCCGCACGGCTGGCCGTCGGCCCGCGGTTCGCCGAATCGGCCGCCGTGCCGTTTCGCGACCGCCCACACGTATCCGAGGAACGCCGACGTCGTGCAGAAGATCAGCGTCGAATCCGGCGTCACCGCCCGGCCGACCGCGGCGAACATCAGACAGGTACACAACACAATGGCGGACCACAGGCCGACTTCGCGGTGAAACAACAATCGCCCCAGGTGATACACCAGCAGCGACGTCCCGACGGCCAGCACCGACGACCCGAACCGGGCCGCAAACTCGTTCACGCCGAACACCGTGTACGAGCAGAGCATGATCCAGTAAATGAGGATCGGCTTGTCGGTCCGCAGCTCGGTGTTGAACGTGGGGACGATCCAGTCGCCGCGCTCGAACATCTCCCTGCCGCAGACGGCGTTCTTGGGCTCGTCGTCATCGAACAGCGCGGCGGCCCCCAAGTTCGTAAAGAACACCAGCCCGGCGGCGAGCAGGATCAGCAGTTGATGTTTGAGCATGAAATTCGTTCCACTTTGAGAAGACCGCGAAACCGCAAGCGTCGAGCGGACGACGCTTGCGGTTTCGCGGCCTTTCTCTTTCGGGACACTCCCTCACCCACGAAGCGGGCTGCGGAACTGTACGCCGGAATGGAAATTCTGCCAACGCCGGAATCGGCCCAACTCCGGCGGGGGGTCCGACTTCGGACGAGAATGGGCTTCCCGCTTAATCGCCGTCCGCCTATCATCCCCGCCCGACTCAATCCGTGAGTGTGACGAGGACTGCGACTCATGCCGTTAACGGCGTTGCCCGAACGAGCTTGCCGACCGCGCCGACTGATGATGCGGTCGGCGGTCCCGGCGGCGTTGTTCGTGCTGGGCGTCGCAGCGTTGGCAGTCGACGTTTCCGTCGCCCGATTTTGCGATGTGCGGCAGTATCCGCGGTTCATCACCGACATGTTCAACAACGCCGAGCCGTTCGGTCATGCCGCGGGGGTGGTGCTGATCGCGGCGACGGTGGCGGTGCTCGATCCGCAGCGACGGCGCTGGGCGGCCAGTCTGTGCCTGTGCGGCGCGCTCGGTGGCGGGCTGGCGGCGAATGTCGTGAAACTGATCGTCGGTCGCACGCGGCCGCGGAACTTCGATTTCGCGTTGACCAGCGTCGCCGAGACGTTCTCCGGCCTGTTTCCGTTCGGAGCGGGCGGATCGGCCGCCCAAAGTTTTCCCTCGGCCCACACCGCAACTGCAACCGGGTTGGCGGTTGCGCTGACGGCGCTCTATCCCCAGGGGCGGTGGTGGTTCGTCACGCTCGCCGGGCTGGTCGCAGTGCATCGCGTGGAGAGTTCCGCGCACTACCCCAGTGATGTCTGCGCCGGCGCGATGGTGGGCTGGCTCGTCGGGACGCTGTGCGTCGCGATCACGGCGCGGATGTATCCCCTGCGGAGCGAACTCACGGTTGCTGCCACCGAGGTTCGCCGCGCCGCTTGACGGGTGAGCGCTCTTCGGAAAACGCGCCAAGAAGTTGTTTCAAAGCAACATGGTCTTTACGCCGAAGGCGTAGCATCGCACAGCCCAGGGTCGCGAGCCTGCGAGCGCACCCTGGGTGGCAATCCATGATGAACCCCATACCCTGAAAGGGTTTCATCGAGGTTTGATGCCGACGGTGATGCGACCCTGTCAGGGTCGATTTGCCCCGGACGCCAATTCCCCAGGGTGCGCTCGCGGACTCGCGACCCTGGGCTGTGTGATTGAACGCCTGCGGCGTACGGGGACCACCGATCCATGGTCCGCCATCAATGGCAGCAGGGAGGATTGGGTTTAGAAACTGCTGCTTAGTGCTCTTCGGAAGACCGCGAAACCGCAAGCGTCCGTTCAGCCCGTGAATTCGTTGCCGACTTTGCGGGCGCGTTGCGGCTTGTCGATATCGATGCCGAGCTGCATGCCGATCTCGACGAGCACGTTCCACCCCGCGGCGATCTCCACGAATCCGCTCAGGTCGCCGGTGTCTGGAATCGCGATCGTGGGGAACAACGTCGGCCGCGTCGCAATGGCGATGACCGTCATCCCGACGGCTTTGACCAAGACGTCGTGGAACTTTTGCTCCGATTCCGGGTAGGGATCGATCCACAACAGCACGTCGTCGGCACGCATGATCTCTTCGATGCCGTGGGCAGCGTATGTCCCTTCGAGATAGTCGCTCCGTTTGCGGGTGATCTCGTTGGTTTTGAGCGTCAGTTCCTCAGCGACGCCGTCGTTGCGGCCGGCGATGTAGATCGTGCCCGCCGCGGCCAATTTGTCGATCAGCGCGGCATCGAGCGACATCGTCAGCGTCTGCCGCACCATGTCCGACAGCGGTTTCAATCGCGATGCCAGCGTCGTCTCGCCCGCGACCGCTTCGACCAGCGCCCGGCAGAACAGGGCCTGTTCGATCACGCTCTTCGTCGCCGCGACCGCCCCCTCTTTGCCGCAGGTCAGCACGAACCCCTGATTGGACAGGCTTTCCAGTGTCGATTGAGCCGCCGCAGTCAGACTGAAGCGGTGCTGGTGTCCCGCTTCCTTCAGGGCCGTGAACAGCCGGATGACCTCCGCGGTGCGGCCGGAGTTCGACGTCCCCAGCACGTCCCAGTCGGACAGGTCGTACTCCTGCGCCTGCCGCCCGGCTTCCGTGTGGAGGACGAGCGGCCAGCCCTGCCGCCGCGCGTGCGCGATCGCCGCTTTCGCCGGGAACAACCGGCTGGACCCTTCGCCGGTGAAGAGCAGCCGCCCCGCCTGCCGAATGGGCGCGACCAGCGGCTGCACGACGGCGGGGTCGAACGTGCGGATGACGTCCGCCGTGGACAGCATGTCCTGCACGAGGCCGAATTGCGAATACGGGGAACGATCGGCGTGCATCAACCACTTTCAACGAGCATGGAGGCGGGCTGGGTTCGGAACCGTTTATGGGGCTGAAGCCACGACCACTGACAGACCGCAGGCCTCAGCCAGTTTGACGAAGTCCGACATTGGGAGGTCGCCGCCTTGCAGGAAATCGTCGATGGCCTCCATCGTCAAGCCCGTGTCGCGCGACAGATTCCAGAGATCCCGGCGGCCAGCGTGGACGGCGCGACGCAACGCGCCGGCGGGGCCGGGCAGGGCCGCCGCTGCATCGAGACGGGCGAGTTGTTCTTTGACAAACGGCTTGTCCTCATCGGCCAACCTGGCCAGTCGCAACAGCGCTTCAACGTGTTCGGCGGGCATGTTCATTCCACGAAGTATGCGGTCACGGGAATCGCCTCGAAGTCGTCCAACCGTTCGTAAACGCCGAACAGCCGTCGGCCGTCGGCCGTCGTGACTCCATCCGAAAAACGCAGGCTGACCGGACTGACGACTTAACGTGTGCTCGGTCCAGTGCTCGAAGGCATGCTCGTAATCATCCACCGTCACGCCGTGTTCGGCAAGGTGTTCTTCGATCTCCGGCGTCCAGAGGAACCGCAGAGACATGTCCGTCCTGCCTCGCAGTTCATTCAGCGGGCGCGTTTGCCCGACAGTGTCACGTACTCCGGCAGATCCCCCAAGAGCGGCGTCATGTATTGCAGGAACGCTTTGGTCACGTCGAAGCCGTCCCCAGAGATATAGTTGTCCGGCAGCGGGCGTTCGTGGTTGGCGACCTCTTCGAGCGGGATCGTGCCGAACTCGATGCGGTATGGTTCGCCGCGCTTGTTGGCCCGCTGCATTGTCACCATCACGCCGGACGTCCCCTGCGTGGCCAGCTTCACGGCTTGTTTGCCGCAGTCGTAGGCTTCCTGGAAGTCGAGCTTCACGCCGCGGTCGGCGGCGCACATCGGCAGCGACTCCGTCACCTGGAATTCGCCGCGCCAGCCGAAGGCGTCGCTGATGATGCGGTGCAAGACGATGGCGACGCTGGTGCCCCCCATCGCCCCGAATTCGACGTTGCCGAACTTGTCCCGCGTCTCCGAGGCGCTGACCGGCTGCCCGTCGGCGGTCTGAATGCCTTCGCCGCACACCACCGATACGAAACCATGCTTCTTATGAGCGGCGGCGACGGCATTCAGGAAGTTGCCGCGGTCGAACTTTCGTTCGGGCAACAGCAGCACGTGCGGCGCGCCGGTGGCCGAACGGACCGCCGCCGAGGCCGCGGGCAGCCAGCCGGCGCTGCGGCCGATCGACTGAAAGACCACGAACTGATCGACCTTCTGCATGTCGCGGGCCAGCACGCCGGCCTGCAAGACACTGAGGGCGACGTACCGGGCTGCGCTGGGGAAGCCGGGGGTGTGATCGGTGCCGTAGAGGTCGTTGTCGACGGTCTTGGGGACGCCGACGCCGATCAGTTCGTGGCCGTGGGCATTGGCGTACTCGACGACGCGGTGGATGGTGTCCATCGTGTCGTTGCCGCCGCAGAGGAAGAAGTACCGGATGTCGTACTTCTTGAGCTGCTTCAGCACGGCGGGGAAGTGCTCGTCCTTCAGCTTCAGCCGGCTCGACCCGAGCGCGCTGCCGGGCGTCTGCCGCAGCCCTTTGCGGACTTCGGGCGATTCCTTGCCGAGGTCGATCAGATAGTCGTTGAGGACGCCTTCGATCCCGAACCGCATGCCCAGCACGCGGCCGATGGCTTTCGATTTCAGGGCGGCGTCGGTCACGCCGGCGAGCGAGGAGTTGATGACGGAGGTCGGTCCGCCGGACTGTCCGACGAGGGCGTTGCCGCGGGGCATGGGGCGGATTCACTCCGAAAATGACGCCCAGGGATCGCAATCCCTGGGCTTCCTGGGGCGCACTCTGTCGCCCGATTGTCCGGGAGCGGCCGGGAAAATCAATCGAACCCGCGACGGTCCGAAATTACGGAACGGCGTACCCCAACCCCGTCACCGCGGCCCCCTGGTACAGCGCGCCGCGCAGGCTCAGGGGGATGTAGTGCTTGCGGTACGGGACCGGGCTGCCGGGGCGGTCTTCGCCGAGGACGTAGAAGTCCTCGCGCGGGTCGGCCGCGCCCCACATGTACGGCAGGACGAGAATGCGGCCGTAGAAGTGGCACGCCGACACCACCGGCTGGATCAGTTGGTTGTGCGGCTGATAGCTGTCCAGTTTGCACTGCCACGCGAACCACTTCTGCTTCAGCCACGAGTCGTCGGGCTTGCAAGCCAGGTGGTTCGAGATCGGGCTGAACATCGCCCGGCGGACGCGGCCGTCGCAGGGGTAGCCGTAGTGGTAGCCCAGCCGTTCGAGGTTCGGCTCCTCGAAGTAGAGCGGCCGGTGTCGCAAAGCGGTGGCATCCCAGTCGACCGGTTCCAGGCAGAAACCGCGACCGAGGCCGGTCGGTTGCAACTGCACGCCCGTGGCCAGCAGCCGGGGTTTCGCAGCGTTTTCGGGCGATTCCGCCCCGCTGGGGAGTTTCAGCGAGGCCCGCAACTGGCCGATGGGGCGATCTTCGAGCAGGCTGGCCGTGGTTGACGAAGTTGCCGATTGCGCCGGCAGGGGCGACGGCATCGGGGGGAGCGATCCCTGGGCGTTCGCCGCCGCGGTCAGGCCACAGCCAGCGCTGGCGACGCAGGCCACCAGCAGCCACCGCGGGACCGTCCGTCGCGGGCCGGCCGGGCGGGTCATCGTTGCTACAGTCGTCACGATTGGCCCTCCGCCGGCTGTTGTCGTCAGGCGAACACCTACACTCGTCATTGTCCTTCGTCTCCGCCGGCTGGTTGCAATCAGCCGGCGTTCACGGAACGCCACGTCTTCCCCAAACCGCTGAGGTTCACACCTTGAACGGCGGGTAGGGGAAACCCTAACCCCCGATTCGGTCGGAACTTGCCGCCATCGGATTTGCGGGACAGGTTATGGACAGGGCGGGCGGTGCGGCTTTAGACTGTGTCCACGTCGCAGCGCTGAATTCGGGGAATTGCGCGGGATCACCCCTCTGCGCGGAACGTGCGGGCCAGCGTTTCGCGAACAGACCCCGCGTCGTCTTCCTCGGTTCGTCTGCGAGGCCCCGCGTGTCGGGCGATTCCCTGCGAATCGCGCGGCCGTGCTTTGTCTGAGATTCCGTACTGCGTCGCCGGTGATCTCACCCACCATCGGCGATCAAGGTCGTCGCCATGCACGTGTCTACCTGGTTTCGGCAGTGGCTCGACAAGCGGCGTCGCAGGGCGTCGCCCTCCGACCCGCTCGCGCCGTTTGCCGAACTCTCCGTCCGCAGGCTCGAAGAGCGCCGCGTGCTGTCGGCGTCCGTCACCGTCGACATCGGCGGAAACGTCACGGTCGATGTGACCGGCGACGACACCGTGACCGTCAGCGTTGACGACAACAACACCCTCACCACCGCCGACGACGTCCTGACCATCACCGACACCGACGGCATGACGTCGGACTTCACCATCGGCGTCGATTCCGTCAACAGCCTCACGATCAACGCCGACGCCGGCAATCAGGACGTCCAGTTCGCCGGGGCTGACGCCATCGCGATTCCGCTGGTCAGCGTGAACTCCACCAGCGTCAACGGCAGCACCGGGATCGACAACGTCTCGTTCCAACAAGACCTGAGCGCCAGCGGCGGCCTGATCGTCGACGTCACCGGCAGCGTGACGGTCGACGTCGGCATGAGCGTCGTCTCCTCCGCGGGGGACATCGACCTCACCGCGGGGGGCGATCTCACCGTTTCCGGCGACCTGACGGCCACCACCGGCAGCGTGGCGCTCGACGGCCTGACGGTGGCCGTGAACGCCTCGATCCAAGCCGCAGACGGCGTCTCAATCACCGCGGACAACGACGTCAGCTTCTCCAGCACCGGCGACGTCACCGTCACCGACGGCGACCTGTCGATCACCGCCGGCAATGACGCCACCGATGACGTGACGATGGCCGATGGCACGACGTTCAGCGTCACCAGCGCCGGCGGGGCTTCGGTCTCCCTGACCGCGGGCGGAAACATCGCCGTCAGCACCATTGGCGGCGCGAACCTCGACGCCGTCACACTGACCGCGGGGGCAAGCATCAGCGACGTGCTGTCCGGCGAAGCGGCCAACGTCACGGCGGATACGCTGGCGATGTCCGCCGGCACGGGCATCGGCGTCGGGAACGACATCGACACCACCGTCCTGCAACTGGAAGCCGTGACCGGCACCGGCGGCATCGCGATTGCCGAAACCGACGGCTTACAACTCGGCGGCGTGTCGGCCGGTGTCAACGGCGTCGATGTCACTGTCTCCGGCGGGATCGCGATCACCGCCGGCGGGTCGATCGTCGTGACGGAAGGGGTCTCCGCACCGGGCGACATCAGCCTGTCGGCCACCGGCGGATCGAGCGACCTGACAATCGCGCTCAACAGCGGCGTCGCCAGCGCCGGCGGCGACATCACGCTGGCCGCCGACCGTACGGTCACAATCAGCGAGAACGTGACCACGACGAACGCGGGTTCGATCACCGTCACCGGCAACCTGACGGCGTTGGACACCGGGGCGCGAAACATCGTCGTGGACAGCGGAGCCGTGGTCAGCGTGGTCGATGGCGATCTGCTGATGGATGCCGATCTGGGAACCGCGCAGTCCGGCGATTTCGCCGGCATCCGGATCAGCAGCGCGACGGTTCAGACCACCGGCACGGGGAACATCACGCTCGTCGGGCAGGGGGGCAGCGACGCCGGGTCGGTGAACCACTACGGCGTCCTGATCACCAACGGCGCAGTGGTGCAGTCCACGGCGTCGGGCCTCGGCAGCAATCAGGGCGAGATCACGCTGACGGGCACCGGCGGCGATGGACCCTCGGGGAACGACGGCGTCCGCATTGATATCGGTGCGAAGATTCAGTCCGTCGAGGGGGACATCCTGGTCGTCGGTCAGGGGGG
>JAWXBB010000082.1:0-5010 GCA_034439795.1 Planctomycetaceae bacterium | reverse complement strand
GCGTCGCTGGCGTGGCGAGCACGAGCGGGCAGGGGCACGCCACCACCAGCACCGCCAGTGCCGGCAGCGCACCGGAACGCCAGCTCCCCGTCGTCACTCGCCAGCCGATCAACGTCAGCACGGCGAGCACGGCTACCGTCGGCAGAAAGATTTGCGCAAGCCGATCAGCCGTCCGTTCGCAAACCGCTTTCCGAGCGGCGGCCTCGGCGACCAGATCGGCCACGCGCGACAACTGCGTCTCCGCACCCACGCGCTCGGCGACAATCTGCAACGACCCGCGTTGATTCAATGTCCCCGCGAGGACCGTCTCCCCGGCCGACTTGCCAACGGGCAACGGTTCCCCCGTGAACGCGCTCTCATCCACCGACGAATGTCCGGCGACCACGCGGCCATCGACCGGAATCCGCTCGCCGGGCCGGACGGAAAGAGAATCGCCGACGCGGACGTCCTCCACCGGCACATCGCGCTCGGCGGCGTCTGCCGTGACGTGGGCGATCGACGGTTGCAGGCAGAACGTGTTCCGCACGGCGAGCCGCGCCCGGTCGATCGTGTATCCTTCCAGACTTTCCCCGATCAGCGCGATCAGCACCACCAGCCCGGCGGTCTGATGTTCCCCCAGCACGATCGCCGCGAGGCACGCGATGGTGAGCGCGAGGTCGGACCCGATCCGGCCGCGGAGCAACCCGTCGAGCATATGATACAGAATCCGCGATCCGCCCAGCACGGCGGCCCACAGCACCCAGCGGTATCCGAGGAAGCCATCCAGCGGGATGATGCGACCTCCGGCCAGACCGTCGAGCAATAGCAGCCCGGCCACGGCGGCGGTCAGCGCGTACAGCGGCGCCGAGCGGTAATGAAACTCGCGCTCGGCCGCCGACAGGGCGTCGCGCACGGGATCGGCCCGCAACAGCTCCGCGGTCGATTCGGGAATGTAGTGCATTCCCGCAGTGTACGAACCGCCTCCGAGCGCTCGCCACCGCGAACCATTGGCGAGCGGACAGGGATTGACTTCCAGTCGTGTATGCGTCTCTTTGCGTTTGGTCCCCTCGCCCCCGCTTCGGGGGAGAGGGTTAGGGTGAGGGGGCCGAGCGCCTGCCAGGGCGATCAATCACACCAACCCGAAGCGTGAGCGAGGGCGAGCGCCCGCCCTCGCTCACGCTTCGGGTTGGTGTCGGACGCGGTTCGGAGCGCTCCCCCCTCA
Source organism: Planctomycetaceae bacterium (assembly GCA_034439795.1). Lineage (GTDB taxonomy): Bacteria > Planctomycetota > Planctomycetia > Planctomycetales > Planctomycetaceae > DSVQ01. The sequence goes on along the minus strand of JAWXBB010000082.1, from coordinate 3,809 downwards.
CCCCGTCCCTCTCCCCCGAAGCGGGGGCGAGGGGGCCAGAAGTGTTCCATCGCAATCCGCAACGCTCGCGTTACGATACGGAAGCCGCTCGGCGTGCGTCATCGTTCATCAGGGAACGTCCTATGTTGGTCCGTGTGGGATTCCTCGTCATGGCCGTGTTGCCGATTGCCGTCGCCGCCGTTGAGCCGGCCGCTGTCGTCGAAAAGCTCACCGCGGCGATTCAGCACGAACTCGCCGCCAAGCAGATTCCCGCGCTGTCCATCGCACTGGTTGACGGCGACCGCGTCGTCTGGCAGGCGGGTTTTGGGATGGCGCGACCCGCGGAACAACGCAAGGCCGACGAGCACACGGTTTATCGCGTGGGGTCGGTGTCGAAGCTGTATGCGGACATCGCCGCGATGCAGCTCGTCGAGCAGGGGCAGCTCAAGCTCGACGAGCCGATCACGACCTATCTGCCCGACTTCCTGCCGCGCGATCCGTTCGAGCTGCCGATCACGCTGCGGCAACTGATGTCGTACCGGTCGGGCTTGGTGCGCGAGCAGCCGGTCGGACACTACTTCGATCCGGATGGGCCGACGCTGGAGGCGACGGTCCGCAGCCTGCATCGGACGGCGATGGTCTATCAACCGGAGACGCGCACGAAGTATTCCAACGCCGGCGTGGCGGTGGTGGGGTCTCTCGTCGAGAAAGTCAGCGGGCAAAAGTTTGAGGACTACGTCACCGAACACATCCTGAAGCCGCTCGGCATGAACGAGACGGCGTTCCGCATCACGCCCGCGGTTGATGAGCGGCTGGCGGATGCGGTGATGTGGGGTCTCGACGGCCGCGTGTTTCCCGCGCCGAAGTTCGAGTTGGGGACCAGCCCCGCGGGGAATCTGTATTCGTCGGTCCACGATCAGACGAAATTTCTGATGTCCGTGCTGGCTGTCGGACAGCATTCAACGCCATTGTTGAAAGCGGAAACGTGGCGGCAGATGTGGCAGCCGCAGTTCACAACTGACGCCGCGGGTTACGGCCTGGGCTTTCACGTCTCGCAGTTCGACGGCACGCTACGCGTCGGTCACGCGGGGGCGGTGTATGGCTTCGCGACGCAACTGGCCGCCTTGCCCGACGAGAAGCTGGGCGTGATCGGGGCGGCGTCGAAGGACTGCGCGAACGGCACCGTGACGCGGCTGTGCGATTACGGCCTGCGGCTGATGCGCGCCGACAAGGAGAAGGAGCCGTTGCCGGAGTACGTCACGTCGTCGCCGTTGCCCGCCGGGTTGGCGCGCGACGTGGCCGGACGATTTGCTCTGGGTGATCGCGTGCTCGACTTTCTTGACGTCAACGAGCGGCTGTTCGTGACGCGCGGGTTTCTGCGCCGCGAGGTCCGCGCGCTGGGCGATCACTTCGTGCTGGACGACGAATTCGCTTACGGACCCGAACTTCACCGGCCCAACGCGGACGAATGGGCGATCGACGGCGAAACGTGGACCCGACAACCGGTGCCGTGTCCATCGGAACCGCCCGAGCGGTGGCGGGGGCTGATCGGCGAGTACGGCTGGGATCACAACGAACTGTTCATTCTCGAAGACCAGGGGCGGCTGTACGCGCTGATCGAGTGGTTCTTCCGCTACCCGCTCACCGAGTTAAGTCCGTCGGAGTTTGCGTTCCCCGATGACGGCGGCCTCTATCACGGCGAACGGCTGATCTTCAAGCGGGGCAAAGCCGGCCAGGCGACGCACGTCGTCGCGGCCGACGTGAAGTTCGTCCGCCGCGATCTGCCGGGGTCCGACGCGACGTTCCGCATCACGCCGCAGCGGCCGGTGGACGAATTGCGCAAAATCGCGATGACGGCTCAGCCGCCGGTGCAGTCGCCCGATTTGCGGCCGTCGCAACTGGTCGATCTGATGCCGCTCGATGCGGCGCTGAAGTTGGACATCCGCTATGCGACCACGAACAACTTCCTCTCGACGGTCTTCTATCCCGAAGCCCGCGCGTTCGCCCAGAAGGACGCCGCGGAGGCGATGCTGCGGGCGCATCGCGCGCTCGCCGCGGAGGGCTATGGCCTGTTGATTCACGACGCTTACCGGCCGTGGTTCGTCACGAAGATGTTCTACGACGCCACGCCGGACGCGTTCCGGCACTTCGTCGCCGATCCGTCCAAGGGGTCGCGTCACAACCGGGGCTGCGCGATCGACCTCACGCTGTACGATCTGAAGACGGGCGAGCCGGTGCGGATGCCGTCGGGCTACGACGAGTTCTCTGTGAAGGCGTATCCCGGTTATCCTGCCGGCACATCGCGGTCGCGCTGGTTGCGGGAGCTGCTCCGGCGGACGATGGAGGCCGAGGGCTTCCGCGTCTACGAGTTCGAGTGGTGGCACTTCGACTACGGCCCGTGGCGGGAGTACCCGGTGTTGAATCTGCCGTTCGACAAGATCACAAAATAAAAGAAGCCCAGGGATAGCAATCCCTGGGCTTCGGTGTGCGATTGATCTTGATCGCGGTTACTTCGAGGCGTCCCACCACCAGCGGCCGGCGGGCAGCTTGGGGGCGGCTGCGGGAGCCACGTCGCGCGATTCCTTCGCGACGGCGGCGTCACTCACGACGGCGAGCAGATCGCCCCGCACGCCGCCGGCGACCTGGACGACGATGTCGCGGCCGTTGTAGACCTTGTGATTGACGACGGAGTCGATCTCCTTCGGCACCACGTGCTGAGCCGGGCGGTAGCCGCCGTTGGCCGCCATCACGCCCGACTGCCAACCGGCGCGGTCGGCGAGCCGTTCCTGTCGGATCAGCGCGGCGACGAGGGCCAGATCGAACACGTTCTGCATGTCGGCGAACACGAGGTCGCGTTTCGCCAGGTCGTCGTAGTGGTTTGTGAAGTTCTCGGCGAACAGGCGGTTGGTTGGTTCGGATTGCCCGGTCGGCAGGTGCTTCCCTTCGGCGGTGAGCATCTGATTCTCGGACAGGCACCGCACCGACGCCCCCTGCACCTCGAACGCGGTCCGGTCGGGGCTGTGCAGCACGGCGTCGTACTTCATCGTCAGCCACCATCGCAGGGCCTCCATCGGCGGGGGATTCTTCTGAGCGCCGGCTGTGAGCAGATCGAAGTAGCTGGGGATGGCTTTGCCGGCGTCGAGTTTGTCGATGCCGATGAGCTTCATGCGGTAGTCGGCCTCGACAATCACGCGGGCCACGCGGCTGTCGGCGGGAACGCCCCAGACCACGATATCCTGCTTGCCGAGCTTCGTCTGCAACTGCTTCACCCAGTTGCGGACCGAGGCGGCGTTCAGCGGGCCGCGGGCGAGCGAAGCGGCGGCGAAGTCCTGCAACGCCTTCACGCCGGCGTCGCGGGTGTTGATCGAGCAGCCGAAGTCCGGCTCCCCTTTGGCGAACGTGCGGTAGACGACGACGAAGTCGTCGAGCTGCAATGTCGGCCGGCCGCTGGTCACGCCGACCGGTTGTCCCTGAGCGTTGTACTGCCAGGCTTCCGCGGGGCCGCCGATGAGAATGTCGTGCTCGGCGGCGTCGAGGGCGACGTACTGCACCTGCGTCAGTCCGCCGAACTGGGCCATCGATTCCGGAATGGGCAGCCCCTGCGAAAGCCGCGCGGCGACTTCCCGTTCCAAGCGCTTGAGCGACACGAACCGCAAGCCGGACTGTTGTGCGAGATCGCCGTTCAAGTCCGCCTTGCGGGCCTGTCCGACGATGCCCGCGAGCTTGCCGGTGGTGTCCTGCGCGGAGACGCGGGCCAGCAGACCATTCGGCGAGACGCGAACACCGGTTTGGAACGGAGTGGCGGTGCCGCCGACGCCGTCGATGTCTTC
>JAWXBB010000081.1:0-6542 GCA_034439795.1 Planctomycetaceae bacterium | reverse complement strand
CCGGCCGCTCGAACATTTCCGCCAGCTGACGCCGCGGCTCCTGGAATCTTCAGCTTCTGCGGAATCGCCGGGGCAGTGGGAATTCGGACGGAGCCGTGGCGACGACGTGGCTCCGCTTCCGGTTCCGAGTGGACCCAGAATGTTCATCCGGCGGGTTCCCGGACCACCACACCGGGCCGCGTGACGCCGTTCCGTTTGCCACCCCGCGGCTCATTTCGCGAAAATCTTGAGCCCCTTGATTCCCCACACCGGCGTGAGGTCGGCGACGGCGGTGCTGCAGAGGTCAAGCTGGTGATGTTCGGCAAGTCGGCAAGCACCGCGGACAGGGCGGCGGCTTCCGGCCGGGGGACGGCGCGCAGCCATCGTCCCAGGAAGCGATTGGGGTTCCGGGATCGCGGCACATTCCCCGGATCGAACCGCCGGCACCACGCCACACACGCCGCCATGATGTCTGCCGATCGCGCGGCGAACCCGGTCCATTCGTCTTCGGCCAGCCGCGCCAGCAGCACCAGGCGATTCCCTTGGGCTTCATCTTCCTTCGATTCTCCACCCTTCTTCGGCCGCGGCACGGGGGTGAGTAACTTTTCCAATTAGGGAACACCGCCTGAGTGGCTTTCCCCAGCAAACGTGGATAACGGCCGCGGACCTCCTCGAACAGAAACGCTAGGAAGAGGCTTTCCTCTCGCGGAGCGAGAGGGCTACGTTCCTTGCGGCGAGTTGGTTGCCTTGAGGATAATCCGAGAAGCAAACACTCTTATCCTACCGGTCCGCTCCCGGAGGTCCGTCATGCTGCGCCGTGCGTTTACGCTGATCGAGTTGCTGGTGGTGATCGCGATCATTGCGATTCTGATCGCGCTGTTGTTGCCGGCCGTGCAGCAGGCCCGCGAGGCCGCCCGGCGGACGCAGTGCCGGAATAATCTGAAGCAGTTCGGCCTCGCGCTGCACAACTATCACGACACGGCGAACGCCTTTCCGATGGGGATGTGCGGCTGGCCGGGGACCGCCGACGGCACGTGCTGGGGCTGGGGGACGTTCACGCTGCCGATGCTCGATCAGGCCCCGCTGTATCATCAACTGGCGGCGTCGCCGAACGGGCTGAGCCCGAACGTCAACCTGCCGGCGACCGGGTTCAGTGCGGTGCTGCATTCGTTCAACCCGCAGAATCCCCTGGTGCAGGCGTCGATCGCGATTCACCGTTGTCCGTCCGATTCCGGCGGCAACGGGCTGCTGATCATTCCCGCGGGCGGATTGAACGGCAGCCTGCGATACAACACGTTCACTTATGCCCGCAGCAATTATCTCGGGGTGATCGGCTCATTCTGGCAGAACGTCGGCGGGCTGATGGTCTCCAACGGTGCGTTCACCGAGAGCGCGTCGATGCGGATGCGCGATTTCACCGACGGACTGAGCAACACGTTCCTGCTCGGCGAACGGGCGTCCCCGTACTCGGCAAGCGGACTGTATTTCGGCGGCGACGGCGCCTGGGCGGGCGCGAATGACGATGAAGGCCCGGCGGTGAACTGGCAGGGGTTCGCCACCACGCTGGGCTATTGCAGCCAGCCGGACCGCATCAATGTGTCGTCGACGTCACCCCCCACGCTGGGGAATTCGTCCATCTACCGCTCGTACGGCAGCCGCCACGTCGGCGGCGCGCATTTCCTACTGGGCGACGGTTCGGTCCGGTTCCTCAGCGAGAACATCGCCACCGGACCGATCAACCAGCCGGGCAGCACGTATCAGAATCTCGCCAGCCGCAACGACGGGCAGATGCTGGGGGAATTCTGATCCGAAGCGCGAAACCGCAAGCGTGCGCTCCGCGCGGGAGGGTAACGTCGCTTGCGGTTTCGCGCTTCTTTTCCGGAATCGTTGTCATATCCTTCCCCGCACGGTCGACACAAACCGGCGCGATCCGGCCGGTCGAGGGCGGTCTCCGCGTGCAAATGGTCTGGCCAGCGAATAGATTATCGGCTCATCCTGTCGGATCGTCACGGGTCGATGGAAGCGCCGCACATGGCCGTTAAAGTTCGCTGTCCCGGTTGTCAGAAGGTTTTGACCGCGCCCGATGAGGCCCGCGGCAAGGCGATCAAGTGCCCGAGCTGCGAGACGCGCGTGCCCATCCCCGCCGGCGGCGGTGCGGCCAAACCGGCCAAGAAGGCCGTGAAGCCCGCCCACGACGAATCGGGCCTGGCGTCGCTCGATCTGCGCAACGCGGAAGACAACGAAGCCCGCATTTGTCCCAAATGCGGCTGCGACATGATCCATCAGGACGAAGAGGAGACCGAATGCCCCAAGTGCGGCTTCGACACCGCCGAGGGGGGACTCGGCGAGAAGGCCCGCAAACGGCGGCTCAAGGGGCCGGACCCCGACAAGTTCTATCAGAGCCTGTGGAAGTCGAACTGGAGGTTCGTCTTCAAGAACCAGGGCATGGTGTGGCGGACGGTGGGCTACGTGCTGATCGCGTCGCTGATCACGTTCATGTGCGGGTTCATGTTTCTTTACATCGCCATGTGGCCGCCGAAGTTGTTTATGGGCCTCGTCACGGTGGTCGCGGGGATGATGATTCCGGGCTGGCTGTGGTTCCTGGACGAGACGATCATCGTTGCCACGCTGACCAAGAAGGAGAAGTTGAAACGGGTCAATTTCGACTTCTTTCTCTGCAGTGCGCTGGGGATCAAATGGGTCGTCTGGCACCTGGTGTTCGCCACGCCGGTGCTGGCGATTCCGGCTTTGATCGGCTACGCCCTGACGAAATTCGGCGGGATGCCCGACTTCGTCTTCTGGATCTGCGTGGGCGTCGGTTACCTGCCGGTGCTGGCGATGCTGCCCATCGTCCTCGGACACATGGTCATGCCCATCCAGGCCCCCGGTTGGATGGTCTGGAAAGTGTTTCCGGCCTGGATCAGAACGCTGAAGCCCACGCTGTTGTGGATGACGCTGACGCTGCTCACGCACCTGCCGGTGATCGGTTGCCTGGCGGTGATCGGCATCGTGTCGGGCAACGATCTCGCCACCATCGTTCGACAGATGGACGAAGACGGGGCGACACGTCGCGCGCGGACCGCCGCGGAGAACGCCCCCAAGAACAAGGATGCCGCGGCGGCCGAACCCGATCCCGTCGCGACGCGGGAGTTTCACAAAATCAGCTACATGCCGCTCATTCTGCCGTTCGGCCTCTGGGTGGTGGCGTGCCTGTTCCTCGGCTACCCGGCGGTGTACGCCTCCCGGTTGAACGGGCAGTTCATCTACTACTTCCGGGAGCAACTGGATCTGCAGGCGCTGGCGAAGGAGTACAAGTACGTCGCCCGAGCCCGTCCGGACGAGGACGAGGACAAGCCCCCGAAGACGATGCAGGCGGTGCTGGTCGAATCGGCGATCCTGACCGTCGTGTGCGTGGTCATCTGCGCCGTGGGCGGCATGATCTGGGGGTCGATGTCGCAGGGCGGCTCGATGCTCGGCGGACTGCTGATCGGCCTGTTCTACGGTCCCTTGCTCGTCGTCGGCATCGGCCACCTGATGATCATGTCGGAAGCCTTCAAGGAGAACGTCGGCTGGGGCCTCGCCAGTTGGTTCTTCGGCGCCCCCGCCGATGCCGTATTTGTGTCCACGCACTGGGAGGAAGGCCGCGGCGGTTGCATGGTGTCGGTGTTCGGTTTCGTCTTCCTCATCATGAGCATCGTGATGGTGGTCGCCGGGGCGCTCACGCTCGGCGGGCTGGGATTGCCATTCCTGGGAGGCGACGGTGCTCAACCCGGTCAGGTCGAGCCGATTCAGGAGATGCCCGGCGGCGATCCGGCCGCCCCCGGCATGGAACCCGCCGGCGCTGAGCCCGCCGGTGCAGAAGCGGGCGCGGCGCCGGCCGCGGCGTGGCAACCGAATCTGCGGCCGATGCCCGTCGCCGCGCGGCCACCGGTGGAATTGTGGCGGACGCTTGCCGCGTGAGTTTTGCAGGGTGCAGTCGAGTCTTCGAGGCTCACCCCGTTGGAGTCCAGCCTTTAGGCTGTCTTCGATGGTCGCGCGACGTCCGAAGAGCAGCCTAAAGGCTGGACTCCAACGAAGAGGGTGAGCCTCGCAAAGCCTCGACTGCACCCTACAGAAGCGACGGAACCGCTCACGTTGTAGTCGTCCCCGCCGGCCGGGTATTCTCAACGAGACCACCGCCTGGGATCTGGTTCGATCGTCGCAGGCATTCGATCTGAGGCTGCTGTGTCTGCGTTGTCGTCCCGCTTCGTCCCTTGGCGTCCGTACCTGGGACCGGTCGTCGTCGCGCTCGGCAGTTGGCTGTGGATCGTCTGCCATCTCGATCCCGCCGGCAGTTATCCCGACCTGCCGCCCGGTCCGGGATTGACCATCGACGAGACGTTCAACGTGCAGCAGGGCGTGGTGATGGTCGAGGCCGTGCGGACCTACGGCGTTGGTCTGCTCGAACCGGCGGTGATTCGCGACGTGTTCTCGCCGCCGCTGCATCTGCCCGACCATCCGCCGCTGGGCCGGTTGTGGCTGGGCGTGCATCATCATCTGTGGTGGTGGCTGTTTCCGCCGGACAATCCGGACGGCCCGTTCGTGACGGCCTGTGCGCGGTCCGGCTCTGCGACGGCGTTTGCGTTGACGATTCTGCTGGTCGGCAGTTGCTCGGCGATGTGGTACGGCAGCTGGTCGGGGCTGATGACGTCGCTGGGCTTTCTGCTGCTGCCGCGGGTGTTCGGTCATGCGCATCTGGCGGCGCTGGAGACGATGACCAATCTCACGTGGTCGGCAAGTGTGATCGCCGTCGCGGTGGCATGGGACCGCGCGAAACCGCCGACATGGCAAACGGCGGCGTGGACCGGTGCCGTCTTTGGGCTCGCGCTGCTGACGAAAATCCAGGCGGTGCTGATCCCGCTGCCGATCGTGATCTGGGCACTGGTGCGATGGCGTCGTCAGGCGCTGCTCCCGCTGGTCGTGTGGGGGCTGACCGGGTTCGTGGTGTTCTTCGTCGGCTGGCCGTGGCTGTGGCTCGATCCGGTGGGGCACCTGCGGCAATACATCGGCGGCGCGGCGAACCGGGCGACGCTGTCGGTCTGGCTGTGGGGGCACCAGTACACCGATCGCGACGTGCCGCGAATCTATGCGCTGGTCTTCTGGCTGGCGACGGTGCCCATCAAAGTCCACGTGCTCGCCTGGCTGGGGTGGCTGACGTCGCCGGCGGCCAACAGCGGCGATCCGGACTTAAAGCCGATCGCCAACCGCTGGACGCCGGGAGAGTTTCTGCTGGGCGCGATGTCGATCTGGCCGCTCGTGGTGTTCAGTCTGCCCGGCGTGCCGATCTACGATTGCGAGCGGTTGTGGCTGCCGGGGTTGGTGGTCTGGATGATCTTCTTCGGCCGCGGGGCCGATCACGTGGTCCGCAAGTTCGCGAAATGGAAGCCGCCGCTCAAGCCCGTTGTCCAAGCGGCGCTCCTGTTGATGACCGTCGCCCAGGTGATGATGCTGGGCGGTTACGGCCCATACTATCTCAGTTACTACAGCGGCGCCGCGGGAGGCATTTCCCGCGCGAGCCAGGTCCGGCAGGAGATGAATTATTGGGGCGATGCGATCACCCGCCCGTTGCTGGAACGACTCGTCGAGAACGTGCCGCAGGGTGCGACCGTGGCGATGACGCCCGTGCTGCATCAGTTTCAGACGGCGGAACTCGTGCGGCAATCGCCGATTCTGCGACGGCACGGCATTCAACTCGTGCCGCTCGATCCCGAGGCCGCCTTACCCCCGGAATACGTGCTGCTGTTCCGTCGCTTTGCCGACCTGCCGCCAGGCTGGCGCGGCCAGCCGGAGGGTTACGAAGTCGTGGCCGAAGTCGCCCGCAGCGGCGTGCAACTGGCGGCGATTTATCGACGGGCCGCACCATGAAGTGTCCCGGACGCTTCAAGCGTCCGGGACACTGGCTCTGTCGTCATTCCTGCGTCAGGACGTTGACGCCCTTCTTGTTCGACAGCACGACGTCCAGCCGGCCGTCGCGGTTGAAGTCGCCGATCTGGAATTGCGTCCCCACGCCGGTGTCTCGACCGGCGACCAGCTCGTGCTTCACGAACGTCGGCGGCTGACCGGGGCTGCGGCGAATCTCGAACGTGTGCATCACCACCGGATCGAACTCGCCGGGGTCCGGACCCATGTGAGCGAAGTACCGCTTGCCGGTGACGAGGTGCGGCACGCCGTCGTTGTTCAGATCCACCAACCCCGAGGCGTGGGTCTGTGAAAAGGACTCGTCGATCAGGTGGTACTGGAACGCGCCGTCGGAACCTGGACCGGGGTTCTCGAACCACCAGATGCCGTAGGCGTGCGCCGAACTGGTGAGCAGGTCGCTGTCGCCGTCGAGATCGAGGTCGATGACGTGAATGTTGCTCGCCGGCAGCGGGTTGCCTTCGTTGTTTTTGCTCAGCGGCAACGGATGGAAGGCCCACTGGCCGCCGTCGAGTTTGGCGGGCGCTTCCCACCAGCCGTGGACGATGACGACGTCGTTGCGGCCGTCGCGGTTGACGTCGCCGACGCCGAGGCCGTGATAATACTTG
>JAWXBB010000080.1:0-8532 GCA_034439795.1 Planctomycetaceae bacterium | reverse complement strand
GCGATCACGCGCTCCCCGGCCCGCTCAAAGCCGGTGACGGGCTGCCCGCTCGAAACCGTGACGCCGCGCGCGACGCACGCCGCGATGAGCGCCTTGAGCAACCGCGGATTGCGGACCTGACCACACTCGGGCAGCGAGTACGCGGCAGTGATTTCAGTGCTGAGCTGCGGATACCGATCTCGCAGCATGGGCAGCGGCAGCGGTTGGACCTCGACTCCTTCGCGCTGCCACGTTGCGATTTCCTCATCGAGCGCATTCGGCGACGAGCCGACGCGGACTTCCACGCCGCCGCAGCGGGCGAACTCCGTCGCGATCCCTGAACGCTCCGTCAATCGCGCGGCCCACTCGGGCCACAGACGATGACTGTGTCCGCGCAGCAGCGGCTCCGGCTTCGTCGCACGGTCGGGATTGCCGGGGGGCAACATCCCCGCGCCGGCCCACGACGCTTCCCGCCCCGGCGTTCCCTGTTCGAGGACGCGCACGGTGAGTCCGCTCTCTGCTAGCTCGAAGGCTGCGGACAGGCCAATCACTCCACCGCCGATGATGACGACGTCGGGCATGCGACCAGAATATCGCGCAGGGCGGGGGATTGCGCGGCATCACAGCCCGGAGCGCGAGCGACGGAATACATCGAGCGCACTGCGAAGCGCTCGGCCCCCTCACCCTAACCCTCTCCCCCGAAGACGGGGGCGAGGGGACCGGAGGGGACCATCAGTTCTTCTTTTTCGGACGCGCCGGGCCGGCGGAGCCGGCGCTGGCGGCGAAGGCGGTCGCGAGTTGCCGCGCGTCGGTGCGGTACGCCGTGCGGATCGCGTCCTGGGCGTTATCGCCGGCCTGGAAGCGGCGGACGAGTTGACCGAACGGCCCGGCCCCGCCCTGCTTCAGCAGGAATTCGACCAGCACGTAGCCGATCGGCCCGACGTCGGCCGGCGAGAACTGGCCGTCGTTGAACACATCGGCCGGGTTGTTGATGTTCGACTTCCGCAGCGCCTCGCCTGCCGCGCCGCGGAGTTCGCCGAAGTACGGGTTCCCCGCGCCGGACTTGCCGGCGGCGATGGCGAGGCCGGTGCCTCTGGTCAGCCAGTCGGGCAGATTGCTGCCGTCCCGTTTGAGGAACGCGCCGGTGACGTGTTCGATGACGTTGAGTTGTAGGCCGGGGGACGTTGTCGACGTTTCATCGCCGATGTCCTCGACCGCGGCGAACGCCTGGTCTTGGGCAGTCGTCACGTCGCTGTGTCCCAGCACTTCGCGGGGCACCTGACGGCGATGGATGCTGCTGTTGAACTCTTCGTAGCCGAAGCGGTCCTTGAACACGAAGACCGCCAGCTTCCCCTTGAACAGCGGGGTGTCCTTGACGTTGAACATCGTCCGCAGCGCGGCCGCGTGCTCCTGTGCGAAACCGCCGACCTGCTCCAACCGTCGTTGCGACACATCGCCCATGACCATAAAGTCCTCGGTCTCGGCGATCGACGGTTCCCCCCCCTGCGGGAACGTCCGTCGCCAGAGTTCCTTGGAATCGGTGCGGCGTTTTTCGACCCACTGCTCTGGCGACAGCTTCGCGAGCTTCTCGGCGATGAGATCGGCCGGCGACGGAATGAGGTCGCGCAGCGGCCGCTTGGCGTCGTTGCCGTCGAACTTGGCTCCCTCGGTGATCCACGTCCGCAGGTCGGAATGGAACTTGCGTGTGATGCCGGTCATGTTCCCCTGCGGCATGACGGGCGTGTCGTCGGCGTTGACCAGCCGCCACAGGCGGCTTTCATCGGGCTTGCCGGCGACGATAACGCGGCCGCTGCCGCCGCCGGCCATCGCCTTCTCGAACGTGGCGAGCGACAGCCCGCCGCGGCGCTGGTTGTCGTTGTGACAGCCGCCGCAGGTGTTGACGAACGTCGGAGCGATGTCGCGCACGAACGACACCTTTTCGTTGCCGGTGGCTTTGGCGATGACCACCTTCTCTTTGGCGAGGTCCGGGTTCACCGTCAACAGCGCCAGCGAGACGGTCTTCTCGGTCCCGTCGAACGGCGCGCCGGCGGCGATCCACGCGGCGATGGCGCGGACTTCCTCCTGCGACAGCGCTTCCGCATTGCGGGGCATCCGCGCCATCGGATTTGGGGCCGTGATCCGCTGCACAATCAAACTGCCGCCCGGATTGCCGGGGACGAGCACCGGGCCGTTGCGTCCGCCGGCTTCCAATGTTGCATACGATTCCAGTCGCAAGCCGCCCGAGGCCCGATTGGCGTCGTGACAGTTGCCGCACTTGTTGGCGAGGATCGGGGCGACATCTTTGGCGAAACTGATGGCCGGGGCCGCGGGGCCTCCCTTCCCTCCCGTTGCCTTCGCGAGCAACCCCTTCTGAATCTCGATCTGCTTGCGGACGGCGATCAGTTGCCGGTCGTCGTCCATCAACTGCGCATCGGTAATGAGCGTCTTCAGCCGGGCCTCGGCGTCGTCGAGCGCCTGCTGGGCCTCATCCGTTTTCTTGCGGGTGATGAGCGAGCGGACCTTGCCGACGTCGCTGGTGATGTCCGCCAGCTCCTTCTTCAGCGGCGGCGTGAGCGGAGCAGCCCAGACGAACGTGCCCGCCAGTCCGAGGACGACCGCGAGACACAGTCCCAACCGTGCGGATGAGCAACGCATGGCGATTCAATTCCAGGAGGCAGGCGGGCAGCGGGCGCCGGAAGGCGGACCCCGCCGCGGGAAGTTCCGTCCAGCGTAGCCGATGAGCCGTGGGCTGTCGATAAGCGTGTTCGGGGGAACAGGTCGTCTGGGCGCGCAGCAGTCGCGGGAACACTCATCAACAAACCGGCGGCCCACCGAAAATGTTCGTCGAAATCGGGCCGCTGGGTGCCATGCTTGCAGCTTTGGGCAAGCATGCCGTCGGGTCAAACGGCGTAATGACACATGCTTGCCCAAAGCTGCAAGCATGGCACCCCGTGTGTTTCGGACTCGATTCACCGGGAAGATTACGGCGTCTTGGCTTTCGGCGTTTGCGACAGCCGCAGCAGGCGTTCCCCGACCAGGCCGTCGTTCGGCTTGAGCGTGCCGACCAGGCCGCTGAGCGCCGCCTTGAGCGCGGGGTTGTCCGTCGCCTCCCACGTCATCGTCAGCCGGTTGACGGTCCCCTGCTCCATCAGCAGGCCGAATCGCGGAATGTGCGTCGTGAGCTGTTCCGCGGCCCGAATGCGGATCGGCATCGGCAGCCGATCGTTGAGCACTGCTACGGCGAGCTGCGTCTGCACGTCGGCGCTCGGAACCGATCCCAGCGCCACCAGCACATGGTCGGCGAGCTGTTCGTCGTCGATCAACGGCAACAACTCCGGAGCCGCTTCCGTGAAGTTGAAGAGCTTCCCTTGCGACGACGTCGCCAGGGTCGCCAGCCAGTAAGCGGCGAGCGAGCGGAACGCCCCGCGCTGCTCCGCGGAAACGGGCGGCGTCGGATGCTGTTTCAGGAACGGCGTCACCTGCACCCAGAAGCTGCTCGATCCGGGCGACTCCGCGGCAAACCTCGCCCGCGGCGTGCGGGCGACCAGGCGGTCTAACGCATCGCGCGTCTCTTCGGGGCCGTAGACCACAACCGGAATGAACTCCGTCCGGGCGTCAGCGCGGAGATTGGCGAGCGTTTGCGTGAGGTTCCACTGCATGCAGTTCGCATGGACGACGATCAGATCCACTCCCGCAAGGTCCGCCGCTTTGGCGAAGCCCGCTTTGCCGGTCGTGGCCACGAGTGCGTCGAACCCTTCTTCGGCGAGATAGCCGCTGACCGTCGTCGCGCGATCGACGTCGGCGTCGATGACGACCGCCCGGGCCTGCCCCGGATCGGTCAACGCCCGTCGCAGCACATCGACCACGCGGCTGGCGTTCGGGAACGCCCGCGTCGGCTCGCTTCGCAGGATGGTCATGGCGGCTCCGAACTGCACGCGCGGGTCGGGATAGTTGAGCGCCGACACCAGCGGCGACACCCGGCCCGACCGGCTGTGCAGCACGTCGGGACTGGCTAGTCCGCTCAAGGCCTGGATTGCGCCCCACGCCGCATCGGTGCGACCGAGCGTCATCGCTTCCCGCAAGGCCGCGAGCAACGGATCGACCCCCATCGCCATCGACGACGACAACACCGCGTTTTGAGCGGGATCGAGCGTGGCCCAGCCGGCCCCCTGCACTTCCCCGGCGAGCAGCGTCATCAGATACAACCGCTGGTATTCGCTCCGCTCCGGCGACAGCGTCAGCGCATCCCGCGCGTGGCGGGCGGCCATCCGCAGGTTCGCGGCCTCCGTCGGCAGCACCTCGCCGACCACGGTATTATCGGCATTGCTCCATGTCCAAAGCTCGACGGCGTCCGCGCCATCCACGGCGAGCGTGTCCTGGCCGGTCAACAACTGTCGCGCTCGTTTCGTCAGATCGTCCACGGCGAGCACCGCCGACAGCCGCTCCAACCGGTCGGCATTGCCGTAGCGGATCTGCGCGATGGCCTGCTTCGCCGCCAGTTGCGTCCCGGCTTCGACGTCGGTCGCATACGCGAGCGGCCACAGCGACGGCACAGCGGCCCGGTGTTCCAGCCGCTGCAACGTCTGAATGCTTGCCAGCCGGATCGCTTCGCTGGGGGCGTCGAGGGCCGCAATCAGCACTGGCGCGACCGGTTGTCCCATCCGGCTGAGCACCAGAATCAGAATGTCCCGCTCGTTGGTCGATCCCGCGGCGGCGATCTTGCGCAGCAGTTGCGGAACGGCGCGCGATCCGGCGTTGCGGAGCTCCTGCGTCGCGAGTTCTCGGTCGGTCGGCGAGCCGAACAACCTGGCGATCAGCCCGTCCACGTAGCCGGGGTCGTCCGCCTGCGCTCGCGACAGGGCGTTGAGCCGCTGCAAGAGCGGTTGCGCGGTGGCCTGCAGGTCGCGGATGCGGGCCAGTTTGAGGAACGTGCCCGTGCCGTGCCTGTCGCGCATCGCGAGCAGCACTTCATCCGATGGATCGGCTTGCACGAACTGTTCGAGATACGTCTTGGCGAGATCGAAGCGGCCGAGATCGATGAGCGTCACGACAGCATCGAACATCTGCTCCGGCGTCTTCGGCTCCGTGAGCAGCGGCGACGGTTCCGGCGCAGCCGGCAACAGCGCGGGGGCGTCCCCCTCCTGCCCAAATGCACCAGTTCCAGGCAGCAGGCACAGCCCGGCCCACAGCATCAGCCACCAACCGATCGAGCGCGGCATGCCGCGTACTCCCTTCGGCAGCGAAGGCCATCGACGCCCCCGCAAAGTCCACCCAAGCCACTCACTCACCGAAAACACCATCGTAGGCCGGGGTTTGCGCCGCTGACAACCAAAATCAGACCGTCCGTCCCTGAACGGTCCAGTTCGTGATCGGCAAGGCAAATCGGGAACTTCCGCGCCAACCGTCGGAAGCGATGCAACCCGTCGAACCGCACCTCCCCGGTTGCCGGATGTGCGGGTTGCGACGGTTATGCCACTCCCCTGCCCCGGCTTTGCAGGCGTCAAAATCTCCGGGCCAATATTGGGAAGATTCAGGCCCAACCCATCGGAGCGTATTGATATTCAGGCTTGCGTTCAGTAGATTTTTGTGCGTCAGGTTCTGCGAATCCGTTTTCAGAGTCAACCTGTGCCGTTCTGTCATGGAGGGGCCGGATCACCCTGACCGACAGCGCGCTCCTGTCACTTGCGCTCGACTTGGCGTTATCCGGCCACTGTCCTGGCGGCCGGTTTGCAGTTGCTGAGCCTTGGTGAAAACACACCAACTCCTCGTCATTCATTCACACAGAGGCTTCAGACTGTCGCCGCATACGTCCTTCTCGTTCTCGTTCTCGTTAGACAGGAGCAGTCATGCGATTCCGTCGATGTGCATTCACTCTGATCGAGCTGTTGGTGGTGATCGCGATCATCGCCATTCTCATCGCCTTGCTGCTGCCCGCGGTGCAGCAGGCCCGTGAGGCGGCCCGGCGCACGGAGTGCCGCAACCGCCTCAAGCAGTTGGGGCTGGCGCTGCACAACTACCACGACAACTTCAACACGTTTCCTCCGGGAACCGTGAATCCGATTGGTGAAAACCCGAATGGTCAGAACGGTGGCGGTGCCGCCGGCATTGGCGGTCCGTGGATCTGCTTCCTGCTGCCGTACCTCGATCAAAACCCGCAGTACACCGCTTTTTCCAAGATCGTGGCCGAGCGGCCGGAAGTGGTCGACTGGTTCGGCAATGCCACGTACACGTCTCAGGGGATCACGGTCGGCGGCGAAACCTTCCCCGCCATGAACTGCCCCACTCATCCGGGGAATGACGAAAAGCTCGCCAACGGAACCAACATGGAGCACCTCGCGCGGGGCAACTACTGCGCGAGCTTCGGCAAGGGTGGCTATGGCCGCACCTACACCGGCAGCCCGGCGACGGGCGGACTGTTCGGCATCAACAGCAAGATTCGCATGGGGGACGTGACCGACGGCACGTCATCGACCCTGGCCTTCAGCGAACTCAAATACCGGCTCGTCAGCGCCACCGGGCCCTCGCTGCAAGACACCCGCGGCACGTGGTCCTACGGCGTGATGGGGGCCAACATCTTCAGCACCCGGGCCGGACCCAACTCCGCCGTCCCGGACGGCGTCTGGGGTTGCCGCAACTTCCCGCAGGAAGGGATGCCGTGCGTGCAAGTCGGTACGCCGTATATCGAGCTCGCCGCAGCCGCGCGCAGCTACCACACGGGCGGCGTTCACGCTTGTCTGGGCGATGGGGCCGTGCGGTTCTTCTCGGACAACATCGACCTCACGCTGTGGCAAAACCTCGGCTCGCGGGGCGGCGCTGAAGTCCTCGGCGACTTCTAGTCGCGCAGCATTGAACGTGAACCGGCCCCGCTCGCACATTCGAGCGGGGCCGTTTGATGGAATCTGCGACACGATCTTCCCTTGTGGACTCCTCTGCGACCCATGAACACCACGAACTGTTTCACTCTCCTCGCCGCCGTCCTGGTGACCTCCGCGATCGGCTGTGGCAAAAGCGACAACGTCACGGTCTATCCCGTCAAGGGGACCGTGATGTTCAACGGCAAGCCGATGCTCGGCGGCGGTTCCATCGCGTTCATTCCCACGACCAGCCAGAAAGGCAAGGCGGCGGGGGGCACCATTCTGGAAGACGGCAGCTTCGTCATGACCACCTACCGCGAGGGGGACGGCTCCATGCCCGGCACGTTCCGCGTGATCGTGACGCAATCGGTCTACCAGGAGCCGGAGAACACGGGCGATTCCGATGGCACTACGACCGTCAAGCCGAAGGAACCGATCGCCGAAGTGGACAAGGCCGATCGGATTCCGATGATCTATGCCGACGGTGTGAACTCGCCAGCCACAGTGACCATCGAGGCCAAGCCGAACGATTTGACGATCGAGCTCGAAAACGCCGGCGTCCAGCGCGGCGCATGAACACGGAGATGACCACGGCCGAGGCCGCCTCGCGAAGTTCCTCTGCGGCGGCCGCACCGACCCCGTGGCTCGTCGGGCCGGTCGTCGACGCGCTGTTCGTCGCGAACGTGCTGTGGCCGCTCGTCCTGTTGGTGCCGCAGGGACCGCGGTTCGACGGTCACGACGCAGTCCACTTCTGGCAGTTGTATTTCATAACCACGCCGCATCGGTGGATCACGCTGCTGTTCGTCGTGCTGGACGGAGAGCGGTTGCGCGATCGCCGGTCGTTGTTGCTGTCGGTGGGCCTGTCGCTCCTCGCGGCCTGTGGCGCAGTCCGGTGGACGACGGGCGACATCACCTGCCTGCTGGCGATGGATTATGTCTGGAACGCCTGGCACTTCGCCGCTCAGCACCACGGCGTCTATCGGATTTATCGCCGCCGGCAGGCTGCGCCGCCGAGCCGCATCGATGCGTTCGAGAAGTGGACGATGCGTGGATTCTTGTTGTACGTCATCGTTCGGGTGGCCGGGGGGACGTGGTCGCAATCGAGCCTCGATGCGAGTCTGCAAACCATCGACTGGGCCGTCAGCGCGGTGCCGCTGGGGTTGTTGTTCCGCGAGCTGGTGACCGGCCGGACGTTCCGGTCGGGAGCGCTCCTGTATCTCGTCAGCGTGTCCACGTTGTATCTGGGATTGCTGGCGGCAGTGCATCTTCGGCAGCCGCGGCTGGTGCTGACGCTGGCCACGGCCTCGGCGCTGTTCCATGCCATCGAATATTTGACGCTCGTCGGCTGGACCGCTCATCGGCATCACGGCTCGGCGGGCGGCGACCGCGGCCTGTTGCACCGGCTGGCCCCGCGCTGGGGCGCTGCCATCGCCCTGTTCGCGCTCATCCAGGGGGCGGCGGGCTGGATGCTGGAGCGAAACATGCTCGAAGTCTGGTTATTCGCCAACGTGGTCGTGGCGTTCGTGCATTACGCTTTCGACGGCATCATCTGGCGGAGTCCGGGAGCGCGACATCGTTCCGTACCGATCACCGCCTGACCGCTGAGAACCTGTTTTCAAATGGATAAACGGTGCTGTGCGATCCGCCGGGACATCAGGTGAATCATGCGGATGTAAATCAGGGTCTCGGTGGTCTCCGG
>JAWXBB010000079.1:0-3166 GCA_034439795.1 Planctomycetaceae bacterium | reverse complement strand
TTCGCTGCCGAACCCGACGTCCAGCAACCGATCGGCATGGCCACTGATGCGCACGGGCGCCTTTGGGTGGCGGAGAATTACAGCTACTCGGAATCAAAGGTGGGTTATCACAAGGATCTGCGCGATCGGATCGTCGTCTTCGAGGACACCGACAACGACGGGCGCTTCGACCAACGTACCGTGTTCTGGGACGCCGCGCAGCGGTTGACGAGCGTGGAGGTTGGCCTCGGCGGCGTCTGGGCTCTCGCCTTGCCGAACCTCTACTTCATCCCGGACGAGAACGGCGACGGGATTGCCGACAGTCCGCCGCAGATCGTCCTCGATGGCTTCGAGTATGTCTCGGGTCGTCACACGGTGGCGAATGGGTTGCGCTGGGGACCGGACGGATGGCTCTACGGTCGGCATGGGATCCAGAGCACGTCGCGCATCGGACCCCCCGGCACGCCGGCGGAGAAGCGCACCGCGATGAACGTCGGCATCTGGCGTTATCATCCAACCCGGCACGTCACCGAGGTCGTCGCCCAGGGCACGACCAATCCGTGGGGCATGGACTGGGATGCGCGCGGTGAACTGTTCTTCATCAACACCGTCATCGGCCATCTCTGGCACGTCATTCCCGGTGCGCACTACCGGCGGATGTATGGCGAGGATCCCACCGCCCACATCTACGAGCCGATCGAACAGACGGCGGATCACGTCCACTGGGCGACGGGTGAAAACTGGACCGACGTGCGCAAGGGCGTGACCGATGTCACCAGCGCGGCCGGTGGGGGCCACGCGCACACGGGTCTGTTGATCTACCAGGGCGGGCAATGGCCGGAAGTCTGGAACAACAAAATTCTGACCATCAATTTCCACGGCCGTCGCTTGAACGTCGAACAACTCGACCGGCAGGGCAGCGGCTTCGTGGGACGGCACAATCCCGACGCCTTCTTCTTCGCTGATCCGTGGTTTCGCGGCATTGATCTGGTCGCCGCGCCGGATGGAGGTGTGTTCATCAGCGACTGGAGCGACGCGGGCGAATGTCACGACCACGACGGCATCCATCGCACCAGTGGTCGCATCTATAAGCTGACCTGCGGCGACGCGAAGAGGGGAACCCCCACCGACCTGACGACGCTGGGTGAAGCTGAGTTGGCGAAGCTTCAGGGGGACGCCAACGACTGGATGGCGCGACAGGCAAGGCGGGTGCTCGCCGATCGGTCCCGTCGCGGGTCCCCGTTGATTGCTGCACGGGCCGCGGTGGACAAAATGGCGATGGCGGACGCCAGCGAAGTCACCCGGCTGCGGGCGCTCTGGGCTCTCCAGGTTTCCGGTGGTGTGGACGACGTTCTGCTGCGCTCGAAGCTGAACGGCTCGGAATCGGAGCGGGCCTGGGCCATTCGCCTGATGGAGGACGCGTCCCACGCCAGCCCGGCGGCAGGGGAACGCTTCCAGCGTTTCGTCGAAGGCGAGCTTCTGCGTCTCGCCACTTCCGAGAAGTCCGGGATGGTTCGCGTGACACTCGCCTCCTTGCTCCAAAAGCTGCCATTGGCGCAGCGACCGGCACTCGCCCAAGCCTTGCTGGCGCACGCTGAGGACGCCGACGACCACAATCAACCCCTGATGCTTTGGTACGGGATCGAGCCTCTGGCTGCGAAGGATCCGCGTTTCGTCGAACTGATCGCCGGCGCGCGCCTTCCACGCGTCCAGCGGCTCGCTGCCCGCCGACTCGCGGAGGACATGGATGCGGCGCCGCAACGCGTCGATGCCCTGCTCAGGGCCATCGCCGGGATTGCGTCCGTTCCATCCCGACAGGCGGTCCTCAATGGACTCGCGGAAGGCTTCGCCGGCCGGCGCAGGGTCACGAAGCCCGCCTCCTGGAGCGCGGTGGAATCCCAACTCGCCGAAGGAGCGGATGAGTCGTTGAGGAATCGCATTCGTGAGTTGAGCGCGTTGTTCGGCCATCGACGGGCCCTGGATCAGATCAAGGAGATGGCGTTGAACAAGGACGCCGATCTGCCGGGTCGCCGCGCGGGGTTGCAGAGCCTCATCGACGCCCGCGCCGATGGCTTGCGCGCCGTCTGCGAGCAGTTGCTGGCCGTGCGCGACTTGTCCGCCGTCGCTGCAAGCGGGTTGGCGTTGTTCGACGACGCCGCGATTGCCGACCGTCTTCTCGCCGAATGGCCGAGACTCGACGGCGCCGAGAAGCCGCCAGTGCTGAACGCGCTGCTCTCCCGTCCCGCATGGACCATGAAGATGCTGGATGCCATCGCCGCCGGAACATTTCGGCGGACCGAGCTCGGCGTTGCCCAGGCGCGGCAGATCCGCAATCTCCGCAATGACGCGCTGACGCAGCGGCTCACCGAGACGTGGGGGGCAATTCAGGACACGGATGACGCCGCGAAACAGGCCGCGATGCAGGGTTGGCGGAAGAAGCTGAACCCCGAGGCCTTGAAGCGGGCCAGTCCCACCGAGGGCCAGAGGCTCTACCTGCAGTCCTGCGGAGCGTGCCATACGCTTTATGGCGCGGGCGGCAGCATCGGCCCCGACCTCACCGGCTCCGGACGGCAGAATTTGGATTACCTCCTGGAGAACATCCTGTTCCCGAGTGCGATCGTGGCCGCGGATTTCCGCCAGACGACACTGACGCTCAAGGACGGGCGCTCGTTGAGCGGCGTCATTCGCAGCCGGAACAACCAAGCCGTGGTGATTCAGATGATCGGCGAAACCGCCACCGTCGGTCTCTCGGACATTGAGCAGCAAGACACCGCCTCGCTGTCATTGATGCCGGAAGGATTGCTCGATCCGTTGACCGAAGCGCAGGCCTTGGACCTGGTCTCGTATCTCATGAGCACCGCGCCTCCGGCGGGCAAATAGAAGACGATAGATGAAACTCACCCGCTGGCTTCCCACCAGTCCGGATTCCAACGACGCCATTGCATTCAGCCTTTCTCCGCGAGTGAACTTCTGGAACAAAAGCCATGAATCACGGAGCCATCTAAGCTGACCAGAAGCATGAGGGGTGGCAGCGCACGACCAAGGGCGTCTGATGGGATGGTCGGTCGGTAACGGTCGGGCGCGTGCCGTGAGTGGTTCGGACTCGAGAGTCAGACTCTCCAAGTCCAGTCACAAATCAGGGAAGGGAATACTTCTTCCAAGCGGTCGCGGCGGCGCCGATGACTCC
>JAWXBB010000078.1:0-6635 GCA_034439795.1 Planctomycetaceae bacterium | reverse complement strand
TGACATCGCTACGGCTCCGCCGGTTTTGACTGTGGCAGGTCAACCGCGGAGTCGTAGCGTATGTCTCAACTTCTCGCCATTTGAAAACAGCTTCTGAGGGATGCGGGAAAAATCCTGCAGCTTGGCGTTGGCCTTCAGTTGGGCCTCGCAGTCGGCGAGCACGTCGGCCACTTCCCGCGCCGACTGATAGCGCTCATCCGGGTTCTTCGCGTGCAACTTGGCGATGATGTCGCACAGCCACTGCGGCGCTTCGGGAATGATCTCCGAAATGGGGCGCGGCGATTCTTCAGTGACGCGCTTGAGGACGGCCAGCGCGGACGGAGCGCGAAACGGCGGCCGGCCGCTCACCATCTGGTAGAGCACGCTGCCGAAGCTGAACAGGTCGGCCCGCTGGTCGAGTTTCTTGCCAAGAGCCTGCTCGGGGGCCATGTACATCGGCGTGCCGGCAATCGTGCCGCTTTGCGTCAGGCTGGCGTCGTCGACGGCGCGGGCCAGGCCGAAGTCGGTGATCTTGACCCGGTCGTGAACGCCGGTCTCCAGCAGGATATTGCCCGGCTTGATGTCGCGATGAATCAGGTTGATCGCATGTGCGGCGGCGAGACCTTCCGCGATCTGCCGGCCCAACCGCAACACAGTGGGGACGTCGAGCGGCCCCCGTTCCTCGAGCCGTTGCTGCAACGTCTGGCCGGGAATGTACTCCATCACGAGATAGGGCAGGGGCTTCTCTTCGACGCCGTGGATGCTGACGACGTGCTCGTGCCGGATGGCCGCCGAAGCCTGGGCCTCGCGGATGAACCGCTTGCGGGCCGGCGACGTGCTCGCCATTTCGGGGGACATGACCTTGATCGCCACCACCCGATGCAACTTTTCATCGAAGGCCCGCAGCACGGTCCCAAATGCACCCCGGCCGACCACGTTGAGCACTTCGTAATGCCCCAGCCGCCCCAGCGAATCGGGCTTTGTGGATGGCTCCAAATAGCCCAGGGGAATTTCGTCGTCCGCGTCCGCTGGATGCTCAGTCATGGTGGCAGGTCCGTGGGAATGTACTGCGGCCGCATCGGGTTCGTCGTCCTGCGTGGAGCCGTTTCCGGCGAGCATCGTGGCGGCGGCCCCGGTGTCTGACATCTGCTCGACGACCGGAATATTGAGGAATTGGCTCTGGCCCGCGTGCGACGCCAGCAGCGCCTCGACGCGAGCGAGCAGCGTCGCATCGCCGGCACACTCCGCCTGCAAGTGCGCCTGACGGGCGGCGGGATCCTCGATCTCCAGGGCCGCCAGAAACAGTTCCCGATCTTTCATGACGATGGTCTCGGTCGAGTGACGAAGGTCGGAGCAGAAGGGGCTATGCTCAAAGCGCCGTTTGGCGTCCG
This sequence comes from Planctomycetaceae bacterium, assembly GCA_034439795.1. Lineage (GTDB taxonomy): Bacteria > Planctomycetota > Planctomycetia > Planctomycetales > Planctomycetaceae > DSVQ01. The sequence continues at coordinate 5,265 of JAWXBB010000078.1, read as the reverse complement.
ATCACGCCACGGATTTTCTATTTTTCTGCCGAATCCGCCTCCGCCCCGGCAATTTCCTGGTGCAACCACGCCCGCGCAAAGGCCCAGAGGCGATCGGCCGTGCGGGGCGCGATGTCCATCATTTCGGCCGCGTCGGGGATGGACAGACCCACGAAATACCGCAGATGAACGAGCTGAACCGCTTGTGCGTCAACGACTTTCAGCCGATCGAGGGCGGCATCCAGAGCAATCAGGTCTTCGTGGATGTCCGGCGCGACGACCGCAACGTCCGCCAATTCGACCTGCTGCAATTCACCGCCCCGCTTGAGCCGCCGCTTGCGGCGGGCATTTTCGACCAGAATCCGCCGCATAGCCTCGGCGGCGGCCGCAAAAAAGTGACCGCGGCCATCCCAATGCGGCTCGACGCGGTCGGGCTGTTCGGGGGGTGATTTCACCAGGCGAAGAAAGGCCTCGTGAACGAGCGCCGTCGCCTGCAGCGTCTGCCCCGGGTTTTCCAAGGCTAACTTCGCCGCGGCCAGCCTCCGCAACTCGTCATACACCAGCGGCAACAGCTTCTCGGCCGCCGACGGATCGCCGGATTCGATCTGCGACAGGATGCGGGTGACGTCGCTCATCGCCGAACTGTACTTGAGCCATAGCTCGCCGTAAAGATTCTGGTCGTTGGGTCAACACGGCGACGCCTTGCATCGTGGAAAGTTCGCAGACCGTCGGACAGTGGTCGCCACGTTCGACGGGCTGTACTTCGAACCAGTCGTCCCGCCAAGAGACCGACCGCACTGACCACCGTGATCTGGATCACCAACGTGACGAAGGCACTGCCTCGAAGTTCGTGAGCCAGTCGCAGCCAGTTCATGTTTGCCGGCCTTTCCGCTGCGCCTTTTTGTTGCTCGCGTTGTCCAGCAGCGATTGAATCCGGGCAGTTCGGCAGCCGTGAGCCCGCGGTATTCCATCAGTGCCGACATTAGCCGCTCCGGTTGGCCGCCGCACGTCTTGTCAATGAGGTCCACGATTCGCTGGCCGAGGCTCGCATCGCGCGACACGAGCGGCGAATAGAAGTGTGTGCGGCCGATCACGCGGTGCTTGAGCCAGCCTTTTTCCTCCAGGCGCTCCAGAGTGGTTCGGACGCCCGTTCGGGAAACCGCACGCCGCTCGCCGAGAATCTCGCGGACCTCGAAAACCGAGACCTCACTCTGATCCCAGACGACTTCCATGATTTCGCGTTGGCCTTCCGGCAGCGGCGGTAGTTGTGGTTTCGACATTTCAGCTCCTAGCCCACACTGGTAGCCATTACGGCTACATAAATAGCCATGTCAAGGGGCGCCACGGATTGCTTGCTTCAAGAGTGACTCCAGCGGAGGCGCCTCCTGTTCGCCCTCGATCCGCGCGCCGGGCGGTTGTCCGCCGACTGGCTGATACCGGCGCTTGACTCCATGACCAAAGCGAGGATTGATGATCTCCAGGTGTTCGAGCCGGTCCTCCAGTCGGATCGCAATGGCACAGTCGTAGAAGTAACAGTCCCGCACCGTGACTTGTGCTCCACCCCGCGAACCGGGGCCCCGGAGACGGAGCGCGACGTGATTGCCGTAAAAAACACAGTTCTCGACCAGAACTTGCACGTGATCTTTCAGATTGAGCGCTGCCGGCATCTCGATGTAACCCGCCGCCGCGTAACCGTGAAAGACGCTGTTGCGGATGGTCAGCCGAGAACGGGGATTGTCGAGCGACTGCTTCGTGTCCACGCCGTTCTCTCCCGGCTGTTCGCCGGCCTTGAAACCGGCCGCGTGCTGCCCCAGCGGTCCCGTCCAGATGTCGCACTGATCGATGACCACGTCCGACCACGGCCCGCGTCCCGGATCCATCTGCCAGGCGTCGCCCGAGCAGTGGGAAATTTCGCAGTTGTGAACGGTCAGTCGGCTTCCCCGTCCCGTGACGCCGTGGGCATCGGCTTGCTCCTGGAACGTGCCCGCCAGGAAGTGATGAATGCGACAACTGTCGATTCGCACGTCATCGGCATACACCTCGACGGCATCCTTGCGTCCATTGCGGAGTTCGCAATGACGCAGTGTGGTCTTGTCGGCCCGGATGCGGAGCGCATCGTGGCCGGCAAATCCCACGTCCAGCAAGTAGTTCTCGTAAACGCCGGGCTTGGTGATGTCCCAGCGCTCGGCTGTCACGGGCGGGGCTCGGGGCGTCCCTTGTGGACCTACCGCACCGATCAGCCCGAAGCGCGGTAAAGCAGTGGCCGCGGTCAGGCGGTGAGCACGGAGGCCGGCAACGACAGTTGTGCCACTGGCGAGGAACTGTCGCCGCGAGACGGGTCTGCCACTCATCGGGTCGCTTCCCGGAATCGATCGCGGGCCGTCGTTCAGAGTCTCGGCTTCCGAGGCATCGGAACCAACCGTTGAGCGCATAGCATAACCATGCCGATGGCCGGCCGGCGAGTTGATGGGTGTGCCAGGCATTGGTTCGCAAGTCCCAGGACCAATTCTCGAGTTTCGCGGGGCTTGCGCTGTCCCCCACTTCGGATTGTGTGACTTTTTCCCGGACTGCTCGGTGATGCCCGGTCGGTGAATCGGGGGACTAACCGATTTGGTCCTGGTCGTGGTCTTTCCAAGACCGTGACGTACTGGAATTGACGGTGAATCGTGATACAACAGCGTCGACTGAGGGGGGAAGATCGTCGGCATTCCCGGCACGCTGGCCAACGCGGAGTCACTCATGCAGTTCGGATCGACACTTTGCTGCCGTTTCGGAGTCGTTCTGATGCTGTCGCCGCTGATGGCTTGCGGAGAGGAAACCGCGGAGTCGCTGCTGGCCCGCGCACGAGGGGTTCTCGCTCCAACGGATGGTGAACTGCAAGCCGCTGGGCTGCGCGAACCGGTGGAAGTGCTCCGGGACCGGTGGGGAGTGCCGCACATCTATGCGCAGAATCGCGACGATTTGTTTTTCGCCCAGGGGTTTGTCGCGGCGCAGGACCGTTTGTTTCAGATCGATCTGTGGCGGCGGATCGGCCTGGGAGAGACGACCGAACTGTTCGGCGCGGAGGCGATCGAAGCCGATCGGTTTGCAAGGCTCATTCAATATCGCGGCGATCTGGCGGCGGAGTGGGCCAGTTATTCGCCGGACGCCGAGGCCATCGCCGTCGCATTCACCCAGGGGATCAACGCCTGTATTGATCGCTTCGGCCCGCAGTGGCCGATCGAGTTCCAAACGCTGGGGTATGCGCCGAAGAAGTGGAGGCCCGCGGACATCCTCGGTCGCATGTCCGGGATCATCATGGTCAGCAACTGGCAGCGTGAGGTGGCCCGCGCCCGTCTGATTGCGGAGGTCGGACTCGAACGGGCGCGACTCATGGCACCAACCGACCCGCATCGAGACTTCGCGCCGGCGGCTGATCTCGACCTGTCCGCAATGACGCCGGACGTCTTCCGCGGCTATGCGGCGAGCACGAAGGCGTTGAGTTTCACGCCCAGCACCACGCAAAGCAACAACTGGGTGGTCGACGGCGCCTTGACCGCATCCGGCAAGCCGCTGTTGGCCAGCGATCCGCATCGGGCGCTCGCTCTGCCGTCACTCCGCTACATCGTCCATCTGCATGCGCCGGGGTGGGATGTCATTGGCAGCGGCGAGCCTGCGTTGCCGGGCGTCGCCCTTGGGCACAACGCCCATGTTGCCTGGGGGTTCACCATCGTCGGGACCGACCAGTCCGACTTGTATCTGGAAGAGACGCACCCCGACGATCCGCGACGGTATCGCGTGGGGGATCGCTGGGAACCAATGCACATCGTGCATGAGACCCTGCGCGTCCGCGGCAAGACCGAACCCGTGCCGATTGAGCTGCGCTTCACGCGGCATGGCCCCGTCATCCATCAGGACGAATCCCGTGGCCGCGCGGTCGCCCTCAAGTGGGTGGGGAGCGAACCGGGTGGCGCGGCGTACCTGCACAGCCTGGCCATCGATCGCGCCGAGAGCGCGAAGGCCTTGCGCGATGCGCTTGGTGCCTGGGCGGTACCGAGCCTGAACTTCGTGTATGCCGACGTTTCAGGGGACATTGGCTGGATGGCGGCTGCGCGGACGCCGATTCGCCGGGGCTGGGATGGGTTGCTGCCGGTGCCCGGCGCGCGGGGAGAGTACGAATGGCAAGGCTATCTGTCGGCGGAGAAGCTGCCGCAGGCGTTCAATCCCCCGCAGCATTGGTTGGGCACGGCCAATCACAACATTCTGCCCCCCGGCTATCAGGAGAGCATCGCCTACGAATGGTCGGCCCCCTATCGCTATCAGCGCGTGGCGGCCCGGTTGACCGGACAATCGCGCTTCACACTGGAAGATTTCCAGAGCATCCAACAGGACGTGACGTCGATTCCGGCCGGCATCCTGGCCAACGTCCTGCGTTCCGTGACGCTACCGGCGGACTTGCGGCCTTATGCGACGCTGTTTGCCGAGTGGGACGGCGTTCTGTCCGCAGAGTCCCAAGCCGGAGCCTTGTATGCGGTTTGGATGCAGGAACTGATGGCCGAGTTTTTCACGGATCGACTTCCCCAAGAGGCACGCTTGGATCGCGGCGACTTGCGAAGCCTGAACCTGCTGCTGGAACAGTTGGCAGACCCGCAGCCAGCGTACTTCGGGACAGACCCCGATCGACAGCGAGATGATCTGGTGCGGTTAACCTTGGGCCGGGCGGTCCTGCGAACTCGGCAACTCTTGGGAGATGACACGGCCCAGTGGCGTTGGGGGCGGCTGCATACCGCGACGTTTCGACATCCCCTGGCAGGTTTGGGAGCCGCGTACGAGCAGGCCTTCAATCGAGGGCCCGTGCCGCGGCCGGGTGATGCCCACACGATCAACAACACCCGGCACGACGACCGCTTCGCCCAAGTGCATGGCGCTTCGTATCGCCACGTGTTCGACTTGTCCGACTGGGACCAGGGCCGATCGATCAACACGCCCGGGCAATCGGGACAACCCGGGAGTCCGCATTACGACAACCTGCTCCCCCTGTGGGCCGAAGGCCGGGACTTTCCGCTGGTCTACTCCCGGAGCAAAGTGGAAGAGGTCTGCCGCCACCGCTTGCGGCTTGTGCCATAGGCATTAAGCCGAGGCCGGTGCTGAGGAGGCTCTCCCAAAGTGTCGTGATTGTCGGGGATGCCGCGGCTTCGCGGGACAAGACTAGAAGCGGTTTCCAAACCCAATCTTGGTTGTTGCCGTTGGAGCCGGGACATCGATCGGAGGTCCAGTACGCCGCAGGCGTTCGATCACACAGCCCAG
>JAWXBB010000077.1:0-8061 GCA_034439795.1 Planctomycetaceae bacterium | reverse complement strand
GGTGATGGACCGCCTGGCGGGCAACGAAGTGCAGGTGACGGCTGAGATCAACCAGTCCGGCGGCACGGCCCGGCCGCTAGGGCTGGCGTTCCTCGGGTTGCGGCCGGATCGGGCGAAGCTGTCGCCGGAAGGGAAGTCCGATCGGGCCGGCTACCTGTTGCCGTTTGAAATCGTGTCGATTCATTTACTGGTCGTGCTGGTGGGCGCCGCGTATTTGGCGAGGGCCAAGCGGCGAGCCGATTCGGCCAACATGTAGTGTGTGATGGCGTCTGGTTTCGTCGCGGAGTGAGCAGCATGGATACCGTCGGCCTCAACGCGTACCTGTTCGTCGCGGCCGTGCTGTTCGTGTGCGGCGTGGTCTGCATGGCGGTGAAGCGGAACGGCATCGGCGTTCTGATGGGGGTCGAGCTCGTGCTGAATGGCGCGAACCTGAACCTCGTCGCCTTCGCCCGGTACACCGATCTGGGATTGGACGGTCAGGTGATGGCGCTGTTCGTCATCGTGCTCGCCGCGGCCGAGGCGGCGATCGCGCTGGCCATCGCCCTCAATTATTACAACAACCATTTGACGATCGACGTGGACCGCGGCGACGACCTGCACGGGTAATGAAGAGTGGTTAACCTCTTTTTGACTTTGACTTAGGACCGCGTCCCTCCGGGAACGGAATGACAATGGACTCGACCGGCGAAACCCTGAAAAACCTGCTGATGGCGGCGTGGCTGCTGCCGCTGCTGGGGTTCCTCGTCGAAATCTACGCCCTCTGCTGGACGCACCGTCTGAGCAAGGCCCCGGCGTACCTCGCCGTGGGGTGCATCGCGACCGGTTTTCTATGCAGCCTGTCGGCCCTGCTGTATTGGGGTTCAGAGACGGACTGGGCGGCGCTGAAGCCCGCGCATCACGATGCGACACATGCGGTGGCGCACCATGAGGAAGAGCATCCCGCCGATGCGCTCGCCGCGACGCAGACCGGGGGACACGTCAAGGATGCCCGCGAAACCACCAGCGAAAATCATTCGTCGATTGGCGTGTACGGGGGCCGGTTCTATCGGCTGGCTCAGTTCGGTCCGTTGGAGATCGCGCTCGACTGGTACATCGACAGCCTGACGCTGGTGATGTTCACGATGGTGACGTTCATCGCCACGTGCATCCACGTGTTCGCCATCGGGTACATGCACGACGAGCTGACCGAGGACTACCAGGACCACGAGGTGCATCTGCCGGGCGGGCGGCACTTCCATCGGCCCGGCCGGTTCTACCAGTTCTTCGCGTATCTGTCGCTGTTCTGTTTTTCGATGCTGGGCCTCGTGCTCGCCGGCAACATTTTCCAGGTGTTCATCTTCTGGGAACTGGTGGGCATCTGCAGCTACCTGCTGATCGGGTTCTACATCGAACGCCAGTCGGCCAGCACCGCCGCCAATAAAGCGTTCATCATGAACCGCGTCGGCGATTTTGGATTCCTGATCGGCCTGATGATCCTGTGGACCTCGCTCGGCACGTTCCAGTTCTATGACGCATCAACGGCCGACGGTCACGAACAAACCGGCCTGTTCTCGATGGTTCGGGGCGACGACGGCCAGATTGCGTTGACCGAAGACAAAGCCGCCGTGCTGCTCCGCGATTCCCACGGCCACACGCTGATGGACGGCGAGACGCCGCGGACCATCGGCTATTGGCTGCTGGTCGCGGCCGGGCTGGGCATCTTCGCGGGTTGCATCGGCAAGAGTGCGCAGTTCCCGTTGCAGACGTGGTTGCCGGACGCGATGGAAGGCCCGACGCCGGTGTCGGCGCTGGTTCACTCGGCGACGATGGTCGCCGCGGGTGTGTATCTCGCGGGGCGGTTCTATCCGATGTTCCTGCCGGAGGTGCTGCTGGTCATCGCGTACATCGGCTGCATCACGCTGTTCATCGCCGCGACGATCGCCATCGTCGCCACCGACATCAAGCGCGTGCTGGCCTACTCCACGATCAGCCAGCTGGGGTACATGATGCTGGGAATCGGCGTCGGCGGCTGGGCTGCGGGGCTGTTCCACCTCATCACCCATGCGTTCTTCAAGTCGCTGATGTTCCTCTGTTCGGGGTCGGTGATCGCCGGCTGCCATCACGAACAGGACATGACCAAAATGGGCGGCCTGCGGCGCAAAATGCCGGTCACCGCCTATACGATGCTGGTCGGCGTGATCGCCATCGCCGGCTTGGCCATTCCCGGCAGTCAGTATCTGTTCGGACAGCCGATTGCGTTCTCCGGCTACCATTCCAAAGACGCGATCGTGGCGACCGCGCTCGCGTACTCGCAACTGAATGCCACGCACATTCTGCTGTTCGTGACCCCCTTGATTACCGCGGGGATCACGTCGTTCTACATGTTCCGACTGTGGTTCATGACGTTCACCGGCCCCGCGCGCGATCAGCACGTGTACGATCACGCGCACGAGAACCCGCCGGTGATGGTCGCCCCGCTGGTGGTCCTGTCGCTGCTGGCCGCCGGGTGTGCGATCGGCGGCGAGGCCGGATGGCTGTTCAGCTTGATCTCGTTCAGCGAACCGGTGCCGGCGCACGCGCTGATCACGTCGGCGCAGGCGGTGAACCTCACGCTTCCCAGCCATCACGCGGTGCATGAAGTCCACGGGACCGCGGGGATGCTGGCGCTGATGGCGGCGTTCCTCGGCATGGGTCTGGCCTACGTGCTGTACTGCCGGCCGGTCGTCAACCCGGCGGACATCAAGCGGCAGGCGGGCGGCGTGTACGATTTCCTGGTCGACAAATGGCGGTTCGACAGCCTGTACGATTACCTGTTCGTGAAGCCGGTGCATGTCGTCGCCCGCTGGTGCCAGGGGTTCGACGCCAACGTGCTCGACCGGCTGCTCAACGGCACGGCGACGGTCACCGTCTCGGTGGCGCACTGGGATCGCTGGTTCGATGAGACGTTCGTCGACGGGCTGGTGAACCTCGTCGGCCGGGTGACGAATGCGTGCGGCGAATCGCTGAGGGTCGTGCAAACCGGCCGGCTGCGTCAATACGTGATGTGGATCGCCGTGGGCGTGGTGGTGCTGTTCGCCGCCCTGTTCACGGCTCTGCCGAAGTAATTCCCTCGCCCTGGTGGCGTTGACTATTGCGAAAGGTCGAGACCGACCATGTTGGAACCGTGGCTGCTGCTGACGCTCGTTGTGTTTTTGCCCACCGCGTTTGCCGGGCTGATCGCCGTCATGGACGGGAAGGCCACCGAAGCGCTCCGGTACACGGGGCTGTTCGGCACCGCGCTGACCATGGTCGCCTCGGTCGTGCTGTGGGCCGGGTTCGATCCGCAGCTCGGCATGCAGATGACGGCGACGATCCCGTGGATTCCCGACTGGAACGTCAATTACGCGATGGGCGTGGACGGCATCAGTCTGCCGCTGGTGCTGCTCACCGGCCTCGTCTGCTTTCTGGCGATGCTGGCAAGTTGGAGCATTGAGAAGCACGTCAAAGGCTACCTCATCCTGTTCCTGCTCCTGGAGACGGGGATGATGGGCGTGTTTCTCGCGCTCGACTTCTTCCTGTTCTACGTCTTCTGGGAGGTGATGCTGCTGCCGATGTACTTCCTGATCGGCGTGTGGGGCGGCCCGCGGCGCGAATACGCGGCGATCAAGTTTTTCCTGTACACACTGGCGGGCGGCGTGCTGATGCTGATCGCCATGCTGATGTTCTACTTCAACAGCGGTCGCAGCTTCGACCTGCTGCAACTCGCCCGGATCGGCCAGGGATTGGTCCCCGAATACGCCTTCAGCCAGAACTTTCAGATCGCGGCGTTCCTGCTGCTGTTCATCGGCTTCGCGATCAAGCTGCCGGCGTTCCCGTTCCATACGTGGTTGCCCGACGCGCACGTCGAGGCCCCGACCCCCATCAGCATGATCCTGGCCGGCGTGCTGCTGAAGATGGGGGGCTACGGCATTCTGCGGGTCGCGTATCCGATCTGCCCGTACGGCGCGCAGTATTGTGCGTACGGTGTCGTGGCGCTCGGCGTGTTCAGCATCATTTATGGCGCGTTTGCCGCGATGGCACAGACCGACTTCAAGCGGCTGGTCGCCTACAGTTCGGTCAGCCACATGGGCTACGTGCTGCTGGGGCTGGGCGTGTGGACCGTCAGTGCACAGGCCGACAACGCCGTCTACTACTGGCAGATGGGCGTCAACGCCGCGATGTTCCAGATGATCGCCCACGGCGTGTCGTCGGCCGGCATGTTCTTTATGGTCGGCGTGTTGTACGACCGCGTGCATCACCGCGACCTCAACCAGTTCGGCGGGATCGCCGGGCTGATGCCGCACTACACCGGTCTCGCCGCGGGCATCTTCTTCGCCGGCCTGGGGCTGCCCGGGCTGTGCGGGTTCATCGGCGAAGTGTTCTCGGTGCTCAGCGCCTGGCAGTACGACTACGTCCTGGCGATCATCGCCGCGGGGGGCGTGATCCTCACAGCCGGCTACATCCTGTGGACAGTGCAGCGGGTGTACTTCGGCCCGGCGTACAAGGGACCGCATCCGGAGGCCATCACGCCGGCGAATTCGCGGGAACTGTTCGTGGCGTACACGCTGCTGGCGTTCGCGGTCGTCCTCGGCGTGTTCCCGCAACTGCTGTTCAACATCATGGACCCCAGCATCGCCACGCTGGTCCGCGACATGGACACCGCCTACCGCGCCATGCCCCCCGAAGCCGTGGTGACCGCGGTGGGCTCGACGCTGGTTCCGTAAAGACAGTGGCTCCGTAACGACCGATCCGCCTTCCGTCCGCCCAACCGACTACGCCCGCAAGGACCAGGGACAGTGTTCGACGCCCTGCTCAATCAACTGCTGACCGACACGACGCACACGTCGCTGCGGATCTTCATGCCGGAGCTGCTGCTGTCGGCGGGCATCGTGCTGATGCTGCTGGCGCGGCTGTTCGGCGTCGACCGGAAGCTGCCGACGCACTGGATCGCGCTGTGGGCCACCCTGGCCGCGTTCGCCGTCGCGCTGCTGTACTTCTTCGACTTCACCAACGCCGATCACGGCCCGGTCGAATACTTCCAGGGGCTGATGGTCTTCGACCGCTTCACCGCGTGCTTTCGGCTCGGCCTCTTGCTGTTCCTGGTGTTCGTGATCACGCTCACGGTCTTGAGCGGCATCCCGGACCAGGAGGATGCCCCCGACTTTTACACGCTGCTGCTGGGGTCGGCCGTCGGCATGATGATCATGGGGGGGGCCAACCATCTGTTGATGGTGTTCCTCGGCGTCGAAATGGTCAGCGTGCCCAGCTATGCGATGGTCGGCTTCCTCAAGGGCCGCAAGCAGTCGAGCGAGGCGGCGCTCAAGTTCGTCGTCTACGGGGCCGGCGCCGCGGGCGTGATGCTGTACGGCATCAGCCTGATTGCGGGCCTCCTGGGGACGGCGGAGTTGCCCGAACTCGCGGATCGGTTGCAGGTCCTGTATGCCGGCGGGTCGGCCACGCTCGCCGATCCGACGGTCCGCATTCTGACGCTCGGCATCCTGATGCTGCTCGTCGGTTTCGCGTTCAAGTTGTCGGTGGTGCCGTTCCATTTCTGGACGCCCGACGCGTTCCAGGGGGCGTCGGCCGAGGTCGGCGGATTCCTGACAGTCGCGTCCAAGGCGGCGGCGTTCGTGCTGCTGGTCCGCGTGCTGATTTCGCTGCTGGCGATGCCGCTCGGCGATCAACTGAGCGCCGTGTATCTGACCCTTGGCGTGGGGATCGGCGTGATCGCGGCGATCACGGCGACGTACGGCAATCTCACCGCCTTCAGCCAGACGAACATGAAGCGGCTGCTGGCCTACTCCACGATCGCGCATGCCGGTTACATGCTGATGGCGGTTTCGGCGATGGTCGTGCTGATGTCCGCCTCGAACGCCGGCGTCTCGAACGGCCTGGTGATCGACGAGCGTGCGGCCCGTGCGGTGGAGGGGCTGCTGTATTACCTGGCCGCGTATCTGTTCATGAACCTGGGCGCGTTTGCGATCACGGCCCTGATCCGCAACGAAATCTTCAGCGAAGAGATCGAGGACTACCGCGGCCTCGGTTATCAGGCTCCGGTGCTGGCGATTGGCATGGGCGTGTGCCTGTTCAGCCTGGTCGGCATACCGCCGCTGGGCGGGTTCGTCGGGAAGCTGTTCGTGTTCGCCTCGTTGTTCGACGCCGGATTCGTGCATCCGGCGATGTGGGGGATTCTGGCGATCGGCGGCCTCAACACCGTGTTCAGCCTGTTTTATTACCTCCGCGTTCTGAAGACGATGTTCCTGTTCGAACGCCCGGCCGGAGCGCGACCCGTCCGCGTGCCGATGTGGTCCACCGCCGGTGTGTTCGTGCTGCTGGTCACCGTCCCGTTGATCTGGCCGCTGGGGCTGCACGTGCAGTTGGTCAGCCGCGTGGCCCGTTCGGCGGCCTTGGCGTTGTTTCCGTAGTCGTCCGGTTCCTGCCGTTCCGTCCTTTTGCGAGTTGAGTCCGCCCGTGGCCGCCATTACGCACGACGCGAAGCTGAACGATCTGCTCGTCGATCTCGGCCGCAGCCTGCTGCAGTACGCCGGCGAAAGCTGGCCGTGGGCGCCCGCCGCCGAGGCGACCGCCGAGGGGGAGGTTCGCGGACTCGCCGCCCAGCAGCGGGAGAACGTCAGCCAGTTGGCCGATCTGCTCGCCGACCGCGGCTGGCCGATTGATTTCGGCGGCTATCCCACCGATTACACCGACCTGCATTTTCTCTCGCTCGACTTCTTCCTGCCGCGCCTCGCCGCGGCGCAGGCGGCGGTGGTCGGCGAGCTCGACGAAGCGGTGCACAGCTGCATCGACGACCCCGCTGCGGTCGAGCTGCTGCGGGACGTGCTGACCGGCGAGCGCGACATCGCCGAACGGCTCAACGCGCTCGTCTCAAGGCTCCAAACGCCCTCCGCCGTGTAACGAGTTGGAATCCCCAGAAGCCGTGGGGTTCCATCCCCACGGATCTTCTCTGACCTCCAAGGTCTGCCCGCGTGACGGAATGGATTGACACGCACTGCCACCTCAACGAGGACGCCTTCACGCCCGACGTCGCCGACGTCGTGAAGCGGGCCATCGATGGGGGCGTCGTGCGGATGATCGTCATCGGCTGCACGCTCGACAGCAGTCGGGCCGCCGTGGAGCTGGCCGCACGCTTCCCCGCGGTGTACGCCGCGGTCGGCATTCAGCCCAACTACGTGCAGGCCGCGAAGGCGGCGGACTTCGCGGAAATCGAGCAGTTGTCGAGTTCGCCGAAGGTCGTGGCCATCGGCGAGACCGGCCTCGACCGCTACTGGGACCATTCGCCGATCGCATTGCAGCAGGACTACTTCGCCCGGCACATCGCCTTGGCCCGGTCGCGGAACCTGCCGTTCGTGGTCCATTGCCGCGATGCCGAGGCCGACGTCGTCGCGGCCCTGCAAGCCGCCGCGGCGACCGGCCCCTTACGAGGCGTGATGCATTCCTTCACCGGCGACCTGGCCACGGCCCGCGCGTGCTGGGAGCTGGGGATGCACATCTCGTTCGCGGGCATGGTCACGTTCAAACGGAACGACGCCTTGCGGGCGGTCGCGGCGGCCGTCCCCGCCGACCGGTTGCTGGTCGAGACGGACGCCCCGTATCTGGCTCCCGCCGGTCCTCACCGCGGCAAGCGAAACGAACCCGACTTCGTCCGCGACACCGGGGCCTGCCTCGCCGAAGTCCGCGGCCTCTCTGCGGACGATTTCGCGGCCCTCACGACGGCGAACGCCCGTCGGCTGTTCGGACTGCCGTAGCGAGACCAGTCGGACACAATTCCTGTCACGGAAAAGAATTGCGGTACAAATAGCGGTGGAGGGACTCGAACCCACGACCTGCGGCTTATGAAGCCGTCGCTCTAACCGACTGAGCTACACCGCCCGAACCGCCGGAAATCGTCCGGCGGGGGATGCGAACAGTCTAACGGACAACGGCCGGGTGGCAAGGGAGGGATAGGCGTCAGGTGTCAGGCATCAGGCGTCAGGTTAAGAAAGCCGGAAGCCGCGGGGTTCCATCCCCGCGGAGATTTCTCTAGAGGAAGACCCACGGGGGTGG
>JAWXBB010000076.1:0-3582 GCA_034439795.1 Planctomycetaceae bacterium | reverse complement strand
CGACCCGCGTGCGAACCCGCTGCTGGCCGGTGCGGCGTAAGTAATGTTGAGCGCCGGTGAGTTGATGACCTTCCCCTTCGCGTGCAGCGAGCGCATCGCCAGGTCGCACATGGTGCTGGTGAGCAGCGTCCGTTCGACCGGGTACGGCGGTTGCTTCGCGTGGAAGAACTCTTCGATGCGGTACGTCAGCGGGTTGAAGAAGTTCGCGGCCGGCGGTGATGGCAGGAACAGGCACGCCGCGACCGGCTCGTCGCGTTCTTTCACCCGGCCGGCGAACCCGAATTCGCTGGTTTGTTCGATGAGATTGATGACCGTGCCGCGCGTGCCGTCGTTGTACTCGACGAGCACCGCGACTGGTTTCAGGACGTTCTCGCGCACCGGGCCGACGTTCAGGCTTTGACAGTTCTTGAGTGCCGCGTGCAGCAGGTCCATCGAAAACCGTCCGGCCTCCGCGGCCTGCCACACGGCGTCGCCGGTCAGCATCTGCACGCTCTTCACGCCGGTCTCGCCGCCGGGGCGGCGTTCCAGGAAGACCTGCAACGACTCCAATGCGTGGAACAGGTAAATCTCCACGCTGCCGCGGTCGAAGCCGAACGTGACCAGCCCTTCCGTGAACGGCGTGCCGAGGGGCGGCTCGATCTCCGGAATCCGCCACGTCACCGGCAACGACGAGCCGGCCATCAGACCGAAGCCCAGCTCCTTCGCCGTCCGCACCATCTTGGCGGCGTGTTCGTGATCGTAGGACAGATGCTTGTCCACGAACACCGGCACGCTGCGGCCCGACTGGCGGAAGACGTCGACGATCTGCTCGAACATCTCGTACCGCGGATACAGCACCTGCCCGAGGTCGTTGAGCGGATAATCGCCGTGCTCGATGATGAGCAGCACGGCGTCGACATCCAGCGTCTTCGGTCCGCCGAGCGTGGCGGCGACGGTGTCGCACAGTTCGATGCCATGCGTTTTGCACGTCAACTTGCCGAGATCTTCCGGCGGCTGCTGGTGATTAAACATCCGCACGAGTTTGAGATCGGGCTGGTGATGGAACCCGTTCCAGGTGAAGCCGTGAATCACGCGCCCGCAGATGTGATAGGCGTGCGACCGCAGCCGATACAGCGAGTTGACCGCCGCGACGCGCAGCGGCTTGGTGGGCGTCGATGCGGACGCCGCCGCTTCAGCGGCGTGCATCGTGCCGGCGGCGGCGGCGGCGGAGAGAGCGGAACCGGCGAGGAAGTCGCGGCGGGAGAGCGCGGGCATCGGGGATTCCTGTGAGATGTCAAAGCATCTGGGCGACACCGGGTTCATCAGGAATTGTGCGGGATGGCCCGTCATTTGGGAAGGATTGACGGGTGCCATGCTTGCAGCTTTGGGCAAGCATGTGCCTTTCCGATGAAGACATGCTTGCCCAAAGCTGCAAGCATGGCACCCAGCGATCTCCCCTCGCCCGGCGCTTCGCTGGGAGAGGGGCCGGGGGTGAGGGTGCTTTGGATTTGCTCTTCCCGTTGAACATGGAGAAAACGAAAGCGAAAGGCACCCTCACCCTAACCCTCTCCCAGCGAAGCGCCGGGCGAGGGGACAGGAAAGACGCTGGCGCTACGGGCTGGGAGTCGGAAGTGGAATCGGTTGCGGCTCGCCATCCGCGCGCAATCGGCCGGTGAGCAGGAAGCGCGCAATCTGGGCGCTCACGTCCCGGTCGCCGAGCAGGGCGTGGTGCAGCCTTTGAGCCGTGTTGAAGTCGGCTGCGCCGGCGAGACGTGCGCTCGCGACCGTCACCGTGCCGTCGTCGTCGCCAGGGATGAACGGGTTCCAACCGGTCTCATTGCCTCTGGCGCCGGCGATGATCGCGAACTCGCACGGCGGCGTGGGCAGTAGCGGAATCAGGCCGGCGTTGTCCGTCACCAACTGTTGACCGGCGGGACCGAAGACCGTGCGGAACAGCAGATTCCGTTTCACCAAATCGGCCATCTCCGCGCCGTAGTTCGGCGTGCCGAGCATCACCACCCGTTTGATCCGCGGGTCGTTGTGCTTGGCGAACCAGGCCCGAATGACGAGGCCCCCCATGCTGTGGCCGACGAGGTGCAGTTCCTCGACGCCGTCGAGATTCTGGATGATGCTGTCGAGATACTCGGCGGCCTGCTCGATGCTGATCTGCGTGCTGGGGTACTCCATCGGAAAGGCGGTGAAGCCTTCGCTGCGGAGTTGTTCGGCGACGGTGTAGATCGACTTCGACGACCGGATGATGCCGTGCAGCACAATCACGCCGCGGCCGGACATCACCGGCAGCTTCTTTTCCTTGCGGATCTTGTCGAGCCTGGCCCGGCAGACGTCGAGCGTGCCCGAGGTGTGCCGCCAGTCGCGGTCGTCGAGCAGCCGGTAGTGCCCGGTGAAGACGTTGCGTTGAATGCGGTAGCCGTGGAAGAACTGCACGTCCCCCCAGAACTGCCGTCCGCCGAGCGTCTGCATCTTGACTTCCTCCGCGAACTGCCGCTTGACGCTGTCGGGGAGTTGAAATGACGGGAGCGACTGTGCGGCTGCGATGGTCGGCAGCATCGTCATGATGAGACCGACGACGCCGAACAGAGACCGTGTCCACCGGCGGGGTGCCACGGTCACGGAGTCTTCGTCGAGGCCGTGCGATCGCTTCACGACGCCTCCGACCGAATGGGGCGAGCCGGTGTAGGGTGGGCCGAGTCTTCGAGTCCCACCACGGTTGAAGGACCGATGTTCAAATCGAATGACCAAGGTGAAGAATCAACTTGAACATTGAAATTGGTCATTGAACCATGTTCGTGGTGGGACTCGAAGACTCGGCCCACCCTACGATCTACTTCGCGGCGGGGAACTTCTTCATCGCGTACTGTGCCCCACGGTACGCCGACAGGTGGGCCTGCTTGCTGTCGAACGTCTGCTGGTAGAGCGCCGCCGCGCCGGTCGCGTCGCCCGCGGCGGCTTTCTTCTCCGCCTGGAAGTAGTACGCCTCGCAGAGCTGGGCCGACCGCAGCGGGCCTTCCTTTTTGTCGGCGGCGGCGAGCAACGCCTGGTCGTTGAGCGTGCCGGAGAGGTACGCCCCGAGGTGATCGACCCAGTCCCGTTGATCGGCGGGCTTGGTCAACGAATCTCCCAGCTTGCCCGCGGCGGCGGCCGGTTGCTTCGCCTTGATCTGCGACCAGTAGCGCCACGGGTTGAGATACCGCAGGTTGGCGTCCATCGACACGGCTTTGTCGAACGCAGCGCCGGCGTTCGCGTAGTCACCGGCGAAATAGCGGGCGAAGCCGAGGTCGGCATGCGCGATCGGGTTCTGCGTGTCGAGCTTCAGGACTTGCGAGTAATCTTCGATTGCCGCGGTCGGATTCCCCTGCGACAGCCGGGACGTTCCCCGCAGGCTGTAGACCAGCGGCTGTTGCGGATCGATGCGGAGCGCGGCGGCGAAGTCGGCCTCGGCGGCTTGCGGGTTGCCCTCGGCCATCGCGGCGAACCCGCGGTTGGTGTAGGCCACGGTGTAGTCGCCGTCGAGCTCGATCGCCCGCGTGAAGTCGGCGATCGCCTGCTGCGTCTTCCCCTGTCCCTGCAGGAACATGCCGCGGT
>JAWXBB010000075.1:0-20074 GCA_034439795.1 Planctomycetaceae bacterium | reverse complement strand
TACGCCTGCCAGGACGCCGAGTTCGACCGCAGTCAGGGACTCAACAGCCTCCCCGCCCGCTGGGGCATTCCCGCGGCCCTGCGGATCGCGATGCTCAGCCATCTGCTGACGATCGCGGCCCTCGTCGGGCTGTGGCACTTCGCCGGGTTGGGCCCGATCTTCCTGACCGGCGTGATCGCGGTCGCCGGGCTGCTGCTCTACGAGCACTCGCTGGTCCGGCCGGACGACCTGAGCCGCGTCAACCAGGCGTTCTTCCACGTGAACGCCGTCATCAGCCTGGGCCTGTTCGCAGTCGGCTTGGCCGACTTGTGGTGGACGACGGGCCGCTAATCGGCGACGATGTAGAGCAAGGAGCCGAGACCATGTCGATCGCCCAGCAACTCATCACGGCCGAGCAGTTCGCAGCCATGAAACTCGACGGCCCCGCGGAACTCGTCCGCGGCGAAATCGTGTATTTGCACCGTCGCACGGGAAACGTCGGTGACCTCGCAGGAGTGTGTCGCATGCCGCAGAATTACCATGGCTATGTGACGGCGGCGATTGTCGGCCTGTTGTTCATGTGGAACCATAAGCGCGGATTGGGCCTGTTGCTCTCGAACGATTCGTGGGTCGTAACGGAGAATGATCCCGATAGCGTTCGCGGACCGGATGTGATCTACATCCGGCGTGACAAGCTCCCGACGGAAAAACTCCAGCAGGGGGTCTTAAGGTTCCCCCCCGACTTGGTGGTCGAGGTTCTCTCGCCCTCTGATCGTTGGCCCGACGTGCTCGACAAGGTCAGCGAGTACCTCCGCAGCGGCATCGGCGAAGTCTGGGTGGTGGACCCCGATCAACGGGTGCTCGACATTCATCGCGCCGATCAGATGCCGGAGCATCTCACGGCGGCGGACACCCTCTCCCGCCCCGAACTGCTCCCCGGATTCTCCTGTCCGGTGGCCGAATTGTTCGCGGACATCTAGAATCCTACGGGTTCCGAGTTCGTCTCCCCGTGAGGTTCCGATGTCCGATTCCGCCCTGCTCCGTCGCCTGGAAGACAAGGTCCAGGCGGGCGAGCGACTGTCGTTCGACGAAGGCGTGTTCCTCGACGAGCACGCCGACCTGTTCGCGCTCGGCCGGATGGCCAACCGGGTCCGCGAGCGGAAGAACGGCAACTACGCCTTTTACAACACCAACATCCATCTGAACCCGACCAACGTCTGCGTGTACCGCTGCCGGTTCTGCGCGTTCCGGGCCGACCTGCGGGACGCCAAGGCGTACACGTTCACCGACGACATGTTGCGGGAACGGATTCTCGAAGGCCGGGCCGCGGGGGCGACGGAGATCCACGTCGTCGGCGGGCTGCATCACCAGCAGCCGTTCGACTGGTACGTGAACGTCGTCCGCGTGCTGCACGAGACCTGCCCGGAGATTCACATCAAGGCGTGGACCGGGGTCGAGATCAACTGGTTCAGCTACCTCACGAAGAAGCCGTTCGAGTGGGTGCTGCAACAACTGCTCGACGCCGGCCTGGGGAGCCTCCCCGGCGGCGGGGCGGAGATTTTTGCCCCCGACGTCCGCGACCAGATCTGCGAGCACAAGGCGGACGGCGACAACTGGCTCGCCATCCACCGGGCCGCGCACGAACTCGGCCTGCGGTCCAATGCGACGATGTTGTATGGTCACGTGGAACAGGCCCGGCACCGGGTCGATCACCTGCTGAAGCTCCGCGCGCTGCAGGACGAGACCGGCGGGTTCCAGACATTCATTCCGCTGGCGTTCCATCCGGAGAACACCAAGCTCGACCACATCCCCAAGCCGACCGGGCTGATGGACCTGCGGATGGTCGCGTTGTCGCGGATTCTGCTCGACAACTTCGACCACATCAAAGCCTACTGGATCATGCTCGGGGAGAAGATCGCCCAGACGGCGCTCAGCTTCGGAGCGGACGACCTCGACGGCACCGTGGTCCACGAGCTGATCTACCACGACGCCGGCGCCAAGACGCCGGAGGGGCTGACGGTCGGCGAGCTGCACCGCCTGATCCGGGAAGCGGGCCGGACGCCGATCGAACGGGACACGCTGTACCGCCGCGTGGTCCGCGAAGGGGCCGCGTGGCGGACCGCGGAACCGGTGCTGGCAGGGTTGGCGACGTGACCAATCGCATGTAGGGTGGGACGAGTCTGCGAGTCCCACCAGCGCGTGTGATTCGACGTGGTGGGACTCGCAGACTCGTCCCACCCTACGAAGAGACCGCATTGCGCTGGATTCTGATCACACAGCGCAGTAGCGTACCGGTCACTTCCCGTCCTTCAGACACCGACCGGAGCGGACCCATGAGCGCCTCTGCCGACGACCGCGCACTGCCAGCCGACGACACCGAAGCGCCCGAGGTCGAGGTCGCCGCCAACGAGGACGTGCTCGCCGCCGGTCTGGCTCAGCTCGATCAGCGCGGCCGCAGCGGGGCGGACTGGTTCTTCTGGATCGCCGCCCTGTCGCTGGTCAACACGGCGATCACGCATTCCGGCGGCGACCGGCACTTCATCGTCGGGATGGGGGTCACGCAAATCGTCGACGGCATCGCCAGCATCATCGCCAAGGAGAATCCCGAGGCGCAGACCGTCATCGTCGGCGTCGCCATCGCGTTCTCGGTCTTCTGCTCGGGGGTGGCGGCCGTCGTCGGTTACCTGTCGCGGAATCGCTGGCAGGTGATCTTCGGCCTCGGGATGTTCGTGTACCTGCTCGACGGACTGCTGTTCGTCCTCGTGCAGGACTGGATGAGCGCCGGGTTCCACGGCTTCGCGTTGTTCTGCATGTGGAGCGGGTTCTCCGCGTTCCGGCAACTGGCCGCGATCGAGCAGCAACTCGTCCCCGCGGAAGCCCAGGGATAGCCATCCCTGGGCGGCTGACGTTTGATGTCATCAGGAGTTCGACCGGATGCCCGCCGCCCCGTTCCACGTGAAATCTCTGGACCACGTCACCATCGTGGTCCGCGACCTCGCCGCCACCCGCCGGTTTTACGTGGACGTGCTGGGGATGGAAGAGGTCGCCCGCCCCGCGTTCACGTTCGCCGGGCAATGGTTCCAGGCCGGGGTCAACCAGATCCACACGATCCTGGAATACGCCGGCTCGGGACCGGCGGGCAGCGGCGGGGGCGAAAACTCCCGCGGGCACCACTTCGCCTTCGTCGTGGACGACGCCGCGGCGTGTTACCAGCGGCTGACGGAACTCGACGTCGCGGTCGTCTCCCCGCCAAAAAACCGCCCGGACGGCGCGGTGCAAGTCTTCGTCCAAGACCCGGACGGGCATCTGGTCGAACTCTGTTCGCGGTGACCGTCGTTTTCACTCCCCTCGCCCGCCGCTTCGGTGGGAGAGGGGCCGGGGGTGAGGGTGTATTGTTTTTCTCGTTTTCCGCGCGACCTGCAAAGACCGAAAGGCACCCTCACCCTAACCCTCTCCCACCGAAGCGGCGGGCGAGGGGACCAGACAAGAATCTCCGACTGGCACGCGCCCGAATCGGTGAGGTATACTTCTCCGTCTCGACTCCCGAATCCGGCCTCCCTCCTCGGACTGGCAGCCATGGCGTCCAATCTCAACAAGCAGATGATTTTCGGCTCGTTCGGCGTCGCCGGACTGGTCGCCGCCGCGTGTCTGCTCGACATGGCGACCGGCATCCCGTTCGCCCGGCAGGTGGTGTTCGACATCCTGTTCCTGATCGCCGCCGCGGTGGTGGGCTATCTGGCGTGGGACGCTTACAAGGATCTGGCATAAGACGCCCAGGGATAGCAATCCCTGGGCGTCCCTCTCACACATCCAAATCATCCACCAGGTTCGCCTCCTCCATAATCACCTTGTAGCGCTCGCTGGGGTCTTTGCCCAGGAGTTGCACGAACGTGTTGTTCGCCTCGGCGAAGTTTTCGATGTCCACCCGCAACAGCGTCCGCTTCTTCGGGTCGAGCGTCGTCTCCTTGAGCTGGCTCGCGTTCATCTCGCCGAGACCCTTGAATCGGTAAATCTCCGGCTTGCGGTTCGCGGGCAACGCGGCGAGTACCTCTTCCTTGTGGACGTCGTCGCGGGCATACATGGTCTGCGTGCCGACGACAATCCGATACAACGGCGGCTGGGCGAGATACACCTTCCCCGACGTAATCAGGTCGGGCATGTGCCGGAAGAAGAACACGAGCAGCAGCGTGCTGATGTGGTAACCGTCGGAGTCGGCGTCCATCATCAGGATCACGCGGTCGTAACGCAGCCGGCGGATGTCGAAGTTCGGGCCGATGCCGGTGCCCAGCGTCTCGACGAGATCCTTGATCTCCTGGCTCTCCAGAATCTTCGCCGTCGTCAGCGACTCCGTATTCAGGATCTTCCCGCGCAACGGCAGGATGGCCTGAACGCGGCTGTCGCGACCCATCCCCGCCGTCCCGCCGGCGGACTGACCCTCGACGATGAACAGCTCCGATTCGCCGGGGTTCGTGGACCGGCAATCCATCAGCTTCCCCGGCAAACTGGTGCGGCGTGAAATCGGTGTCTTCCGCCGCACCTCGCTGGCGGCTTCGCGGCTCGCCATCCGCGCGCGAGCGGCCAGCACGATGCGCTGCAGCACCCCGTCGGCGACCGTCGGATTGTTGTTCAGCCAGGTCTCGATTGCCGGCCGGACCAGGCTCTCCACCGTGGCGGTCATCTCCGGATTGTTGAGCTTCTCCTTGGTCTGCCCCTGGAACATCGGGTCGCCGAGGAAGATCGAGAGAATGCCCACGACCCCTTCGCGGATGTCGTTGCTCTCGATCGTCACCCCTTTGAGCTTGATGTCGTGGACGTCAATGTAGTTCTTGACCGCCTTGCCGATCGCGCCGCGGAAGCCCGATTCGTGCGTCCCGCCGGCATGCGTGCGGATGCCGTTGACGTAGCTGCGAATCTGCTCGTCGGTGGCTTCGGTCCACTTCAGCACGGCTTCGATCTTCAACTGGCCGTCGTCGCGGCTGAGGCTGAAGCTCTGCTTGTGCGTCGCGTTCTTCTGCGTCTCGCCGACCAACTTCTCCAGAAACGCGGCGATCCCTTCGGGGTGATGGTACTCGTGCGTCTCCTTCTTGGTCTCGTCGACGAACGCGATCTTCAGCCCGCCGTGGATGTACGAGATGTCTTCCAGATGCGCGCGGATGGTGTCCGGATGGAAGTTGGTCTTGGTGAAGATCTCTTCGTCGGGCCGGAAGTAAATCGCGGTGCCATGTCCGCGGAACGGCTTCACCTGCTTCACCGGCGTGGTGGGCCGGCCGCGCTTGTAGCGCTGCGACCATTCGTGGCCGTCGCGATGGATGGTAGCCTCCATCTCGACCGACAGCGCATTCACGACCGACGCCCCGACGCCATGCAATCCGCCGCTGCGGGCGTAGGCCTTGTTCGAGAATTTGCCGCCGGAGTGGAGCGTGGTGAGGATCGTCTCCAACGCCGACTTCTTGGTCTTGGAGTGCATGCTGACCGGGATGCCGCGGCCGTTGTCCTCGACGGTCGCCGAGCAGCCGTCCTTGTGCAGCGTGACTTTGATCTCGTTGGCCGCGGAGGCGAGGAACTCGTCGACGGAGTTGTCGACGATCTCCCACAACAGGTGATGCAGCCCGCGGACATCGACGCCGCCGATGTACATGCTCGGCCGCCGCCGCACGGCTTCCAGGCCTTCAATAACTTCGATGTCGTCCGCGGTGTAGGATGCGGGTTCGGTGGCAGCCATGCTTGCGAGCAACTCTCTTCAGCCCCGAAGGGGCGGCAGATCGTAGCCCCAGGCGTAAGCCTGGGGGAGTCGAACCACATGAAGCGCAGCCCCGGAGGGGCGACAGAATCCTTCAATCCCAGACGTAGCGCGGGTCAAACTCAATACAGTGGCGATTCAGCAATTCGAGAAACTCTTCCTGAAACGACCGCACTCGATGGTGCTCCGCCTGATTCTCGATGTACCGCACGACCGTATCCTTGCTGGATTCGCTGACCGAAAACGCACCGTAACCGTTCTGCCATTGGAACAGACGCTCCGGCCATTTCTCGTGGACCCAGCCCGAGGAGTTCGATTTCAAGGTGCGCACCAAATCGGCGACGGACAATTTCGTGGGCAGCGCGATGAGGGCATGGACGTGATCTGCGACGCCGCCGATGACGATCGGCGTTGCGTCGATGTTCCGCGCGATGCCGCCGAGATAGGCGTGCAGTTCTGAGCGGAGGTCGTCGGTGATCCACGGGTGGCGTTCTTTCGTGCTGAAGACGACGTGGACCAGCAGGCGCGAATAGGTGCTCATTTTCTGTCGCCCCTCCGGGGCTGGCGCGGTGTGTGTGGCCCCTACCCCAGGCTTACGCCTGGGGCTACGATCTGTCGCCGCTTCGCGGCTGAAGACGGCATGAAGCGTGGTGAAATGCGGTGTTGTCTTAACCTTCAACTCTCAACCCTTGACCCTCAAATCGTCACCCCTTCTCCGCCTCCATCGCGGCCCAATCGATCAAGGGGATCTCCGGGCGTTCGATGGCGGTGAACGTGCTGCGGTGGGCGGCGCGGAAGCCTTTGCCGCCGCGGTTGGTGACGGCGTACTTCATCTGGCCGCAGACGAGCTGCTTGTCGCTGGAGGTCTGCACGCGGAGACAATCGCTCGGCCGGGCCATCAGCGCGGCTCCGAGGACTTCGTCCTTCGGCTCCAGCTTGATGCCGCGCACGCCGCGGCCTGCGCCTGACAGGACGGGCACGTCGTCCACGCTGAAGTGGATGACCCGCGCCCCGCGCGTGGCGATGAACACGCTGATCGCCTCCTGGACGAGGGCCACGGAGACCACGCGGTCGCCTGGCGCGAGCTTGCAGAACTTGCGGCCCCCCTTGGTGGAGGCCAATCGGAACGGCGACAACGGCACCTGTAATACGTTGCCCAGCGCGGTGGCGACGAACAGATATGGCGTCGGCGGGAGGTCGCTCTTCTTGACCACCTTGTCTTCGGGCGTGAACCGCGCATCGGTCGTCACAGCGGCGATGATCGCTGCGCGATCGGCCAGCTTGACGTGCTTCGACAACGGTTCGCCGTAGCCGGAACTCGACGGGATTTCCGCGATCGGCAACGTGAATGCGACGCCGTCGCTGCTGAAGAACACGACCGTGTCCAGCGTGCTGCCGGGGAGGACGTCCAGCACCGCGTCCCCTTCGCGGACGCGGGTCGTCTCGACGCTTTGCAGCCGGCCGACGCGCTTGATCCAACCCTCCTTGGTCAGCACGACGTTGGTGTTCTCGCGGACGATGTAGGCCGTCGGGTCGAACTCGGCGATCTCCTCGCTGGAGCCGATCGACGTGCGGCGCTTGTCGCCGTGCTTGTCGGAGACCTCCTGCAGCTCCGTCTGCACGATCTCCCACAGCT
This sequence comes from Planctomycetaceae bacterium, assembly GCA_034439795.1. Lineage (GTDB taxonomy): Bacteria > Planctomycetota > Planctomycetia > Planctomycetales > Planctomycetaceae > DSVQ01. Next base: position 12,719 of record JAWXBB010000075.1, on the reverse strand, counting down.
TCTTGTCGGAGGCGAGCAGCTTTTTGATCTTCTGCGCCTCGGCCCGCTTCTCGTCCAGCTCTTCGAGGATCGAGTTGATCTCCAGTTGTGAGATGCGGTACAGCATCATCTCGAGGATCGCGTTGGTCTGGTCGGCGTCGAGCGGGAACGCCTTCATCAGCTTCTCGGCAGCGTCCTGCTTGCCTGTGCTTTGACGGATGATCTTGAGCGCGCGGTCCAGGTCGTCGAACAGGATCGAGAAGCCTTCGAGGATGTGAATCCGCCGCTCCAACTGCTGGAGTTGGAACTCCAGCCGGCGGCGGACCACCTGCAACCGGAACGTCAGAAAGTGCCGCAGCATGTCGGCCAAGTTGCAGCGCGCGGGGACCAGCGCGCCGTGGCTGTCGGGGATCAGGCAGGTGCTGTTGTAGGCGAAGTTTTGTTCGAGCGCGGTGTGCTTGAAGAGGTACGCCATCACCGCTTCGGGGTCGGCGCCCGACTTGAGTTCCAGCACGATCCGCAGCCCGTGCTTGTCGTCGGTCTCGTCGATCACGTTCAGCAGTTGGGGCAGCTTACGGCTGGCAACGATCGCCCCGATGCTGTTCACCTGCGGCCCGGTCTCCACGCCATACGGCACGGTGAACACCACCAGCCGGTCGTCCACCTGTTCGCGGCGTTCCTTGTCGAACTTCCATTCGCCGCGGACCTTCATCGCCCCACGGCCCTCCTCGTAGATGGTCCGCAGGTCTTTGCGATCGGTGACCAACCGTCCGCCGAGGGGGAAGTCCGGGCCTTTGATGTGCTTCAGGACGTCCTTGGTTTCGGCGTCCCAGTGATCGACGAGCATCACGCACGCGGCGATGACTTCGGTCAGGTTGTGCGGCGGGATGTTCGTCGCCATGCCGACAGCGATGCCTGACGTTCCGTTGACCAGCAGGTTGGGGAACCGCGCGGGCAGGACGACGGGTTCGGTCCGGGTGGCATCGTAATTGGGGCGGGTGTCGACGGTCCGATATCGCAGCTCGGTCATCAGCTCTTCGGCGAGCGCGGTCAGCTTGGCTTCGGTGTACCGTTCCGCCGCCGGTGGGAGGCCCATGATCGAGCCGAAGTTTCCCTGGCCGTTCACCAGCGGATACCGCAGCGTGAAGTTCTGCGCCATGCGCACGAGGGCGTCGTAGACCGGTTCGGTGCCGTGGGGGTGGAAGTTGCCGGTGGTGTCGCCGGAGATTTTGGCGCACTTGCGGGGCTTGCTGTCGGCAGTCAGGCCGAGGCCGTCGTACATGACGTACATGATGCGGCGCTGGACGGGCTTCAGTCCGTCGCGGACATCCGGCAGGGCGCGGGACGTGATGACCGACATCGCATAGTTGAGATACCGCCTTCGCGTCTCCTGGCCGATGGGGACGTACTGGATGCGGTCGGTGGGGTCGCCGTTGCTGTCGACGGATTCGGACGAGGCACGTTTGGCCACGGGGGATGATCCTTCAGCCCGGGCGGTTCAAGGGTCGAAACCGCGGGACATCCTGTCTGGTCCCCTCGCCCCCGTTTCGGGGGAGAGGGTTAGGGTGAGGGGGAGTCGAACGCTTCGCAGAGCGATGAGCGCCAGCAACACTAACCCGAAGCGTGAGCGAGGGCGAGCGCTCGTCCTCGCTCACGCTTCGGGTTCGTGTTGAACACGCTGCGAAGCGCTCGCCCCCTCACCCCGACCCTCTCCCCCGAAGCGGGGGCGAGGGGGCCACGAATCTAATCTAAGTCGCTCAACATCGAGCGGGTTGTTCGCGGGGAGTTTAACGGTTGAAACGAGGTTCCGGGACGTACCAGATACAACGATTGCGGACGATTTGCAACCGACCTTAACACGTTATTTTCCAGAGAGTTGGAAACGTCGGTTCGAGCGGAGTTCCGGGCGCAAATAGATTCATCGCGCCCCGCGGCGGCGGCCGAATGTTGATACTGCTTGACTGTCGCAAGACGGTCCGGAAGCCGCCGTGAGGGGAAGAGCCGCGCAGAGCGTCGGCGAGCGGCAACCACCGACCCAGGGAGGGGTGATCATGTCTCGCAGGTTGTGCCACGCGTTTGCCGGCACCGTCGTGTTGGCGACGCTGTTGATGCCCTCGGCTCGGGCGCAGGATGACGCACCGCCGCGGTTGATCGGGGCGGCTCAGGCGGTCGCGAACATTCACCAGCCGCCGATGCCGATGGCGCCCGCCGTCGCCGCGCCGCAGGTGGTGGTCGGCTCGCAGGCCGGGTACGTGCATCTCGGCGCGCCGCTGTATCCGTCGCCGAAGCCGACCGTGCCCATCTGGGCCGGGGCCACGTTCATTCCCACGCCGGCGCTCGCGCCGCACGAAATGCTGTACCCGCACACCTACCGTGCGATGTATCCCCCGTACTATCACCGGGTGACCGGTCGCTACTTCATGACGCCGTTCGGCATGCGGACCCACGAAAACTGGGAACTGCAAGGCACGCTGGTGGAAGTGAAGTACCGCAGCAGCTACCCGAAGCTCCGGCCGTTCCACGCGCCCCGCATTTCGACCAACGGTCCGCCGTGGTACTAAATCGGGAACGCTGGCAACGGCAATCCCATGGAACGGAGTTGCGTGAGATGACAACTCGACTCAGATCAGCACTGGCCGGTGTCGGGTTTGCCGCGATCATCGGCATCATCGCCGCCGAGACGGCCACCGCCGCAGACATGATGCCGCCCTGGGTCAGCAAGCGCCGAGCGAACACACCCATCCCTGGAACCTGGGTCAGTTGGCCAGACTGGCGGTCGGTGGTTTGGGACGGGGACGACAAAGCCTCGGCACTGCATCGTCGGACACAGGCCCACAGCCTCGCGGTTGAAAACAAACTGTTTCGGCTGCATGACTGGAGCCATCCCTCACTCAGCCCAGACTACGAATATGTCTATCCTGAGCCACAAAAACCCAAAGATTAACTGCGCGAACGCTCGCCACGGAAATACCGCCCGGCCCAAAAGCCGGATTGGAAAGGACCATCCGATGTTTCGTCCCTCATTGACCGGCGTGGCTTTGGGGCTGGTGCTGACGGCGACGGCAGCCGGGACCGCCGCCGAGCCGGAAGCGCCCGGCATCGTGCGAATCAGCAAGCCGGCCGCCACCGTGCGGGCCCAGTCCGACGGCTTCGTGCAACCCGTCGCCCAGCAGGTGATGTCGCCGGTGCCCGAATCCGTCGCCGTCCCCGCCAACAACTGCCCCAACGGCGATTGCTGGGGGTTGGACGGCGGCTATGGCGGCAAGTGGGGCAGCCAAGGCTACTACAGCCACGGCATGCTCGATTACTTCAAGTGCAAGTTCGGGTACTTCTTCCCGACCGGTTGCGGCGGCACAGGCTGCCCGCCGATCGGCAAGTACGCCCGGGTCTATCCGCAGAATCCGATGTACCACGATCATCGCGACGGCCAGGTCTGGGCTGCGCAGGGCTACGGCGTGCCCATCGCCGTGCCGCTCGCGCCGGTGGTCGGCCATCAATACAACTACAGTTGGGGGACGCCGGCGAGCCGGTTGACGCCGATCTCCCGCGTCGCTCCGTACTGAATCCAGGTGTAGGGTGGGACGAGTCATCGAAGTCCCAACAGCCGAGTCGAGAACGTGTTCATCGCCGTGGTGGGACTCGCAGACTCGTCCCATCCTACGAAGAGAAAGCCTCCAACCGATTCCCCCGACGCCTTGTCGGTTTGAATGAAAAGGTCATGGTCATGGTTTCCTCCCGGACCTCGCAAATGTTGTGGACGTGCGTGCTGACGGTCACGCCGTTGCTGTCCGCCGTCGCGCAAGACACCGGCATCGTCCGCATCACCGACCGCGGCGGCAAAGCCGTGCAGAAGGCCGCGTTCCAATCCGCCGGCCAATACCACGCCGCCCCCGGTGCGGTTTATGGAGACGCCTACGGCCATGGCGACGGCGGCATGTGCAATTGCCCCGCCTGCATGGGCAATCGAGGCTGGAAGCTCGGCAGGAACTGCGAACACTACTGCTCGCATTCGCCCGACCACGGCTACTCGATTCCCGGCAAGTGGCCCATCCACCGCCGCGGCGTGCAGTACAACAGCTACTACCCCGCCCAATGGCTGGGGACGAACGGCGTGACGCTCGGCGGGGGCGTCGTCTACCCGATGGTCTATCAACCGACCGACACGACGCAGCTCGGTTTCTACGGCCAGCACGTTCCGTTCTGGCATCCGCAACCGAATCCGCTGCCGGCCCGGCCGATTCCCGCCCAGTGGCACATGCACGCCCCCACGGCGTACGCCTCGCAGTTCGATCACGGCCATGTCGGCTGGGGCGGCGACTTCCCGGTGACGTATGAAACCGTCTCGCCGACGTCGGTGCAGACTCAACCCGCGGCCCAACCGGCCGACACGGCGATGCCCCCGGCCCCGCTCAAGGAATCCGCGGTGCCGCAGCCGATCGAACGGATCGGATACTAATTTTCGAGTGCGAGGGAACGTGATGTTTGGAAGCCCCCCCATTGCTATGGGGGGGCTTCTTCATTTCACGCGCTGCTCCAGTTCCACAAACCGCTGCTGCAATTCCGGCGAATTCAGATCGGGATACAACAACCGCGTGAGCCGCAGCAGCTTGAGCGCTTCCGCACGGTCGCCGAGTGCGAGGCAGACTTCGACCTCCTGCAACCGGGCGGACATCCACTCGGATGACCCCGCGGTGCTGAGCGATTGCACCGTCTGCCAACCGGTCTTCGCGATGGCGAGTGCGGCCGCATCGCGCGAGGTCTGCAACGATGTCGCCAACTCCCTTTGCGACGCAACATCCTGCGGAAACGCCTTCGCGACGGCCAGTGCGCGATCTGTCCGGCCCGACACCAGGTAGGCCCGCACTCGGGCCAGATCGAATCGCTGCCGGGCTTCCGCCGGCAATTTGTCGCGCTGACCTTCCAGTCGCTGGACGGCGTCCACCAATAACTCCGTGAGATCGACGAACTGTCCGTCCGGATGGCCGGAGGCGAGTTGATCCAGCCCCGTCACGACGGCGAGCAGGTCCGCGGGATTCTGAAGCGGCGTCGCCGTCAGCAGTTGCCGGGCCTGCAGACTGCGGCCCGATCCCGCCCAGGCGACGAGCTTCAGCGGCACGGCTTGTTGCCGCAGGGCACGCCAGATGTCGGCGTGTTCCGTCGCGACGACCGCAGCCGTGTCGAACTGCTCCAGCACCGCGGCGGCCGTCCGGCCATCGGGCGGGTCGGCCCACAACCGCAGCTTCGCGAGTTGCAGCAGGACTTCCCCCTGTACCGGAGACCACGGCGGCGGCTTCCAGACGGCGATGCGGCGCTCCAGCTCCGCGACGGCTTCGGCATGGAACGACGACCAATCCTGCTTCAACGTCTTCAGTCGCAGGAGCAGATTCACGTCGCACCGCGCGGCGCCGGCGGTCCCGTCGAGATACCGCGGCTGGTCCGACGCAATCCGCAGATACAACGGCAGCGCTTGCGAGAATTGCAGCCGCTGCTCCTGCAACTGCGCGAGCATGAAGAGCGCATCGCCGACGGTCGTTCCCGCTTGGAATCGTTCCAGATGCCGTTCCAACGCCGACGTGTACGCCGTGCGGCGCGATTGCGTCCGTTGCTGCTCATAGGAGCGGCCGAGCGCATACGCGCCGAGCAGATCCGCCGCAGCGGCGCGGGCGTGATCCGGGGCGTACTCGACGATGGCCGCCAAGGCCGCCGCGGCGGCGGCGAACTGCTTCAGCTCCAGCAGCACCGAACCGTGCGTGGTGCCGAGGTCGATCGCCAGTTCGCGTTCGTTCTGCTGCCGTGCGGTCGCAGCGGCTTCGGCGTAGAGCGGCGCGGCGTCGTCGCGGTTGCCCGCCTGATACTCCGACCGGGCCCGTGTGATCAAACGGTCCAGCGTCTCGCCGTATTGCCTGCGCGAACGGTCGCCGTTCCAGAGTTGCCGGCACCAGAGGCTCCACGCGCCCCCCACCTGTTCGTCGACGCGCTGCAGCACCAGTTCGGCCTCCGCGCGCAGATGGTCCGCCAGGTCGGCGTCCTGCTTCTGCTCCGCGGTGGACCGCAGGGCCAGCAGCGTCTGCAACTGGATCAGCCACAACTCGCCCGACAACAGCGGCTCGGTGCGACGGATCGCGAGCAGCGCCTCCGCGGCGGCGAGCGGCTGATTCTCATCCAGCAAACAGCGCAGCCGGCACGCTTCGACGGCCTGCTGCAGATCGGCGTCGAGCGGCGGCTGCGTCCCCGCGATCGCCGCGCACATTTCGCGGGCCCGCTTGAAGTCGCGCTGCAGCCGCGTGCAGTCGGCAAGACCGAGCTTGGCGAGGGCGTCGCGTCGCGGATCATCCGCACCAGCGAGCACGGCGCGATACGCCTCCTGGGCGTCGACCAACGCCGAGGCCCGGTCGGGCGATCCGGCGGGCAACAGCATCGCCCGCTGCCGCTCCAGATGGCCGATTTCCAACCGCAGCCCCTGCAACAGATGCCGGGCCTCGTGCGGGGGCAGATCGAGATCGCGGGCGCGGCCCCCCTGCTTGAGACCGGCTTCGAGGCGTGTGACTTCCTCGCTGAGGAGCTTCGCCCCCTCGTCGATCGCGCGGAGGGCGTTGTCGTGCAGCAACGGATCCTGCGGCGCGACGACCGCGTCCCAGCGCCGGATCTCCGCCCGCCGCGCGGCAACCAGACCGAGCTGCGCCCGCAGCAAGGCGGACCGCGGCAGCGGCGGCGCGGCTTGCAGCGCCTCCTGCACGACGTCGCGGGCCTTGGTCCACAGCTCCTCGCGTTGTTGCGGACTGACGACGGTCGCATGCGCGGCGAACGTGCTCGACAGCTCCACCGTCAAATCGGCCCGCATCGCCGGCGACAACTGCGGGTCCTTGAGCCGCGACAAGGCGTAATGCTCGGCGACCGCGAACAGCCCCCGCCGCCGCAACTGCTCGAAATACCGCCCGGTTTCATCCCCGGCGCGGACATTCGTCGCCACCGCGAATCCGCAGCTCAACAGGACGACGGCGAGGACGCAACAACGATGCACCGGAAACGCTCGGCGGGGCGCGGAATGACAGCGCCATGCAGTGTATCCGCGATGCGAAAATGCGTCTCTACGACTTTCGTTAGCCGCGACCCGGAGGCTTTGCGCAGGGGAGCGCGGAGTGGAGCGCACGAGATGCAGTGTGCGTTCTCCTGTGGATCGCGGCAATGAAGCTTTTCAAGGTCGCATGGTTTTACGCCGAAGGCGTTATCTCTCAAAGCCCAGGGTCGCGAGTCTGCGAGCGCACCCTGGGTGGCGATCGATGACGATCCCAATACCCTGAAAGGGTTTCATAGAGATTTGACGCCGACGGCGATGCGACCCTTACAGGGTCGATACCTCTCAAACGTCATTTCCCCAGGGTGCGCTCGCAGACTCGCGACCCTGGGCTGTGAGATGCAACGACTTCGGCGTAAAAACCGGGCGGTTTTGAAACCGCTTCTACGACGTTCGTCACCCGCCCCATTCGTCGTCGCGCAACCCCGCGTTCGCGGCGGCGGCTTTGAGTTTTTGCAGCGCGAACGACTTGTGATTCGCCACCGTCTGCTCGGACAGGCCCAGCTTCGCGGCGGCGTCTTTGTTCGCGCAGCCGGCGACGAACAGCAGTTCGAGGCACATCAGCCGTTCCAACTCCGCCCGGCTGAGCCACGACTGCACCAGTTGCCGCAGGCATTCGCCCAGCACGCGCTCGGCGATGACCTGCCGTTCGCGGCTGCGGGCCAGGCTCGACACCCGCCGGTCGCGGCTCGGCGGCTCGTAGGTTTCGGGGATGTCGGAGTCGGAATTCACGATCGTCGGCAACAACCGCGGCCGGCGGCCCTGCTTGCGGAGCGCGTCGATCAGCTTGTGCGAGCAGATCGCGAACAGAAACGCCTCCAGCGGCGTGCGCGTGTCGTAGTTCGGGAGCGCGATCAGGAAGCCGAGGAACGCTTCCTGGACCACGTCTTCCGCGGTGGCTTCGTCGTTGACGCGCTGTCGCGCGAAGGCGAGCAGCCGGCCTTGATAGCGGGCGATGAGTTGCTCCCACGCGCCGGGATCCTGTTGCCGGATTCGCGCGACCAGCTTCGCATCGTCGGTGGGAACGGGGGCGGTCATGCCGATTTACAATACGTCGGAAGCCCCGGGATCGCTATCCCTGGGCTTTGTCCGATCACCCCCACAAGACGAAGAGCCGCGCGAACATCAGCCCGCCGGCGACCCATACGGCCAGCACCGCCGCAGTCATCCCGAACGCCAGCGGCGTGCGGGCTTTGCCGTGCGTCCAGCGGTTGCAGCAGCCGAAGCCCACGACGGCGAGCGGCACGCACAGCAGGGCGAGGAATCCGCCCCCCGCGGTCGCCATGCGGGACGTGGCCAGCGCCGCCCGCCAGCGCATGAGCGCCGGCTCGCGGACCGCCGGCGACAGCTCGACCCGGTACCACACGCGGTGCATCGGCGCGAAGAAGCTGCCGAAGTCGCGGCTCGCGGTCTCCACGTACGTGTCGCGGACCGCCAGGCCGAGCGATTCCGGCAAGCCGATGACCTCATTCGGGCGGACCCACGTTTGCGACGTGTACTTTCGGAGATCCTCGCGCAGCAGGGCCATGACCTGCCGGCCGGCATCGTTCTCGGCTTCGGCCCGCGTCGCGTACTGTTTGCTGGAGATCACGAGGAACTGGCTCTCGCCGACGGTCTGCGCGCCCGACTTGATCCATGCGGGGGGGCCAGCCGGTGATGTCGGGTCAACCGTCGTGCGATCGGCGGTCGGCGGCTCCGCCGGGACGGGGGCCACGGCCGGAGTGAATGCGGCGACCGGCGCTGGGGCCAGGGCGATGTCCTCCACCGCGGAGACGGGAGCCATCGGGAGGGCGGGAAGCATGGTGGACGGCGTCTCCGGCAACTTCGGTGTCGCCGGTGATTCGGGGGCGACGGTCACAGTCGGCCGGTTCATGGCTTCCCGAGTCGCCTCCTCGACCCTCCGGCGGATGTGGTCTTCGATGTCCGCCGAATGTTGCCGCATGGTTTCCGCGGGCCTCTCCCAAACGGGGGTTGCGGTCTGGACGTGTTCCACGCGGCTGTAGCCCACAAAAAACATCATGGCGAGGCACAACAACCCGATGAATCCGAGCGCACCCGCGCCGATGAACGCCTTCACGCCGGCCGCCGATGACGCCGGTCGCGGCTCCGTCGGGCCGGAGATCCATTTGATGAAGACGACCAACGTGGCGATGCTGGCCGCCATCAGGAGCATGACGAACAGGCCGACGCACAACAATCCGACCGAGACGGCCATAACTTTCTCCACATGCTCGATTTCCATCGCGGTCGCCTCGATCGCTTAGGGGCGGGCCGGCACTACGGTGAATCCACCGACGCATACGCTCGACCGCCATCCCGACCGCCGCTCCCGCGAACGGGTGCGAACGGACCGGAATCATCATCGGAGGCCTGATCGTCTCCCCCCGGGCCGCGCAGATTCGGTTGCCACGGTGCGGCGAGCTGCGCGGTCAGGCTGATCATCACCGCCCACAGCACGGCGAACGGCTGCGGCACGCCGAAGAACAGCGACGCCAGGAACCCGATCAAACCGGCCCAGGCGACGGCCCCGAACTGCCACCGGCTGGTCCGACGGGGGTTCAGCCACTTGGCCCAATCCTGGAAGACGAACGTCGTCGCGAAGTAGATGACGTAAGCGGCCGGCGTGGGTCCGCCGTTCTGCCAGAGGGCGAACGGACCGACTTCGCGGAGGACGGTGTGCGAATTGAGTCCGGCGAAGCCCTTCACCATCAGAAACTCATCCAGCCCCGCGGCGAAGAATCCCACGCCCGCGCCCACCGCGGAGGCGACCCAACTGGGATGCGTGACCGCACGACCACGCTGCGACAGCAACTGAGACATCGTCACCAACCCAGTCGCCCCGCAGAACGCCACCAGTCCGACGTGCAAAATGTCCTGCGACGCCAGACGCAGCCAGGAACTGTCGAACATCCCCAGTCCCTGCCATCCGGCCACCGTCAGCGAGGCGGCGGCCAGCGCACTGACCAGCCACGACATCGCCAACTGCTCGGGGAAGGAATGCGAAACGGCGAGCGACGTCCCACTCGTCGGCGATGTCCCGGTCAGCGGGGCGCGCTGGCCGAACACCAGCCGTCGAACTCCGAAGACCGAGGCGAAGATTCCGACCAGCATGGCGATCACGACCCAGCGGGGTGCGCGAGGACTCTCTCCCAGGGCCTGCCATGTGAACAGTGCGATAAACAGCCACGGCCACGCGCCCCAGCCACGCGCTACCGCGCGGCGTTCGAGCTTGGAGCCTGCGAGCTCGGTGCCCATAGACCCAAAGCCACCCCAGCCGTAACCCGCGGCGCGACGTTCGCGCGCAGCCAGCTTTGCCTGCTGACGCTCCGCAGCCCGCAGCGCCTTCTGCTCGCGCCGTTCAACGTCTCGCCGCAGTTCCCGACGCACGCGGTCGCGGACTTCGGGACACAGCACCTTGTCCAGCACTTCACCGACAATGCTGCGCCCCGTTCGTTGCTGTCGCGATTCCGCATGTGGCGTCTCTCGCGCCGACGCTCCGTTGGTCGGTCGCTCGGATTGTGCAGAGCGTGGCAACGGCGGCGGCAGGAAGGCGGATTCGGGCAGCGGCTCGGACGCCGTCGCGCGGCGGAACTCGGCCGCAAATTGCTTCACCGACGATGTCCGTTTCTGCGGATCTTTTTCGAGGGCATGCGCGATCACCGGCCGCAACGCCGCCGGGACGGCGGTCAGATCGGGCCGCGCGGACAGATGTTTCATCAGAATCTCGGCGGTGGTTTCGCCGTCGAACGGCAGCCGGCCGGTGAGCATCTCGAACAGCATCACGCCCAGGCTGTAGACGTCGACCTCGACGCCGTATTGCCCCTTGGCGACCTCCGGGGCCATGTAATACACGGTGCCGATGGCTTCCGTGTGCTGCCGGCGTCCGCCCCCCATCTGTTTCGACAGGCCGACGTCGCCGATCTTGACGGTGCCGTTCTCGCGATAGACGTTGCCCGGCTTGAGATCGCGATGCACCAGTCCGCGATCGTGCAGGTACTCGATGCCGGCGAACAGGCCGTCCATCCAGTCGCGGACTTCGTTCAGCGGCAGCCCCATCGGAAACGCGGCGAGGACGTCCTCCAGGCTCGCGCCGTGGACGTACTCCATGATGACCCACGTGTCGCCGTCACCGTCCTGGCGGACGTCGAAGATCGTGATCAGATTCGAGTGCTTGAGGTTCAGGCATTGCCGAATGCCGCGGAGTTCAGTCTCCAGATCGTGCGTGAGCAGCTTGAGGGCGACTTCCTTGCCGGCGTCGCTGACGGCGTAATACACCTCGCCGAACCCGCCGCGATGAATGCCCCGGCGGATGGTGAACCCATCCACGGGCTTCGCGTCAGCGGGGTAGGTGAATTTCATGCTGTGGCCGGTTAGGGATGGGGCGTGGACATGGTCTTGGTTCGGTCCCCTCGCCCCCGCTTCGGGGGAGAGGGTTAGGGTGAGGGGGGTCTTCTGGAGCGCTCGCCCCCTCACCCCGACCCTCTCCCCCGAAGCGGGGGCGAGGGGGCTGGAATGGTTGATGTCAATGACCTCCGGAAGCGTGTTCGCCATGATCGTGATCGGAATGCTTGACGCTCACCTTCGGCAAGGCGATGCCGCCGTCGCCGAACTGTACATCGAGGATGCGATCGTACGGAATGACGTGCGGGCCGAGTCCGGCCTGCTTCGGATAGGTGATGACCAGCGCTTCGCGGGTCAGCTTGCCGTGGGCGTCGACGCCCCACGATCCGTTGCCGCCGGGGACGGCCTGTGCGGAATCCAGCCGGGTGAAACCGCCGATTTTGCCATCGCCCTGTTCGTACTTCACCGAGTAGATCGTTCCCTCGGCGATGACGCCGCTGGCGTTGCGGGCCTCGGTTCTGCTGGAGAAGTCCGCATTGCAACCAGTGATGGCCATGAACGACGCGGCGAGCAGCAATTCGCACCAGTGATTCACGACGGGTTCCTTCACGTGCCGGGGACGGGGCCAGAGTAACCAGTGTAACGCACGGCGGACCGGTTGGGATCAAGTCGTCGCTTTGTCCGGCCCCCTCGCCCCCGTCATCGGGGGAGAGGGTCGGGGTGAGGGGGCGGGCGCTCCCTGCCGCGTTCGCCATAGACCTGGTGGCTTCTTTGTTCGAGATCCGCGGACTTCGGATTTCCTGTGAAGCACTCGCCCCCTCACCCTAACCCTCTCCTCCGCAGACGGGGGAGAGGGGACCAAACTTTGCGTCCGTCCGCAGCAGCCGCGGGATTGCTATCCCGCGGCTGCTATCGGTTCCCTGGCGACTACTCCGTCACCACCACCGCGGCGGCGTCCGCCGGTTGCGGGGCGAAGTAGGCGTCGATCCGAGTCCCGATGTCTTCCGTCGTGTCCGGAATCTCGGGGGACTCGACCGGAATCAGGCCGGTGAACTGACCCTCGGCATCCAGCACCTTCTGCTTGACGTCGAGGTGCTTGTTCAGCTCGTCGATCAGCTTGCGGGCGTGGCTGAGCTGCGAATCATCGACGGCCAGCGTGCTGACGGTCTCGGCGGCACGGATGGTCTCCATGCGGGCCTGCAACTGTTCGAGCTTCACTTCCAGCTCTTTCTTGGCGTGCATCAGCCCCTGCAGCTTGTCCTGATTGGCGGCCAGATTCTGCTGCCGGGCGGCGAGAATCTTCTGGTCGGCCTTGAGGATCTCG
>JAWXBB010000074.1:0-8463 GCA_034439795.1 Planctomycetaceae bacterium | reverse complement strand
GATGCCATAACGCACCGTTCTGGCACCCCGCCGGGGTGCTGAGTTCGTGTCTGCCGCATTCCGGGGGTCTTCGCAAAGCCTCCGACCCCCGGCTACTTTATGCGACCTCTTCGAGGTCCAAACAAACTCGCGCCCTTCACAGCCCGCAGCATCGGTCGTGCCGAACAGGATTATCCCTCTCCCACCGAAGACGGGGGAGAGGGGACCAATCCGGGACGCAATCTCCTCGCAAATTCTACGGCTCCTGGCCCTGGGCTCGATGCGGCTCGAAGACTTCGACCGGTTGCCGCTCGGCGTCGTCGCGGGCGGCTTTGGCGCGCCGATACAATTCGGCCTGGCTGTGCAGGGGCTCGCGAGTCCGGCCCGGCTCGACTTTCGCATAACTGCCGTCGGGCAACAACCGGCGGGCCTTCACGCTGTCCTGCAGATGCAGTTTCAGAATCGTCAACAACCGCACCTTCGCCGCCGGCTGCTCGACGGGAACCAGCAGCTCGACGCGGCGGTCGAGATTGCGGGGCATCCAGTCGGCGCTGGAAATGAATAGCCGTTCGTCGCCGCCGTGATGGAAGTACAGAATGCGGCTGTGCTCCAGGAACCGGTCGATGACGCTGGTGACCGTGATGTTCTCGCTGAGTCCCGGCACTCCCGGCCGCAGACAGCAGATGCCGCGGATGTTCAGCCGGATCTTCACCCCCGCCTGCGAGGCCAGATACAGCGACTCGATCATCGCCGGATCGACGAGCGAGTTGAGTTTGAGAATGATCTGCGCCTTGCGGCCGAGGTGGCGGTAGTTGATCTCGGCTTCGATCATCTCCAGCAGCCGCTCCCGCAGTCCGATCGGCGCGGCCTCGATCTTGCGGAACTGCTGCGGCTGGGAATAACCCGTCAGCGCGTGGAAGAAGCTGGTGGCGTCGGCCCCCAGTTCGTGGTCGCAGGTCATCAGGCTGGCATCGCTGTACAGCCGGGCGGTCTGTTCGTTGTAGTTCCCCGTGCCGAAGTGGACGTAGCGGACCAGCCCCGTCAGTTCCCGGCGGACGACGAGGCAGATTTTCGCGTGCGTCTTGAGGCCCTTCACGCCGTAGATGACCTGCACGCCGTTCCGTTCGAGGTCGTTGGCCCACTCGATGTTGCGGGCCTCGTCGAACCGGGCGCGCAGCTCGACGACGGCCGTCACGTACTTGCCGCGCTGGGCGGCGCGACGCAGTGCGGCGACGATCGGGCTGCGGGCCGACGTGCGGTACAGCGTCTGCTTGATCGCCAGCACGTCGGCATCGTCGGCGGCCTCTTCGATGAATCGCGTCACGGGATCGTAGCTGTCGTAGGGGTGATACAGCAGCACGTCCCGGCTCGCGATGCTCTCGAACATCGAGGTCGCCGGATCGATCTGCGGATTCGCCACCGGCGGGAACGGCTCGTACTTGAGCGCGTCGAAACCGGGCCAGTCGGGGAAGCGCATGAAGCCGGACAGATCCAGCGGGCCGGGGATGTCGAACACCAGTTCGTCCGGCACGTCGAGCCGCCTTTGGAGAAATTGCCGCAGCTCAGACGAAGCGCGGGTGGCGACTTGCAGCCGGATCGACGCGCTGGACTTGCGGGCTTCGAGGACTTCCTGCATCTCGGCCACCAGGTCGGACGACAGATCCTCCTGCAACTCCAGGTCGGCATTTCGAGTGATCCGGAACGGCACGGCCTCCAGCACGTCGATGCCGGGGAACAGGCGGTGCAACTCGCGCGACACCAGGTCTTCCAGCAGCAGATAGGCCTGGCCCGCGTCGCTCGGCAGCGAGACCAGCCGCGGAACCGCACGCCCCAGCGGAATGACGGCGTAACGCGACGGCCCCTTGGCGTCCGATCCCGCCAGGCGCATCGCGAGGTGCAGCGTCAGGTTCGCGAGCAGCGGGAAGTCTCGATCCTCGTCGACGGCCATCGGCGACAGCACGGGATAGATCTCGTCGAGAAACAGCGCCCCGGCGATCCGCGCCTGCTGCTCGTTCAGTTCGTCGGCGGAAAGTTGCCGAATGCCGGCGGCATCGAGCGCGGGCCGCAACTCATCCAGCAGGCAGGTGTATTGATCGGCGACGAACTGCCGGATGCGGGCGAGCACGGCCCGGAGCTGCTCCTGCGGAGTCATGCCGGCGGAATCGCGCGTGGCGTCGCCGTCGGCGATCTGCCATTGCAGGCTGCCGATGCGGACGCTGACGAACTCGTCGAGGTTCGACGCGGTGATCGCCAGAAACTTGAGCCGCTCCAACAACGGCAACGCCGGGTCGCGGGCTTCATTCAGCACGCGCTGATTGAATTCCAGCCAGCTCAGCTCGCGGTTGAAGAAGCGCGGTTCGGTCATGGGGGGAGAGGCGTTAGGCATTAGGTTTTAGGCGTTACGTTTTGGGCGTTAGTCATAGCCCCGAGCGCAAGCGAGGGCAGGTTTTCGTGGGAGAAGGCGCCCTCGCTTGCGCTCGGGGCTGTGACAGATTCATTCTCAAGTCCTCAACTGTCTGAGCAGCACCGGCATCCCATACGTTTCCTCGAACAGCGTGCCGGATTGTTTGAGGGCCAGTTGTTCGAGGGACAAGTCGTCGGCCTGCGGGACGGCGATGATCAAGCGGCCCCCTTCGCGCGACAGCCGCAGTTCGTGCAGCCGTTGCGTGCGAGAGGCGTCGAGCGCGTCGGCCAGCCGCAAAAGCGCGGCCATCTTGGCGACCGCCGTCCGCCGGTCGCGGTCCAGCGCGGCAAACAATGGGTGCGACGGTTTCGGGCTCGACCGCCGATGATACCGGGCCGCGAGCGCCACCAACTGCACGTCGGACCGCGACAGCCCGAACAGCTCGCTGTGATTGATGAGGTACTGCGTGTGCTTGTGGTAACTGCCCGTGCTGACGTACAGCCCGATCTCGTGCAGGAGCGCGGCCACCGACAGCAGCAGTTCGTACCGCGGGTCGAGCCGGTGGTCGTCACGCAGGCTCTGGAACAGAATCCGGCACAACTTGGCGACGTGGGCCGCGTGCTTCTCATCGCAATGGAAGCGCTTCCCCAAATCGACCGCCGACCTCACCACCTGGTTGACGAAGTCCTCGCTCAACACCCCGCGGGCCGCCAGCTCGTTGAGCAGGCCGTCGCGGAGGTTGACGTGGCTAACGACGAGATCGGGGAGTTGAAACGCCTTGCACAATTGCACGTACGCCAGCAGCGCCGGCCCCAGCGTGGCCGCGTCGGCGAACGAGACGTGGTAGCGATGCACCAGCTTGTCTTCGTTCAGGCTTAACAGCGCGTCGGCCAGCCGCTCCAGCCGGGTCACGGGCAGCCGCACGGTTTGCTCCGGCGTCCAGTCGGGAATCAACTGCTTGGCGGCGAACCGCAGGTCGCCGCCGAGACCGATCAGCTCCTGAGCCGTCACCGCGGGGATCTGTTGCAGAATCTGCTCGATCACGCGGTGAATCTGCAGCTCCATGATCTTCCGCGTCGAGGCCTGCGGCGCGCGGAGCGTCTCCAACTGCTCCCGCAATCGCAATGAGCCGAGCCGGTACGAGTGGCTGAACAACACGTCGGCGTCCTGCACGACGAGCAGTTCCGTGCTGCCGCCGCCGACTTCCACGACGACCGTCCGCTTGCCCGCTAATTCGGGCGACGACTTGAGCAGCGGCAGCACGCCGAGGTAGGTCAGCCGGTTGACCTCCCCCTCGTCGATCGCCTGCACGGTGATGCCGGTCGCGGTGTAGATGCGGTCGATGAAGGCCAGCCGGTTCTGCGCTTCGCGGACGGCGCTGGTCGCCACGCAGCGGATTTGCTCGGGCCGGTCGATGTTGTGCTCGGCGAGGACGTGGCGATACCCCTTGAGCACCCGCACGCAGTCTTCGATGGTTCCCTTCTCGATGATGCCGCGCGTGAAGGCGTCCTTCCCCAGCGTGGCGGGACGCGACAGCGTGGCCAGAATCTTGACCCGGCCGTCGCCGTCGATTTCCGCGACGGCCATGCGGACCGACGAGGTGCCGATGTCGATGACCGCAACCGGCAACGGCGTCGTCGTGGGGCGGGCGGGAACGGCCAGGACTTCGGCAGGCATGGCGACTTCAGTCCTGTGACGATCCCGCAGGTGAGCAACTCATCGAAAAACCGGCTTGACCGTGGCGAATGTTAATTGGCACGGCCATGTCGAGGACTCCGTGACCGTGGCACCCAACGCCGTTCATGATCATGCTAAAAAGAGGAGGTTTTCGTCCACAGATTACGCCGATTTCACAGATTAAAGGCATTCTCAACAGAGAGAACACCATCGTTTCGGGTTGCATTGTCTGCCATCGCTTAAATCTGCGAAATCGGCGTAATCTGTGGATGAAATGCTTAGATTTACAACGAATTCGTGGACGACGTTGCGTGGCACCCGATGATCGTCACTCAGCGTGTGGCACACCACAACGATTATTCCACAGAGGCCAATTCGGCCAGCGGCGTCATCGACGACGCCAGCGTCTGCCGCGCCCACGCCGCAGCGCCCAACACGCCGGCGTCGTCCCCCAGCTCGGCCGTCTTGAGCACGAACGACTTGCCGAACGCCGGCATCACCCGCTGCTTCAATTCCCCGGCGACTTCTTCCAGATACAGTTTGGGCAGCGACTCGACCAACCCGCCGCCGAGCACGATGCAATCCGGCAACAACAGGTTGACGCAGCCGGCGATGGCCATGCCCAGATGCCGCGCCCCGGTCCGCACGATCTGTTCAACGATTTGATCGCCCGCGGCGATGGCTTCCGCGAGGATGCCGCTGCGGATGTTCGCCAGATCGGTCCCGGCGACGCGCAACAGGTGCGGGGCCTGGCCGCGATAGGCCGCCTTCGCGATCTCCGCCGACATCGCCAGCCGGCTGGCCACGGTCTCCAGGCAGCCGCGACGGCCGCAGCCGCACGGTGCGCCGTCGAGGACCACCGGCATGTGACCGATCTCCAGACACGACGACGAGCGCCCGCGGAAGATGCGGCCCTCGTAGATCAATCCGCCGCCGATCCCCGTCCCCGGAAAGACGCCGAGCGCCGTCCGCGCGCCGCGGGCGGCGCCGAACTGGTATTCGCCGTACACGCCGGCGTCGACGTCGTTGCAGATCGCCACCGGGCAGCCGAACCGCTGTTCCAGCAGTTCCTGCAAGGGCACCTGCGTCCAGCCCAGGTTCGGCGCTTCGAGAATGACGCCCGTGTCCATGTCCACCGGACCGGGGACGCCCAGCCCGATGCCCGACAGCTCGCCGCGGGTGATTTTGGCTTCTTCGAGCAGCTTTTCGACGATGCCGCAAATGCGGTCGATGCCGGCCTCGGCCCCTTCGTGGCCGCGGGTTTTCTTGCGGCGACGGACGACCGGCTGCATCTGGGCGTCGAAGAGCACGGCGTGCATCTTCGTCCCGCCGAGATCGAACCCCAGCCAATACGATTGAGGGGCCGCCGCAACCATGAGCCAGTCCTGGGGCGAACGCGGAATCCATCGCGCGAACCGGCGCGTCGTCGCCCCGAACGGCGACAACGGCAACCGAACACCGGCACGTTACCACAACCGGCGTCGCGACGAAACGATCAATCGGGCTTGTGATACGCCCTCTCGCCAGTTAGCCGCGACCCGGAGGCTCTGCGCAGGGGAGCGCTGTGATGGGTTCCGGGAGAGCGCTCCCCTGCGCAGAGCCTCCGGGTCGCGGCTAACGATAGTTACGTTTGCGTCGCTTCCCCAAATCTGAGAATTCCCCCGACCGCCATTGGCCTGCTTTGATTTCGCGCGGAGGCCCGATTAGACTTCGGCTGCCTGAGTCAGTGGCGATCGCCTCCGGACGGTTCTCGGCCGCTGCGGAGACGTTGGTTCACTGCGAAGGAATCCCCTCGTGAGCAGCCCGCGACGGACCGGGCCCAACCTCGCCCAAAGCTATGCCTGGGCCTCCCGTGTCAGCACGGTGGCCGGTGAGGGCGTACTGCCGCCGGTGTTGGGATATTGGGCCGACAGTCGCTGGGGCACAACGCCCTGGCTGACGATCGTCGGCGGCGCGTTGGGGTTCGCGTTGTTGATGTATGAGGTGATGCGGTTGTCGGCCCCCAAAGGGGGCGGCAAGTCCTGAATACTAACCCGAAGCGTGAGCGAGGGCGGGTGTCGCTCGACGTTCCTCCTCGCTCACGCTTCGGGTTGGTGTTGATTCCGATGGTATTCCGATGTTGACCACCCTCGCCGGCCGATTGTTCTGCTTCACCGCCCTGGTGGGTGGCTTGGGGCTGGCGTGCGGTGCGGTCGGCTATGCGCTGTCGGGCTGGTTGGGCGTCGAGTGCGCCCTCTGGGCCGCGGCGTTGTGTTTGCCTCCCGGTTGGCTGGTGTTTTCGCTGGAGCCTCTGTATCGTTCTCCCCGCAACGCCCTGTACGGATCGCTGATCGGCACCGGAGTGCGGATGGCGGTCGTCGCGGGCGGGGCGATGCTGGCGGTGACCGTGCGGCCGGAGTTGCCGAAACTGCCGCTGATCATCAGTCTCGGGGTGCTGTACCTCGGGGCGTTGACGTTCGAGACGCTGGTGCTGTTGCGGAACATGAATCTGCGACCGGCACGGGCGTCACAGCCATCGGTTTAAGTGGATTTGTCCCCTCGCCCGCCGCTTCGGTGGGAGAGGGCTAGGGTGAGGGTGCCTTTCTCTTTGTGCCTGCGAGGGCAAAGACAGAAGCACCCTCACCCCGACCCTCTCCCAGCGAAGCGCCGAGAGAGGGAGAATGATGCGGCGACGCAGATTGGCAGCATTGAGCAGGGTGTGTCCCGATGTCCGCCGGACATGACGATCCGTTCCATCACGTGAGAGACAGCTCGGTCTTCGAGCTGCCTCAGTTCGTGCTGAACATGCTCGGCGTCAAAGAGGTCCGGCTGCCCGTCATTCACCTGCCGGGCTACGATTTCCAGTTGACCAAGTTCATGGTCCTGCAGGTCGTCGCCGGCCTGCTGACCCTGCTCGTCTTCCGCAGCCTCGCCAAGAGCATCGCCGGGGGCAAACCGGCGTCCGGGGCCTTTGCCAACTTCTGGGAAAGCATCGCGATTTACATTCGCGACAACGTCGTCCGCCCGACGCTGGGCGGCCATCACGACGCGCACGATGACCACCACGCGCATCACGACGACACACCGCATCAGCCGCGGCTGGGGCACGAATCGACCGACCACGATCCCCACCCGGAAGACAAGCACCTGCCGTTCGTGTGGACCTGCTTCTTCTACATCCTGTTCTGCAACCTGCTGGGCGCGATTCCGTTCCTGGGCTCGCCCACGGGGAACATCAACGTCACCGGCGCGCTCGCCGTGACCGCGTTCACGATGACGTTCATCGTGGGGACGCAGGCGCTCGGAGTCGTCGGGTTCTTCAAGAATCTCGTCCCGCCGATTGACGCTCCCGAACCGCTGAAAACCGTGCTGACCATTGGCATCTTTTTCCTGGAGCTGTTCGGCCTGTTCATCAAGCACGGCGTGCTGGCGGTGCGGCTGTTCGCCAACATCATGGGCGGTCACACCGTCATCGGCGTGATGCTCGGCTTCATCGCCGCGATCCTGGCCTCGCCGTATCCCGCCCTGTGGTGGATCGTCACGCCGGCGAGCATCGCCGGGCAGGTGGGCATCGGCCTCTTGGAATTGTTCGTGGCCTTTCTGCAGGCGTATGTGTTTGCGTTCCTGGCGACCATTTTCATCGGCATGGGGTCGCATCCACACTAAAAAATGGTGGGCACAGCCCACCCTACGAAGGTTGATACCGTTCGCCGCAGCGCGCGGCGAGTCTCTAAGGTGGCTGTTCCGTCTGTCCGACTGTGTGAGGAGACGTTGAAGTGAATCGCATGATCAAGTTGGTGTATTTCACGATGGTGGTGCTGGTGGCGACCGCCGTGCCTGCGATGGCGCAGGATACGGCTGTTCCATTCATCTCGTTCAGCGGCTCCTTCGGTGCCGGCATCGTGATCCTCGGGGCCGGGCTCGGCATCGGGAAGATCGGCGCCGCGGCGGTCGAGAGCATGGCCCGTCAGCCGGAAGCGGCCGGCGACATCCGCGGCGCGCTGCTCCTCGCGGCGGCCCTGATCGAAGGCGCCACGTTCTTCGCGCTGATCGTCTGCATCGCGGGTCGTTAAGTCGCCGGTCCGTGATCTGCCTTCTCGCTCGTGGAGCGCGTTATGAGCCGTCTGCTCGGCTGTGTGTTGGGATGTCTGTTCGGCTGCCTGTTGGTGGGCTTCGCTTCGCCGGTCTCGGCGGAGGATGCGCATCCTCCGGCGGCGGCCGGTCACGGCGATGTGCCGAAGGTGCCGATGGACTGGAATCAGGATCTGGCGCTGTGGTCGCTGGTGACCTTTGTAGCCTTCTGCTTCGTCCTCAACAAGATGGCGTGGGGGCCGCTCAAGCAGGGGCTGGATCAGCGCGAGGCGGGCATCCGCAAGGAAATCGCCGACGCCGAGGCGGCCCATGCCAAGGCGGCGGCTCTGCTC
>JAWXBB010000073.1:0-6432 GCA_034439795.1 Planctomycetaceae bacterium | reverse complement strand
TGTCCTGCTGGTCCTTCGTAAAGAACCCGCTGGAGAACTTCTTGTCGGTGATCTGCCAGTTGTTCGAGACGTGCATCCGCAACAGGCCGCGGTCGTCGGCGTAGTCCCACGGGAAGCAGATCTCCTCCTTCTGCGCGGGGGTCAGCGACTCGTGCAGCTTCTTGACGAGCGGCTCCGACTTGCGGACGCCGCTGTCGGCCGCACGCAACAATGCGGGAGCCGCCACAGCGGCGACCGCGGCGGCAGACGCCGTCTGCACGAACTGCCGACGGGACACGGGAACGCTGGCGATGCCATCGCAATCGGGACAAGGATTCATGGCCGACTCCCTGCAAGCGGACGGGAAGTGATTCGACGGATAACAGTATGACCACGCGCTCCGCAATTTGGCAACGGGGCGACTCAACGGCTTTCGTAGGGTGCAGTCGAGGCTCTGCGAGGCTCACCCCGCAGCGACGAGAGCGCATTTCAAAACCCGGAAAGTGGGTGGCCGGGGCTGGAGCCGCTTCGGCGAAGCCCCGGTCTGATGCGCGCTCACCGGGGCTTCCCTCCCGTTGGTCGGTCCAGCCCCGGCCACCCCCAGCGTCCCGAGCCGTCCGTGTGCCACCCGCTT
The DNA here is from genome assembly GCA_034439795.1 of Planctomycetaceae bacterium. Taxonomy (GTDB): domain Bacteria; phylum Planctomycetota; class Planctomycetia; order Planctomycetales; family Planctomycetaceae; genus DSVQ01. Next base: position 5,819 of record JAWXBB010000073.1, on the reverse strand, counting down.
CAGAACAACCCCGCGATCGCCTGTCCGTGATACAGCGGATGCGGCCGCTTCAATTCGTCGTGCCAGACCGCGGTGTCGGGCAGGCCGAGCGCGTGGTAGATCGTGGCGGCCATATCCTCCGGTGAATGCGGGCTGCTGGCCGGATACGCGCCGAGCTTGTCCGACGATCCCACCGCCGTGCCGCCGCGGACGCCGCCGCCGGCGAAGAACACGCTCTGCACTGCCCCCCAGTGATCGCGGCCCGCGGCCCGGTACGAATCGGCCAACGTCGACAGTTTCGGCGTGCGGCCGAACTCGCTCCCCATCACAATCAGCGTGCTGTCCAAGAGGCCCGTCGCCTGCAGGTCGTCCAGCAGCGCGGACAACGCACGGTCGGTGGGCGGGAACAACCGGTCCTTCAGGCGATGGAAGATCTCGCCGTGGTTGTCCCACGTCTCGTTGTTGCCGAGGTTCACCTGCACCAGATTCACGCCCGCGGCGACCAGCCGGTAGGCCATCAGCAGCGACCAGCCGAAGCTGTTGCGGCCGTAGCGCAGTTGCGTGACGTCGTTGGCGTTGGTGACGTCGAACGCCTGCCGCACGTCGGGGGACGCCAGCAGCGAGATCGCCGACTGCTGCTGCGAGTCGTACCGCTGCACCGTCGCGGCGGCTTCCAGATCGCGGCGTTGCCCGTCGAGCTCGCGCAGCAGATCGGTCCGGCTGTGCATCCGGCCGAGGCTCATGCCGGGCGACAGCGTGAGATTCGGCGCCCGGTACGCGCGGTCGTCGGGACTAGCCGGCGGCTTCTTGGTCTGATTGGGGAACGTGAACTCGGGATACGCCCCGCGCCACATCGGATCGCCGTACGGCGACGCCTCGATGAAGAACGGGTCGCGTTCCGACCCCATCTGCCCGCCATAGTTGCCGGGGATCACGCCGCCGGACCAATGCACCAGCCGTTCCGGCAGCACGAACGCCGGCGGCAGTTGAGCATTCCGCGGCGGCAATGCATCCCCCACGATGGACGCGATCGACGGCCAGTCGGACGGCCGCGGCGTGCGGTCCCCGGCAAAGCCGAGCGACTTCACGCTGCGGCCGGTGAGCATGAAGTAATGCCCCAGCGTGTGATCGTTGGTGGGATGCGTCAGCGACCGGACGACGGACCACCGGTCCCCGCGCAGCGCCAACCCCGGCAGATGCTCGCACACGTCGAGACCGGGCGCCCGCGTCGCAACCGGCAGAAACTCGCCGCGAACGCCGTCCGGGGCCTCCGGCTTCAGGTCGAAGCTCTCATGCTGCGACAACCCGCCGGAGAGAAAGATGTAGATGCACGACTTCGCGGTCGCCGGCGCGGCGACGGTTTCCGCCCGGAGCGTCCGCAGGTCGGCGAGACCGAGGCCGAGCAGGCCCAGCGACCCGGCCTGGACCGCGGTGCGGCGGGAGAGGAGCGGGGGGCGTGGTTCGCTCATTGACGCATCTCGAATCGGCCTATTCGTGCGGGATGCTGCAACAAAGAAAGTTTTCGATATGGTGCGGCTCCTTCAATCGGAGCAATTCGGGGTGCCGCACTTCGATCTCTTGCATCGTCAAATATTCTTGCGATGTATCGAAACCAAGTCGCTTGGCTCCGGCCTTTGTGCCAGCGTGAAGATACACAACCGTAGGCAGTTTCCCGAGCCTTGCGCCGATCCTCAAAGCCGTGTCGTATTCTGCCAAGTCTCCGAAGCGCGGGATATCCTTTGTGGCCTGCCTGATGAGAGACAGCAGTGAATCAAAACTATCACACTTCTCGATCTGCGCCAGCAATGGTTCCAATCGCTTGTAGGCCTCCGCCAATTTGAACTTGCCGACGCGGTGCTGATGATCCAACATCTTACCATCGGCTCCCCGAGCGTTGACCGCTTCCTCCAGTGTAAACGGTAACCGCAACCGGCGAAAATGGTCGAGTTCCTTGTCGTGTTCGTGGGCTTTCGTGCGCAGATATTCGTTCACAAGCACCGGTAGGTCCAGCATTACATAACTCCTTGCTTTAATTCGACCGTCGCAACACGATCCGCGGCCATCATAGCATCGTCAAGGATATCAGCGCTCGATCCGTCGGCATTTCTTCTCGCTGCGCGAGGTAACTGCCTCTCACGCCCCAACGGGGCGTTGGAATGTCGCCACGGGTGGAGTGGCCCGGCGGCGAAGCCGACCGACGCGGAACCCGTGGAAGCGATGCCCGAGGCGCGCCCTGCCCCGGCGGGGCAGAGGAATGCGTCGATGTGGCGGTGTCGATTGGGAGGACGGCGTTGTCGAAAAACATGCGAAGAAATCCAGTTTCCGGTCACGGAGTGCCCGGTCTACGGAAGGCGGTTTTCTGTAGGCCGGGCACTCCGTGACCGGCTTGCTTCGTCTACGTTGACGACGACGAAGTCGTCGCCAGGGGGCGTTGCCAGTGCAGGTACTCGTTCTCGCTCAGCCCGGCTTGCGGGCCGTTCTGGGCGATGTACCGCCGAATGCGGTCGAATTGCTCCGCGTTGCGGACCAGATGGTCGAAACTTTCCGTCTGCCAGAACTCGCCGGTCTGTTGCAGGTCGCGATTGATGCTCGCGGCGGTGAATTTCTTCCAGGAGTAACACTGGGCCTCGATCTCCGTCGTGCCGAGCAGCCCCACCAGCAGATGCACGTGATTGGGCATGACCACGAAATCGCCGAGGTGATAGCGCTCACCGTCGAAGTGCCGCAGGCTGTCAGAGACGGTCTCGGCAAGCTCGCGGCGACGCAGCGGACAGGCGCCGTGGCCTTTGTCGAGCGCCCTCAGAAACTCGCGGGAAAACGTGGCGTCAAAGTCTCTTTGCAATCCGTCGGACAGCTTCCGCAAGGCGATTTTCCAATCCGGCCGGTCGCCGTCAATGCCGTGCCGATGCAGCCAGTCGTGCCGACGGCGACGCAGGAGATCGGCGACTTCCGGGGGCAGCGAATCGGCGGTGCGGAAGGTGACGAAGTAGGTCGCGCCGGGCTGATACCAGTGCGGCAGATGGCCGTAGGTGATGCGCACTTCGGCTGCGGGATCGAAGAGTTCGAAGGACATGGGGAAAACCCATTTCCGGTCACGGAGTGCCCGGTCTACGGAAAGGCGGTCTTCTGTAGGCCGGGCACTCCGTGACCGGCAACGCTTCACGTCAACCAATTTACCAAACCGCACGAATGAAAAAGGCAGAAGGCTTCGCGTCACGGAGTGCCGCGTCTACTTGAGGACAACGGAATCGCCTCCTGCGTCGCAGCCCGGATCAGCTCCGCGGGCAGGCCGGGCACCAGGCGCAGCGCACCATGATCGAACTGCGTTTGCAGGATTGTCGCGACGAGGTTCGGGATCGTCACTGGGTCCGTCGCCGCTTCGCCGCCGTTGCGGGTGGATTGGCCGATGACCGCGCCGCGCGGCATTCCCGCGCCGGAGAGAATCAGCGGGGCGAGGTTGCCCCAGTGGTCGCGGCCCCCCTTGGCGTTGATTCGCGGCGTGCGGCCCATTTCGCCGCAGCAGACGAGGAGAATCTTGTCGCTGAGGCCGCGCTGCTCGACGTCCTCCAGGAACGTGGCGACGGCGTGATCGAACGGGCTGCCGACGTACCGCATCCCTTCGGTCATCGTGGCGTTGTTCACGTCGGCGTGCATGTCCCACACGAAGCTGGTGGTCACCGTCACGAAGCCCGCCCCCGCTTCGCACAGCCGGCGGGCGAGCAGCATCAGCTTGCCGAGCGATTTGGCGTGGTCGACGTAGTGTTCGTAATTGTTCCACTTCTTGTCGATCTGATCGGGCCGCACGAGCGGAGCGGTGTCGTAGCGGGCGACGACGGCCGGGTCTTCGCGGGTCAGATCGAATGCGGAGCCGACGCCGCCGAGCAGCGTCTCGAACGCCTGTTCGCGGAGCGGATCGAACGGACTCTCATCGAGCGACCGCCGCCAGCGATCGAGTTCCGACAACAACGTGCGGCGATCGCCGAGTCGATCCGTCGGCAGCCGCAGTTCGAGATTCTGCTGCACTTCGCTGCCCGCGCCGGGGACGAACGGCGCGACGCCAGTGCCGAGCGTGCCGGCGCTGTCGAAGCGGCCGAACGAGTTGATCTCGGGTCCGGTGCTGGCATCGACCGACCGCGGGAACAACAAGACATTCGACGGCAACCCGGACCGCGGGACATTCGACCCGGCGACGCGCGCGTACAGCGAGCCGAGTGCCGCCCCGCCGGTCGCCTTGCCGACGACGGGCTTGATGTCGTGGTTGCCGTCGCCGGTGACGAACGAGCGGACGATGGTCAGCCGGTCGGCGACGCGGGCCAGTTTCTCGAACGTGCTGCCGAAGCGGACGCCGGGAATGGCGGTTTGAATGTGTCCGGTCGCGCTGCGGTTCTCAACGGGAGCGTCGGGCTTGGGATCGAACGTCTCGATCTGACTCGGCCCGCCGTGCTGAAAGAGGAACACGACGGACTTGCCAGACATCAACGACGCCGGCACCCCGCCTGCGTATGCGGACGACCGTCCCACACCGGCGAACAACCCGCCCGCCGCCAACGACCCCGCGGCGAGAAACGCCCGCCGGTCGCCGCGCCCGCGTGGATCAAACACCCGCAACATCGAAAGTTCTCCCAGAGACGCCGCGGGAACAGAAGACCAACTATCGTATCGGTTGTCGCCGATGCGTGCAAGCAGGGTGTTGGGTCAATTGTCGCCGGAGGAATGAAGCGGCTGTAAAGATGCGTGGACTCAGAGTCTATCCACAAAGTTTGGTTGCTGGTAACTTGCTGCGGCGGTGGAGTTTCGGCTCAGACCTCAGGCCAGGATGCCAGCATGACGGACACGATGGCTCGGAAGGCATACTCGACGGATCTGACGGACGAGCAATGGGCGTTGCTGGCACCGCTGATTCCGCCGGCCAAGCACGGTGGTCGAGACCGCGAAGTCGATCTGCGGGAGATCGTCAACGGGTTGTTGTCCATCAACCGCAGCGGGTGTCCCTGGGAGTTGTTGCCGCACGATCTGCCGCCCAAGAGCACGGTGCATGCCTACTTCAGCCTGTGGCGCGACGACGGCACGTGGCAGCGGGTGTTGGACACACTGCGGGAACGGGTTCGGACGGAGGTGAGCGAGCGTGCGCCCACACCCAGCGCCGGCAGTATCGACAGTCAAACGGTGAAGGCCGCCGGACAGAAGGCCGACGCCACGGGTTACGACGGTGCCAAGAAACTCACGGGACGAAAGCGACATTTGGCGGTGGATCCGTTGGGATTGCTGTTGGCCGTGGTGGTGACCAGCGCTGCGATCGACGATGCGGCAGCCGCCCCGCAGGTGCTCGCACAACTCGCGCGGGACAAGTTTCCCCGGCTCGAAGTGATTTGGGCCGACAGCAAGTCTCACAATCACAAACTCCACGCGTGGGTCGCGAGCGATTCCCAGCGGCTGTGGTCCATCGAAGTCAAACGGCGTCCCAAAGACGTCAAAGGTTTCGTGCTGCTGCCGAAACGCTGGGTGGTGGAACGCACGCACGCCTGGAACGGACGCTGCCGCCGTCACAGCCGCGATTACGAACGCTATACCACCTCCAGCGAAGCCACGATCAAACTCACGGCGATCGGTGGCATGCTCCGCCGATTGGCTCCCACCGAAGATCGACCCGCTTTCAAATACCGCCCTACGCTGGCCGCGTGAAATCGCCGAACGTGCCGCGAAAACTTTATGGATAGACTCTAAATCGTGAGTGCCTTTCCCCTCCGGCCCCCTCGCCCCCGTCTTCGGGGGAGAGGGGCGGGGTGAGGGGGCGAGCGCTCGCTGCCGCGTCCCACACCAACCCGAAGCGTGAGCGAGGG
>JAWXBB010000072.1:0-5655 GCA_034439795.1 Planctomycetaceae bacterium | reverse complement strand
GAGCGCTGCCCCGGCGTCACCATCACCGCGAGTGCAATGGAACGCGATCCGTTTCAGTGACCCGGACGCTTCAAGCGTCCGGGTCACTTGATGTGTCACGCCGCGTCCCGTTGTGGCGGTTTCCGCAACCGATGCCACTTGCCCGTGAACAGCGACACCACCGCGTCGCGCACCGGCGTCGCGCCGATCCATTTCGCCGAGCGCTCGAGCGGCGCGTACTCCGGCAACCGGTTCTGCCAGCGCTCCGGCTGCCGGCTGCCGACGAACAGCAGGTACGTCGCCGCGTTGCGGTCGTGGTTCTCGGCTTCGTAGAGGACGCTGAGGCCGTTCTCGTCGAACAGCCGGCGCAGGCAAGTCGGCGTGAACCGCCAGAAGTCGCCGAACGACGACGTCTCGTGCTGCACCTGCGCGAACGGCACGATGACAATCACCACGTCCTTCGACAACTCGCACAGGTTGCGGAACGCCTTGCGGACCTCGAACACGTGCTCCAGTGTCGTGTGGTTGAACGCGACGTCGAACCGCCGCTGCAACTCCGCCGGCACGTCGCCGGTCAGATCGAGGAAATACTCGTTCGGCTGCTGCTGCAAGCCCCGTTCGCCGGCGTAGTTCGTCGTGAAGTACCCCGTGGCGGACGAGAAGTAGTCGCGATACCGCCCGCCGTTCTTGTCGCGGTCATCCCACGCCGAGACGTTGACGACGTCCCCCGCGAAGACTTTGGCGACGTCCTTCAACTCGCGGTTCGACCACAACCGGGCCGTGCGGAATGCGCGATCGGTGAACATCAGCCATCCTTTGCTGTCGTAAGTCATCAAGCCGCCGGGCGCGATTCAATCGTCGCAAGTCCTCGTCGGCGGCGTTGCCAGTCGGCAATCCAGTACATCGCGCGCGACCGCAGCGTCGGCCGGTAATGGACCGCCCCGAAAAACAGCCGCGTGGCGTACGCCCAGTCCCCTTCGCGAGCCGACAATCGCCCGGCCGTGAAACACGCCTTTGCCAGCGCTCGATGCGCCCGTGCGTGGTCCAGCCGTTCTTTGCCGCCCTGCTCTTCGTAGAACCGGTGCAGCATTTCCGCCTTGATGCGGAACACGCGGGCTTTTTTCGCGCGGGTGAGCGAATCCTTGAGCCACGTCCGCACGGCGAGGGGTTCGTCGATGACCCCGAACTTGTGCGCGACCGCCACCCGCAGCCAGAAATTATGCCCGACGCAGACCGGCAGCGATTCGTCGAACCCGCCGACGCGCTCCCACACCCGACGATGAAACACCGCCGCGGGGTCGTGAACGCAGATGCTCTCGAACAGCTCATCGAGAATCCAGCCGGCCCGGCACGGCTTGTCGTGCCCGGTCATCACGCGACCTTCCGCGTCAACCGTGGCCATCGGCGTGTAGACCACATCGACGTCCGGCTGCTGCTGCAAGTACCGCACGCAGCGTTCGAGCTTGTCCGTGGTCCAGGCGTCGTCCGAATCCAGGAGCGCGATGAGTTCCCCGCGACACCGACGAATCGCCGCATTGCGGGTCGCCGCCAATCCCCGATTCGGTTGCCACGCGAAATCAATCGGCCCGGACAGCGCGGCGACGGCGTCTGCGGTGCCATCGGTCGAGCCGTCGTCCTGCACGATGATCTCGAAATGCCGATACGTTTGCGCGAGGGCGCTCTCAATCGCGCGGACGACGAGCCCGCGGCGATTGAACGTCGGAATGATCACGCTGACGAGCGGATCGTGGGCCGCCTCCGGCATGACTGTCGACATCGTCCCCCTTCGCAGACCGCCGCCACAAATGCGAGGGGATTTAAGGTCGTAACCTCCATGCTGTCAAGGGGAATCAGTGATTCGCGGCAAACCGTGGCGGCCTGTCTCGCAGGATTTCCAAGTCGGTTCTCGGGAATGTGCCGGGCGATGGCTGGGGCCACGCGCGAAACTCGCACGGAGGCTTGCAAAACGCGGCAGTCACTGCGATAACACGGTTTCCTGCCGGCCCGCCCACCGCGGTCCGTCGGGGGGAATCGGGCTGTAGCGCAGCCTGGCTAGCGCGCTTGCTTGGGGTGCAAGAGGTCGTGGGTTCAAATCCCGCCAGCCCGACTAAACCTTAATGTCTTGCTGAATCGAGAGTTACGATACCTGCGGGTGTTCCGCAGTGCAGCACAAAACGAACGGCAATCGGTGCAAAGTTGCACCGAAACCGGAGTGCTGCACTATGGCTCGTCCCCGTAACACGGTTCCCCGTTTCTGCGTCGGTCGCACCGGCAGGGCTTTCTGCAAGGTGAACGGCGAGTTCATCAGCCTGGGCCGCGGCGATAATCCCGAATCCCGCGCCCGCTATGCCGCGGTCCTCACCGACCTCGCACAAGGCAAGCCGGTAGAGTCATCGCGGCAGTTGATGCTGTCCGTCTCTGACAACCTGACCGTTGCGGAATTCTTCCTTCAGTTCGTTGTTCAGGAAGTCCCCCGATACAGCCGCTCGGAACAGCATTGTTTTAAGACCGCGCTGCGGGTTGCCCGCGAGATGTTCGGCGCTGTGCAGGTGACGGAATTCGGCCCGCTGAAACTCCGGCTGGTGCGCGACGCGATGGTTGCTGGCGATCCGAACGCGAAGCCGAAGCCACGGCGGGCATGGAGCCGGTATACGGTCAACCGGCAGATTAAAAGGATCAGGGCCGTCTTCCGGTGGGGCGTGTCGTGGGAAGTCGTGCCGCAGTCCGTGGCGGATGCGCTGAGTTCAGTTCGGTCTCTCGCGTGTGGAGAAACGGCGGCATCGGAATCAACACCCCGACTGTCAGTGCCGCAGTCTGACATGGACCGCGTTCGTAAGCAGCTTCGCCAAAAGCATCGTGATATCTTCGACCTGTTGCTACTTACCGGAGCGCGACCGGGCGAAATCATCGGCCTGACAACCGGCAAGATCGACCGTTCGGGCGAACTGTGGCGGGCGGACCTCGCCCATCATAAAACGGCCCACAAGGGCAAGCGCCGGACACTGTTCTTCAACCCGACGGCGCAACTGATTCTGCGGCGATACCTGCAAGCCGATCCCGACGCGAAGTTGTTCAAGATGCGTCGCGACAACTTCGCACACGTCATCGGCCGGGCTTGCGTTCGGGCTGGGGTTGCTCCGTTCGTGCCTCACCAGTTGCGGCACACCGTGGCGACGAAGCTCGCGGATGAAGTCGGCACCGAAGCCGCCCAGCGGTTGCTCGGTCACTCCGATGCGGCGATGACCGAACACTACAGCCGCGGCGCTGAACGGAAGGCGGTCGAAGCGGTCAAGAAGCTGGGGTAGAATAGACGGTAGGTAGGCGTCTGATCCACGCCGTACAGCGCCCGGCCGTTGCGGACACCATCCTGCGACGGCCGGGCGGCTGGCCCTCTTATGAAGGATGGTGCAACGTGTTGACCAACTACGAACGCCTCGTTGTCAAGCTCGTTTGTCTTGTGACGGACGGCCTTCCCCTGCCGGACCCGGACATGATCGAGCGGAATGAGGAACGGGTTGCAATTGAAGTCTGCCGCTGGACGAAGATGACGCCGGATGTATGGGCAAATCTCACGGAAGTGAAGCGAGAACCGTGGATTCAGAATGTGCTTGACATGATGGAGAAGGAGCAGCCGTCGCGCAAGCCGCGCGGGTCAAAAAATGCGGTTCTAGTCAGCTTCGCGGAACCGCTGATCGTCAAAGGTTTGACCTACAAAGAAATCGCCGCACGATGGAATGACGCCAATCCCGGCGCAGACACAAGCGCCGCATCCGTCCGAATGGCCGTGCAGCGAGCCAAGGGAACATCGAACAAAAGCGAACACGTTCGCTAGACGTGCTCCGGGAACGTCCTGCCCCAGCGAAGATTGCAAGCGTACAAGCACGTTTGCCGTTCTTCGCGGGGCTTTTCGATGAATCTGACCGATTCGCTAAAGGACGCAATTCCGCTCACGAAGGCTGCCGACTTCGTGCCCGGTCGCCCGCACTCTGCCACGATCTGGCGATGGGCGACGAAAGGCGTCAGGGGAGTCAAGCTCGCATCGTGGGTGTCCGGCGGCAAGCGCGTCACGACGCTCGCGGCGATTGAGGAGTTTCTGCGACGGCTGAATGCCGGGGCTGAATCTCCAGATAGCCCCGACGATGCCGTCCGTCGTTCACGCGAAGCCAGCCGCGCCCTTGAAAAGTTGGGGGCGTAATCGTGCCGAAGGTCGGACAATCAACGAAGCCCTCGACGAACGGCCACGCCAGCGGGAACGGCGACGGCAAGCACCAGCCGCGGTCGGGAGTGGCTGAGCGTATCGCCACGAATCGGGCGGCCGCTTTGGAACTCCCCGGAGAAGTTATAGGCGATGAGGCCGCTCCGGGCCGGGATAGACGGGATAGCCGGGATAGACGGGATTTTTCGGGGCTATCCGGCCTAGTCGGCGAAGTCGTCCGGTATCTACAGCGCTATGCCGTGCTTCACGATGCGGAGGTCGTGTCCCTCTCCGCATGGATTATCGCCGCCTGGCTGATCGACCGATTCGATAGGTTCCCACATGTTTGTATCTGCTCCCCGGAGAAACGATGTGGCAAGACGACACTGCTGGACTTGCTCGCCCTGATCGTTCCGAAGCCGCGCTACACCACGAACATCAGCCCGGCGGCACTGTATCGGGTAGTTGAACAGGAGAAGCCGACCCTGCTGATGGATGAGTCGCAGTCGCTCGTGCGGCGCGGGTCTGAAGCCTCTGAGACGATTCGCGAAATCCTCAACGCCGGGATCGGCAAGAACGCCAAGGTCATGCGCTGCGGCGGTCAAGATAACACTCAGATTCAGGAGTTCTCTGTCTACTCTCCCAAGGTGTTCGCGCTCATCGGCGAACCGGACGCGGTCTTGGCGGATCGTTCTCTCCCTATCTCTCTCAAGCGCAAGACGAAGGACGACGTTGTTGAGCGATTCCGATCCCGCGTGGTGGAAGAGGTTGGGATCTCTCTCAAAGAGAAGATCGAAATGTGGTGCAGCGAACACGGTGAGGAAGTGGCCGCGGTCTACGACCGACTGGAACCCTTCGATATCGCGAACGACCGCATGGCGGAACTACTGGTGCCCTTGCAAGCCGTGTTGACAGTCGATGGAAGTATGGAGGCACTGGAAGTCCTGCATGAGTTCGCAATCGCAATTGATGCGAGGGATCGGGAACAGGAAGCCCAGTCACCGGGCGTCCGGCTGCTCGCCGCCTGCCGCGAATTATTCGACGACAACACCATCAGCGGGATCAGCGGGTTTCTATCGACCGACATGTTCTTGAAGCTCCTTCACGAGCGTACTGACGAGCCGTGGTATCGCTGGAATCGGGGTGAACCGATGACCCGCGAGGCGTTGGCGAATCTCCTGCGGCCGTTCGGCATCAAGCCGAGTCGGTCTAAGGATCAGAAAACTAGGGGGTATGCCCGCGCAGATTTTGAGGAGGCGTGGGGACGTTATCTGCCGCCCCCGACACCCTCTAAAATCCCGTCTATCCCGGCTATCCCGTCTATCCCGGCTAACCCGCCGAAGGAGGCCCGATGACACTGCTGGAGTTCGTCTGCCGCAGGTTGATGGGCAAGCCGGTCGCCGGATCGTGCTGGCGCTGTCCGTTCTGTCTCAGCAATGGTCCCAGCTTCTTCGTCCGCACGAACATGGAGAAGTTTAAGT
>JAWXBB010000071.1:0-23901 GCA_034439795.1 Planctomycetaceae bacterium | reverse complement strand
GGCCGCAGCGGTGGCCTTGCCGCTGCTCAACGGCGTGGCGGTGCGCTTCACGATGGGCGCCTTCACGCTGCGGTTGGACAGCGTAGCGTTGTTGTACGGGTTGTCCACGGGGCTCGCGATCGGCGTGCTGGGTTCGCTCCCACCCGCCTGGCGGGCCTTGCGGATGCCCGTGGTGGACGGCCTGAAGGCCATCTAAGTCAGTGACCCGGACGCTCGGAGCGTCCGGGTCACTTTGCATTCGTCACATTTCAGCCAAGGAAGAAGCGATGTCGAAAAGCATTTGGACAGCATTCGTGAGTCTGGCCTTGGCCGCCGTGGCCGTGGGTTGCGGACGGTCGACAACCGGACCGGCTCAGACAGCGGTCGCGACGCCGTCCGCTGCGGGTGCCGCCATGCTGTTGCACGAGCAGCCCGCCGATGCGAAGCCGGTCGGGGACGTGCGGGAATCGGCCGAGGACGGCGTGGACGTAACCATCCTGGGGCGCATCGGCGGCGGCGCGAATCCGTGGGTCGATGGCCGCGCGGCGTTCACGATCGTCGATCCCAAGGTCGCTCCCTGCCATCCGAGCGAGGGTTGCCCCACACCCTGGGATTATTGCTGCTCCACGGACCAACTCCCCAAGAACAGCGCGATGATCAAGATCGTGGACACCGCCGGTGGCACGGTCGAGCAGGACGCCCGGCAACTCCTGGGAGTGAAGGAACTGCAAACCGTCGTCGTGAAGGGCAAAGCCAAGCGCGACGAAGCGGGGAATCTCACAGTGTTGGCGAACGGCGTGTTTATCGTGCCCGAAACGAAATAGCCCTGGCAGGGACTCGTCCCATGACGACGCCGGTGAATCTTCAGGAATTGGCGATCGAACGCGCCCCGCGTGCGGCGGGGCGCGGCGTTCGCCGGCGGCGCAACTTCTGGACGCGCTACTTCGCCCCCGCGGTCATTCTCTGCGGCTTCGCCGGAGTTCTGGGCTGGTCCTTGCGCGACAGCCTGTGGCCGGCGAAAGCCGTCACCGTGGTCTCCGTGATGGCCAGCCGGTCGGAAATGGTGGCCGCCGACACACCGTTGTTTCAAGCGGCGGGCTGGGTCGAACCCCGCCCGCAAGCCGTCGTGGTGTCGGCGCTGGCCGAGGGTATTGTCGAGGAAATGCTGGTTGTCGAGGGACAAGCCGTGGAGGCCGGTCAGGTGGTCGCCCGGCTCGTCCGCCGCGACGCCGAGATTGAATTGGATCGGGCCGACGCGGATGTCCGCCTCCGCGAAGCCGAATTGTTGTCGGCGCGGGCGGCGATGACGGCGGCCAAGACTTTGTTTGACGAACCGATTTCGCTGCAAGCGGCGCTGGCCGATGCCGAGGCGACCTTGACGAAAGTCGAGACGGAACTCGCACGCCTGCCATCGCACATCCGGGCCGCGGAGGCGCGCCGCGAGTTTTCCGATCAGGAAGTCGCCAGCAAGACCAAGTCGCGCGATTCCGTGCCGGCCATCACAGTGCAGCGGGCCAAAAGCGATCTGGAGGCGGCCTTGGCTCAACTGGACGAGTACCGGCAACAGTCTCTGTCGCTCGAACGTGAACGACAGGCCCTGGCGAAACGCCGCGATGTCTTGCGACGACAGTTGGAACTCAAGGTCGATGAAACTCGGCAAGTGGCCGAAACACAGGCCCAAGTGCAGGCCTCGGAGGCGCAGGTGCAGCAAGCGCGAGCGGCGCGCGATGCCGCCCGTCTCAAGCTCGAACGGACGGAAGTCAAAGCCAGGACCGCCGGCCACGTGTTGGCGCTCGTCGCCAAACCGGGCAGCCGTTTGATGGGGATCAACCAGGCCGCCGCCTACGACGCCAGCACGGTCGTGACGATGTACGATCCTCAAAGTTTACAGGTCCGGGCTGACGTGCGGCTGGACGATGTGCCACAAGTGATTTCCGGCCAGGCCGTGCGGATCGAAACGCCGGCCAGCCCCACGCCGCTGACGGGCCGCGTGCTGTTCGCGACGGCGCTGACGGATATCCAGAAGAACACGCTGCAAGTCAAGTTGACGATCGACGACCCGCCGGCGGTGCTCAAGCCCGACATGCTGGTGCAGGTCACGTTTCTCGCGCCGCCGCGGCCGAATGTCGAAGGCAGCACACTTCCGCTGCGGCTGCTGGCTCCGCGAGAAGTCATCCAGGGTTCGGGCAGCGAAGCGACCGTCTGGCTCGCCGATCAGACATCGGGGACGGCCAGGTTGCGCCGCGTGACCGTCAGCGCGGCGATGGCGGATGGTCAGTTGGAGATCGTCACCGGCTTGAACGTCGGCGACCGGTTGATTGCGGGCGGCCGCGAATCGCTCGTCGACGGTGAACGGATTCGCGTCACGGGAAACGATCCGACGCTGGGCCGCGATTCCACGATGAACTCGTCGACGGCTGCCGGCCCGATCAAGTCCTCGCACATTCCGCGCTACGGCGCGAACGAGTAAAAAAAGTGTCCCGGACGCTTTGAGCGTCCGGGACACTGATCCCACAGGAACCGAGCATGTCCCTCGTCGAAGTCCGGCAGATCACCAAAGAATACGTCAAGGGCGACCAGAAGATCGCGCCGCTGATGAATGCCGACCTGACGGTGGAGCGCGGCGAGTTCGTGTCGCTGATGGGGGCCAGCGGCTCGGGCAAGAGCACGCTGCTGAACTTAATCGCGGGGATCGACCGCCCGACTTCCGGGCAAATTCTCGTCGATGGCGAGATCATCACGCAGTTCTCACGCACCAGGCTCGCCCGGTGGCGGGCCGAGAACGTCGGCTACATCTTTCAGATGCACAACCTCGTGCCGGTGCTGACGGCCTACGAGAACATCGAGCTGCCGCTGTTGCTGCTGGGCCTGTCGTCCCGCGACCGGGCGAAGCGGGTCAACATCGCCCTGGAGGCGGTCTCGCTGACGGATCGGGCCGACCACTATCCGCGGCAACTGTCCGGCGGTCAGGAACAACGGGTCGGCATCGCGCGGGCGATCGTCGCGAACCCGACGATCGTGGTGGCGGACGAGCCGACGGGCGATCTCGATGCGGAAACGACCGAGCAGATTCTCGAACTGCTCCAGCGGCTGAACACTGAGTTGGGGATGACGCTGCTGATGGTCACCCACGATCCGAACGCGGCCCTGATCGCCACGCGCCGGTTGCGGCTGGAGAAGGGGGTGTTCGTCGAGTCACTCCCCACGATGTCGCTCGCCTCCGCGGGCAGGAACTGAACCATGCTGCGCTTCATTCCCTACGTGCTAAAAACCCTGTGGCGGCATCGCACGCGCACCCTGCTCACCGTCAGCGGGACCGCCGTGGCGATGTTCGTGTTCTCGTTCGTCGGAGCCGTGCAGGAGGGGCTGGATCGGCTGCTGGACGACCAGCACCAGGACCGGTCGCTGATCGTCTTTCAGGCCAACCGGTTCTGTCCCAGCACGAGCAAGCTGCCGGAGGACTACGCGCTCCGCATTCAGAAGCTGCCGGGGGTCAAGGACGCGGTCCCCATCCAGGTCTACATGAACAATTGCCGCGCCAGTCTTGACGTGGTGGTCTTCAACGGACTGCCGGCCGAGAAGCTCCGCAGCGTGCGACCCATTGCGCTGCAAGAGGGCGATTGGTCGCAATTCGAGCGGCAGCGGGATGCAGCGCTCGTCGGTCAGGCCGTAGCGCGCCGGCGGAAATTAGCCGTCGGTCAGAAGTTCTCGATCGGCTCGTTGACCGTCAGCGTCGCTGGCATCTTCAGCTCATCCGTCCCCGCGGAAGAGAGCATGATTTACACCCACTTGGAATTCTTGCAACGCACGCCAGGCCTGCACGCCGTGGGAACGGCGACGCAAATGGAGGTCTTGCTCGACGAGTCCGCCGATGCGCAGGCCACGTCCAAATTGATTGACGACCTCTATCGCGCCGGACCGGTCGGCACCAACACGCGAACCAAGGGCGCTTTCCAGGCGAAAACCGTCGGCGACCTCGTCGAACTCGTCGGCTTCACGCGCTATCTCGGACTCGCCTGCGTGCTCATGGTCTTGGGGCTCGTCGCCACGACGACGGTGATGGGCGTGCAGGACCGCATCCGCGAGCACGCTGTGCTGCAAACCATCGGCTTCACCGGCTGGCACATTTTTGCGTTCATCATCAGTGAAAGCATCGTGGTCAGTCTGATCGGCGGCATGCTCGGCACCGGAACCGCGTTAGCGATCTTGCAAACTTCCAGCCTCGCCTTGGGGACGGAAGGGATTCTGATTGCGTTTTTGCCATCCGTGTCGCTCGCGGTGATGGGATTGGCCGCCTCCGCAATCGTCGGCCTCTTGGCAGGCATCGCCCCCGCGTGGCAAGCGTCCCGGTCGGAGATCGTGCCCGCATTGCGGATGGCGTGAACGAAAAAAGGACCGGCGGACGAACTGTCCACCGGTCGTTGACCGATCGCGTTCCACAGGCCGTGCATTAGTGATGGCCATGCCCACTCGAATGGCCGCCATGCCCGCCGTGCCCGCTGGAATGTCCGTGTCCACCCCAGTGGCCGACCGAATGGCCGTACCCGCCGTGGCCGTAATGACCGTGGGAGTACCCGTGAACCCCCGGGACGCTGTAGGTTTGATAGGCCGGAGCGTACACCGGGGCTGGTGAGTATACCGGTGCCGGTGCGTAGACAGGAGCAGGAGCATAGACGGGTGCCGGAGCGTACACCGTCGTCGAGGGGTAGTAGCTCGGGGAGTAGTAGCCGGCGGACACGCCGTGACCATGTAGATGGACTCCGCCGTACCCGCCGTGCCCACCGTGGCTGGAGTGCCCGCTGTGATGGCCCCCATGGTGGCCGGCGGCATGGGCGGCCTCCGGAGTGGACCCGAAGCTGATGACCGACACCAAACTCGCTGCAACAATCGCTTTCATGATCGCCTCTCCTTCGTGAAGAACAGTCTGTTTTTCTGGCCCGCGTCTCATGTACGGGCCAGTGAAGGACTGTTACAGGCAAGGGGCATACCATTCGGCAAAATCTGCCGAAGTTTACGGTTTCTCCTAGAAACCAAGCCTTAACGCCTCCCTCCCCTTGTCGAAAAGTTCGTTTGTGTACTCGACTTGATGGCAGTTTTCGCATGACGCAAAGTAACTGGTCTTATGCTGACATCCAGCGCCACGGAGTCCGCACAGTTCTCCAACGCGCGCCTTGTTGCTGGAAACACGACCATGCCCGCGATGCCTGAATCGGTGCCAATCGGCTGCCGCGCGGGCATTCAAGACTTCGGGGATGCGCGCGGAGGACAGGGCGCAGTTGTGGTTGAATTGAACGGGCTACCTTGATGGACCATTCATGGAGGCACTGTCGCGAGGTCAGTGCTCGAACCCAACGACTTGGCGTTTTGTCGCCCTTGTTACCTCAGTCAGATTCGTCCTCAATTCGACCACGAATGTATCAGTTGGATTTGCGCATCGCTTCGCTCTCCCTCGTTTGTAAGTCAGCCACATCGAATCTCGCTGTCAAATGACGCAGCGACCGGATTCCGCGACATCGGCATACCCTTCGCGATGAGTGGGATTCGCCGCAATGTGCGGTGCAACTCAATCACACTCGACCGAAGGAACACAGCGATGAAGACTCTCCTGTTTGCCGCAGTCGTCGCGGCCGTTGGCACGCCGGCTATGGCACAGGGCTGGAACTATGGCACCACCCCGTCCAGCAACTGCGGCTCGACTTACCAGAACTATGGTCGCGCCGGGTATGTTGGCAACCCCTCATCTGTCAACTGTGGATCGCCGTATCAGAATCGGGCGACCTACCAGAATTACGGTCGCGCCGGTGACTCGAACGGCTATCTTGGAACGGGATACGGCTCCAGCCCAAATTACGGCACCGGATACGATCGCGGCTACTCGGACCCGTGGGCGAACCGCTCGGTCACACCGTCGCTCTCCCAGCGGGGCGTCTATGATCCCGTGCACGGGGATTTTCATCCGATCGCGAATACTGGCTACGGCTCGTCATTCCCCCGGTCGGGTTTCGACGATCGGTTCTACGGCCGTGGCGGGTATTGATTGCCGGTCGGGGCTGCGGCGCGGCAGCGCGGGGTCAGACACCAATGTCGACCGGCGCTGCCGCAGCCTCGTCAACACGGTAGAATCTCCTCCAGCGGGCGGCAGTCGTTGCCGCCCTCCTGCCTTTCCTTACAGGGTGAAGGACTTGCCAATGTCTGCTCAAACGCTGTGCTACGGCGTGGCCTTGATGGTAGCGCTGACTCCAGGGATGCTGCCGGCCCAGCACAACCATCACGGCCACCACCACAACGTCCATCACCACGGCAGCCACTACGGCCACGGCAACTGGTCGTATGTGGTTCCCCATGCCCACCACCATCACGGCGCGTATTACGTGGCCAACAATGCCTACTACTACACGCCAACTCCGGTCGTGAGGGTGGTTACGACGCAACCGGGATACGTTCCTCAAGTGCCCGTCGTGCAGCAGTCCGTTCCATTGCAGTTCGGCGATTTCTCCCACTGCGATGATCTGGCCGGTCGACTGGAAGGGCAACTGAATCAACTTTGCCTCGAACTGCATTACAATTACCGGCACAACGCGGGCTATGCTCACACCTACCGTGAAGCCTACGAGGTCTTGCAACTGGCGCGACACATCCACGCCAAAGAACATCAGGGCGATCGCGAAGCGATCCGACTCACAGTCGGCAGCCTGGACGAGCGGTTCCATCACGTGCAGGAAGAAATCGCCCCGTGGACCCGGCAGCCACTGCGTCCGGTCGGAGTGGGAGACGTCATGGAAGAGGTCAGTGCCGGAGAGGCGCTGCTGCATCACCTGTGCTATGACGTGGGAATCAAGCCCCACGACAGCGGCACGGAACTTGCGCCGCCGCCAGAAGGCGGTCCGGAACTTGCGCCGCCGCCTTCGGAATAAGTTGATCACGTTCGACATAGGTCAGGACGCGACGCGAAATCGACGGCATGGTCCCACACCAGCGGTAGAAAACTGCTGGTGTGTTCGTTTTCGCAGGAGTTCAGTCTTCGGAATGCGATGAGATCTGGCGAAATGGCAGCCAAAGCAGACCGGCAGCCCACGTCACTCGCGCTCATCCCGCAACTCGGCAACTCCGATCGGCCTCCTCGCATGATCCTCGGCCAGTTGTGAACGGATTCCCAGCCGGGAGTCTCACCACGGCAAGCTGAAACTGAAATTGGTGTCGGTCCGCAGCTCTCACGCAACTCCATGCCTCATGGCTTATACGTCGCGGCATGTTTATTGCGGGGACACTTCGCTCGCTACCCACATCCCTATGGAGTTTGGGCGGCGGATGGGCAATACGTTCAAGGAGGGTCAATTGATGCGTGGTCCGAGTCTCTGTCTGGCGCTGGCATTGGCGGTTGGTTGGATGTCGACTGCCACAACAGTCGGGTTGACACAACCCCCCAACCACCGTGGTGTCCCAAAATATCGCGTTGGGATTCAGCTCTACAATCCGCTCGGTGTTCGGGTGACTGAGCAACAGGACCAATATCGGTACGTCGTCCCTTCGGGCGGGCGTTACGGTGCGTTCTACTCCTACGAAGACGCGAACTACTACACGCCGCCAGTGGCCCGCGGCGGCGGGCAGGGGCAACAGCCGGCTCCGCGACCCGTTCCCGTCCAGTTCGGAGAATTCAAGCGTCACGCAGAACTTGCCGAGCGGCTGGAGCTGCTCGCCAATCAAGTTTGCCTCGATCTGCACCACAACTACCAGGACAATCCAGGATTCGATGAAGCCTACGACGAGGCGTACAAACTGCTGCAAGCCGTCAAGTACGTTCACGCCAAAGAGCATCAGGAAGATCACGCAGCCATCCAGCGCTACATCAAGAGCATCGACGAACTGTTCCACCACTTGCAGGGGGACATTCAGGGCTGGCGGAGTACCAATCGTCGTCAGGTCGGACAAATGAACCTGGCCGCAACGACTGAGGAGTTTGAAGCGGTTCTCCACCACCTGATGTTCGAGGTGGGCGTCAAACCCGCTCACGACGATCACCAGGACGAAGCTGCGTCACCTCGCGACCGGGAAGAAGCGCCTGCGCCGCGACGTCGGTAACGACTCTATGAGAGCGAAAGTTGCTTGAGGAACAGCCACCGAGGGCTGCAATCGACCAATGGGGTGGGAACGGGCAGCCCGTTCCCACCCCATTTTTGTTTATCGGACAAATCTACAAAATGACACGCCGACCTTAAACCTGCATTGATATCCTCAGTCGATTTGCTCAGCGCAGATCGTGGTCGCATCTTGATTTCAACTTTCTCTGTTGTCACTTCTGGTTGTCGGAGAGCGTCGGCCAGTTCGAGACGATTCAGTTGGAGAATGCCACCGCAGATATCCCCTCCTGACAGGTGCCGGACTGCTTTCACACTTTGCGCGACGTCGCCTCGGCCCTTTGGTCCCATTACCCATCAGCCAACGGCTCGTCAAAGTTCCAACGAACCGTAAGCGAACTGCAAGTAGGTCAACCACGGCCGAGGCGGAGCAATGCCTTCTTCTGCGCCACCCCGTTGCGGCAGCGGAAGCTGACGACATTTGCCAGCCTGCGAAGGCCGCTCTTCTCGGAAATGCCGTTTTGAGCTAGCTTCCGCTCGATTCGTCCTCTCCCCATCCATTTGATCACTGTTGCGACTCGACTGGCCGTGCTCGCCGCCGGGATTGCGTATCCCGTGTGGCTCTCTTGGAATTGCCGCCAACTCGTGCCGAATCGGCCCTGACCACGTCATTGCCGGCTCGCGCACGTCAACAAGGTTTCCGGCCATGGGCAAGCTGATACCCTGTCTACTTCGATCCCTTCTGCTGGTCACCGGCCTGCTCGCCGGCCCCGTGCGTCTGTTCGCCGAGACCTGGGAGGCGGCACCCAAGGCGTGCCCCAACAAGCGCCTCGCGCCGGAACTGTACGCCGTGCAGCAGTGCGACGCCGAGTTGATGGGCATCACCCGCCACGGCCGGGCCGTATTCCGGGGTCACGAACACTGCGCCCACAAGCTCCGCAGCATGTCGATCGCCGTGACGAATCAGACGGCGGACGTGTCTCCGAAGGGGAATCGGCTGCTCATCAGCTATCACTCGAACAACGGCCGGCCTTCCGAGGAAACTCTGGCGAAGGCCGGATTGCGCAAGCTCGAAGACTATCGTCACGGTTCCTTCCTGATCGTCGAACCCGTGGTCACGGTGACGGCGGCATCGGTGAACACGCTGCTGGATGACAATACCGTGCTGCACGTCGCCCCGGACTACGTGGTCTCAATCGGTCAGGACGACTTCTTGCCCACGCTGCGGACTGCGGCCGACCCTCCGACTCCCTCGGACCCGGTGTATGCGGACTTGTGGGGCCTCAAGAACATCGGGGCACCGCAGGCTTGGGCCGTCGTCCGTGAGACGCCGAACGTGATCGTCGCCGTCATCGATACGGGCGTCGATTACAACCATCCCGATCTCAAGGCCAACATGTGGACCAGGAATGGCAAGCACGGCTACGACTTCTACGATAATGACGATGATCCAATGGACGAACAGGACCACGGCACGCATTGTTCCGGGACCATTGCCGGCGTGGGCAACAACGGGATGGGTATCGTCGGCGTCAGTTGGAAGACGCAGATCATGGCGATGCGATTCATGGGGGCCGATGGTTCGGGAACGATTTCCGATGCCGTGAAGTGCATCGACTGGGCGGTGGCCAATGGGGCCCACGTGCTCAGCAACAGTTGGGCGGGTCAGGGCACGTCGCAGGAACTCATCAACGCCGTGACCCGTGCCGAGCGCAAGGGCGTGCTGTTCGTTGCGGCGGCCGGCAACACGGCGGGGAACGGCAACAACAACGATACCTCGCCGTACTATCCGGCAGCGCTGTCGCCGGCGAATGTTCTCACGGTCGGCGCGATCGACGTCAACAACGCCCGCGCGTCGTTCAGCCATTACGGCGTGAAGTCGGTCGACATCGGCGCACCCGGCGTGGGGATCATCAGTACGATTCGCAACAACCGCTACGCCAGCATGGACGGCACGTCGATGGCCGCGCCGCATGTTGCCGGTGCTGCGGCACTCGTCTGGGGCGGGACGTTTTCCACGCCGATGCAGGATCCGACGCAGATGGCGAAGGTCCGCGACTTGATTTGTGTCAACGCCCGACCGGTGGCCGCGCTGCGGAACTTCTGGGGCGGTGCCGCACCGGCCAAGGTTCCGGGCGGCGTGCTGGATGTTTCGTTCCTCGCGAGGAGCGAACCCGAACCTCCGCCTCCCACACCGGTGCCGACGCCGATTCCGATTCCGACACCGACACCGACACCGACACAGCCGACGGGCATCGTGGTGGCCAGTACGCGGTTCGACTCCGGCGCAGTCAACCCCACCACCAGTGGCACGATCGCCAGCGCCAAACTGTCGTTGAAGCAGCCTTCGGTGGTTTCGGTTGTGGCCAATTCCAGTGTCCGCAGCGTCGGCTTGCAGACCCGATTTGCCACCGGGTTTTCAGAAAAGCCGGCGGTCGATCACTATTGGCAGGAGACCATCCGCAATCCCGAGCTGAATCGCGCCGGAGGCTGGAGCACAGTGGGGTCCATGGCCACCGCCAATTTCCCGGCAGGCGAACACACGATCCACTGGAAGATCTGGATCGATCCCGGTGCCTCGCTGAAATTCCACTCCGGCCAGATGCTGATTCAAGCGGTGCCGCTACAATCGGCGGCCGCGCAGGATTTTGCCGGGGACGAGAAGTTTAAGACGCCAATCATGCTCATCAAGCGGCAGGAAGAGTATCGTCAGCACCTGATTTCGCCGGGATTCCGCTGAGGTCGTGTGCGGCTCGCAGGGACTCCGGCTTCGGAAACAAGGAGGGACCAATGATTCGGCACTGGATGCGATGGGCCTGCGCGTGGCCGTTGCTGGCGGGATTCGTGATCGCACAAGAACCCAAAGCGGTCGACAAACTGATTCGCGTCGAGTGTCACGGACAACTCCGCGACGGCATCGTCGCCGTGGGGGGCGAGACCACCGGAACCACGCTCCGGTTCCGTGGCATCACGTGGGAACTGCAGTTCCAGGACGCCGACGGCAGGGCCTTCGCGCAGGCGCATCACAAGCAACTCGTCCGCGTGTCCGGATCGCTGCGTCGCGTCGCCGGAGTGGAACGACCCGCCCGATGGATCGTCGAAGTCGCACAGTATGCCGAGAGCGACCCCGCTCAAAAGAACGAGGGGGCCAGCCTCATCCAGACCGGCACCATCATTTGTGATCCGAACGATGTCAAACAACTGTTCCTCGACACCGGCGGGACCGCCTGTCCCGTGAAGCTGCCCGCTGATTCCACGGTCCGTCCGGGCCAGAAAATCAGGATACGCGGTGACGTGGAAGCGCCCGAGCAACCCTCCGCGACGCAGCCCTTCTTCATTCGCGCCACCAAGGTGGACGCCGCCGACCGGCCACTCCCTTAGAGTTTCGTCGCGTTCTACCAGCGAGAACGGTCTGCGAATCGTCAGCAGGCACTACCGCTTTTCAGTCTTTTTCCCGCTCAACGTCACGGCTCTTTGCCGAATCGCACCCGCCGCCGATTCTTCGACGGCGACATCGCCGTGTTTCGCTGGCGGTGATGGGCGTGTTTGCTTCGTTCCTCGTTAGGCTTTTGGTCGGTTTGCCCCGACGTAGCAAGCTTCGCGCGCCAAGATCGTGCCAGCCTTGCGGATCGCAAACCGGCGGTGAGAATTGATTGATGGGGTCGTACTTGGGAACTCTGAAGGGTTACTCGTCACGTGCGAAAGCGAGGGTGGCCTGGGCGGCAAGCGGCGGCGAGAGACTGACCAGATGATGGCTCTGCGGCGAATGCACCCACTGTCGCCATTCGCGCTCGAGATCGGCAACGCTCTTCAGTCCCAGTTCTTTCTGGATGGCCTCATCAAAGGGCATCACGTCACAGGCTTGTAGAAACCGCGCGAAGCCTTGCGGCGTGGCGCGCTCGACCATCCACGAGGTCAGTGCGAGGCTCTGTCCATAATAGGCGTCGCGGAGATGCGCCGGGGGCAACTGCCGCACCGCGAGCAGGTCGGCAATCCGATAGGTCGACCGGTGTTGAAGAGTACGACGGAGATCGGCCATCCGCTGCTGCTGTTTATGGGGTACTTCGCTCAGCATAGCAATGCCTTCATCCGCCCACGGTGGAAGAGGTCGATTGTGAAATTCCTCGGCCAGGACGACGTGCGTCAATTCGTGGGGCAGCGCCGCAACGCACCAGTCGGCGGCATCACACCGCAAATCAATCCTGCGCAGGACCACGCGTTCGCCGTCGAACTGCAGACGCGTCGATCCGACCGACGCATCGCCGGGTCTGCCGAGCGTAGAGCGGTATTCCGCCAGGCTGGCGTGGACGACGATCTCACAGCGCGGCGACCAGGCCTGGATGCCCGTGGTCGGTCCCCACGTTTGAGCCAGACGTTGTTTCCACTGCTCGCAAGCGGTCGCCAAGTTTCGCGCCGTGGCCTCTTGCTTCACACAGCAGCAAAAGCTCGGAGTCTCAGCGACAGTCCAGCCCGACTGTTGGCGGACAGTCACGGCGATTTTCGCCGGGTCATCCGCGGTTGCTTTGCGCTCTCCGGCCGGCCCGAGAATCAGGAATACGAAGAACAGGCCCCGTAACTTCTTCGTCAGGAGGGATTGGATGGCCATACAGAGTTCGCCTACGGGCCGATCAGGTGATTGCCCCCGCTATTAGGGAACACCGTGCCAACCTCCACTTCCGCATCCAATACGATGCCGCAACATCAATCCAGAGAATGGGTTGTAATTTCATAGAACGAGTGATGGCTTGCCGATTCGGGATGCCGGCACAATCGAGTTTGCTGGTGAAACAGGCGGGGACGCGCTGGTTTTGGGCGTCCGCTGGTCGCGAACGAAGGGCGCACGTAACGACAAATGCGCCCGCTTCGGGAGAGATTCGAGCGTAAGCACTCACGTCTCGGGGCCTGTTTTTCGATGAATGGGTTGATCGCTCGACAGAAACCGCACGGATTTTTCTTGTTTGGCAAGGCGAGCCGACGTAACCTTGAGAGTGGAAGAGCATCAAACCTTCCGGGTGATGCCTCTGTCGGAGAGTGAAATGGATCGTCAACGCGCGTTGCTGCCGACCTTGCTGGTCTGGGCGATGCTGCCATTGACGGTCTTGAGCGGCTCCCCGCGTTCGGCTTGCCTTTGCTCGAACGGTGATCTCAAGCTGTTTTGCCATGCGGGAAAAGCACAACGCTCGTGCTGTGCTGACAACGAAGGCGTTGCGGACGTTTCCCAACACAGTTCTCCGCGACAGAGATCTTGTTGTCGCGGATCTGGCAGCTCTCCAGGTTCGTCAGCCAACTGCGCGGTCGCCGGGTGCCATTGCACTCCGGTCGTCGTGCTGCCGGACGTGTCTTCCAAGTTGGAAACGACGGAAGCGCCGGATTATGACGTGGCTGCCGACGGCTGTTGCCGCATTTTGCTGAATGCGGTTCAACCGTCGCATCGGCACGCCGTAGCTTCGAATCACTCTCCGCCTGATGAAGGCCGAGATCTGGTGATTCTTCTTTCGCGCATGTTGGCGTGATTCTCGACGCTCGCAGGGCTGTGTGCATCCGGACTTGAACCGGACGCCTCTGATCGATGCCTTCGTTTCGCCTCTGGGCGCCACGATCAACTCTCAGCGATTCCAAGCGGAAATAGATCGACAGGCTGCCGACTCGGGCACGAGTTCTTCCAAAACGCCACGAAGGATTTCTCTGCGTGTGCAGAGAAACGTGACGTTCATTGGATGCTGTCCTCGCGACTATCGGCCAGGCCATCGTGGCCTGCGCGATGGTCCGTTTCAGAAAGGCTGTGAACCATGTTGAACTTCCTCGCGACGGGCTTGTTGGCGGCGTGTGCGACTCTGGCTTGTGTGTGTCCGGTGCAAGCGTGCGGTGGCGCGTGCGGATGCGCGATGACGCACTCCATGCCGCCCGCCGCCGCTCCTGTTGCTCCCACCGATCCTCACGCCGGCATGCAGATGTCGCAAGGTGCAGGCAATCGCACCTACCAGAGCTTCTCGTACGAACCCGGTGTGGATCCGCAACTGCAACCCGTCGCCGCACCCCGCTACCGCATGACGCCCGCCATGCCGTCCGTGCGTCAGAACGCGGCGGCCACCGGAAAATTCCGGTAAGTCCGGCAGGCCTAGCTCCCCTGGGACGGTGCCCACCGTCCCAGGTGCTGGTCGCAGATGTCTGCTCAGGTGCCGACAGATCAAGATGAGACGTTTCGATGTAGCATGACCTCGCGTCGTGTGTTTGCTCGAAGTCATCGGTCGTTTCCATCGGGACTGGCGCGTGATGAACGCAGCGGCAACCACAGCATCGCCGGCAGCCGACAACAGAGACGTTCGTCGCGGAGTTCCGCGACTCCGATGGGCATGGTCTCGTAATCTTCGGCTGGCTGCGGGCGGTAGGTTCCCAGCAGATAGTCCCACCATGGCAGGTTGAACCCAAAGTTGCTGTCGGCCTCGCGGCGCTGAATCGAATGATGAACGCGGTGCATGTCGGGGGTGACCACCAGCCACCGCAGCATCCGATCGCACCCCAAGGGGATGCGGACGTTGCTGTGGTTGAACATCGAGGTTGCATTGAGCAAGACCTCAAAGATGAGCACGGCCCACGGAGACGGACCCAGCGCGAGAATGGCGGCCAGCTTCAGCCCGAGCGACAGCAGGATTTCGATCGTGTGGAACCGTAATCCGGTAGTGACGTCGAACTCCAGATCCGCATGGTGGACTCGATGCAGCCGCCAGAATGCCGGGACGGCGTGAAACAGGACGTGTTGTAGGTAAATCACCAAGTCGAGGGCGATCACCGCCAGTGGAATCTCCCAGGCAGGCGGTAAACTCCAGCGATGCAGCGCTCCCCAACCGTTTCGCTCGGCCATGACCGCCAGCTCGACGGCGGTGAGGGGAATCAGCAGTCGCACGGCGACCGTGTTGAACACCAGCAGCCCCAAGTTGCTCATCCAACGACGTGCGCGACGGACCTTGGGCACTCGCCGTGGAGCCAGGACTTCCCAAATCGCCATCAATGCCAGCCCGCCGAAGAGGCCGCTCAATCGGATCGTGACTTCGGTTGTGGACGACATGCTGTCTTCGTGCAATGGGCCGGAAATCTCGCAACCGGGGCGCATCCGCGATGCTGATGGATTGTCCGAAACCATCGTCCCGCCGGCTCGGGGCGTGGTATGTGATTCGCTAACCTCTCGCATTGACGATTCTAATCGTTCCGGGCCGCATCCGCCCGCTAAACCTGGCGGATCGCCGCTCACGGAGCGCTTTTAGCCAACAGCGTGGGAAGCCGACAACCATCGTCCGGGGGGGCTGTGCGTCGTCGAATCGCGTGGGACTGACAGGAAAAGTTTCTGTCGCCATCAATCAGTTCCCCCCTCGGAAGGATCGACGATGTCTCGAGCCTTGCTTCTCGCCGCTGCGAGCGTGGTCGCCATCAGCGCCCAGGCGGCCGACGACCCGCACCACGAGCACTTCCTGAAGTGCGCCAAAGCCTGTGCGGAGTGCCAGTTGCAGTGCGACATGTGCTTCCACCACTGCGCCATGATGCTGGCCGATGGCAAGAAGGAACACGCCAAGTGCATGCACCTGTGCGTCGACTGCGGCGATTGCTGCAAGCTGGCCGCGAGCCTGTCGGCTCGGCACAGCTCTCTGGCGGGCCCCGCCTGCGAGTGCTGCGCCAAGTGTTGCGACGAATGCGCGATGGCGTGTGAAAAAATCGCGGACGACAAAGAGATGGCAGCTTGCGCGAAAGAATGCCGCGATTGTGCCAAGGCGTGCCGCGAGATGGCGAAGCACGTGGCGAAATAGTGTTCTGAAACGGGTTTAGGCTGCCGCAGTTCCGGTCGCTGGAACGGCATTGACCGCAAGAGGAGCCGATCACGCGCAGATCGCGTGATCGGCTTCATTGTCGTCGAATGGTGCAGAGCGACTTAGCGGAACGTCTGTCCGTTGCTCGAAGTGGGACGGTCGGTCGTCGGCATGGTGGCGCGTGGCGTCATTGTCGAAAGATACTTTTCCGGATTGCGACGGAGAGTGTTGACGCACCCTTCGCAGCAGACGTAGACCGTGCGGCCCATCACAGTCAATGGAATCGGCGGTCCCATCGAGCCAAGCTTTTCCCCCGTGACCGGACAAACGGACTGCGCGGTCGTGCGTGACCGTGTCGGTTGCGAACCGGAACGATACGTGCCAGTCGCGGGCAGTCTGATGACTGGGGCGGAACCGTTGAACCGGCTCGACGGGCAGGTCGGACAGTTTGTACCGCAGTCCTGACAGCCTTGGCGAGCGCAGGCGGTTGGCGAACATGGCACGCGCGGGTCGCAGGAATTGCAACCGCAAGCGATTTGGGGGGCCGACAGACCCGCGCGGTCAAAAGACTGTGCATCGTAACGCGAGCCGAATTGCGACCGCGTGGAACTGAAGGCGTTCCGAGCCGACGTGGGGCAGTTGGGGCCGTCGCAACCCCAAGCGGTTGGTGACACCGCGGCTAAGAGAACGATCAGAGAAATCGAACGAGACATCGCTGACATGACATCGACCTTTCATCAGACGAGACTGAGAAACACGCTGAACTTAATTCGACACCGTGTCGCCGTCGTCTGCGAAAAGTCGTGGCTCTCGTGGCCGCCGGAAACCGGCGGCCACGCCCCTGAGCCAACTGGCGGTTCATTGATCCGCCAAATCAGTCGCCAACCGACCGTCGAGAGACTACCACCGCGGAGACCAGTTGCTGCCAGACCCACCGCTCTGCCAACCGTTGCTGTAGCCGCCGTAGTTGCCAGAGCGATTCGAGGGGTAGCCACCGTAGTTCGGCGTCCGATAGACCGGGGTCGAGTAGCCGGACCCCATGTTGAAGCCGCCGGAGTAAGAGGAAGGCCAACCGGTGTTGCCGTAACCGTTGTTGCGAGATCCCCCAACCTGTCGGTCGTAGTCACGGTGGCTCAGCGTGTCGTGGAGTTGTTCGTGCGCCTGCTGACGATGAAAGCTGTTGTGCTGCAAGCCATCGTGGTAGGCCGACTCCCCTCGATATCCGGAGTTCCCGCCGTAGCTTCCCCCGTACGAGTTTCCGTATTCGTGATCGGCGAAGGCCGTGGACGCGGCGGTCACGGCAGCCAAGAGAGTTAGTGTCGAAAGCCAAGTCTTCATCGAACGATTCCTTTCCGCATGGGAAACTGTGATTTGAGCCATCAACCGCACGTCATCGGGCGTCGGTTGAACGCTCAACGAACAACGCACACATCATGCCAAATCCAATTGACTGACGAATACCGAGGATTCTCACGTGAATCCAATGTAGGAGACGAGGCGCATTGCCTGCGATGCGCCACCGCTTCGATGGCGCTGATGTCCAAAACGAATGCGCTAGCTCTAGCTCTCAATTCGCGCCCCTCTGCCCCAGGCAGATTTTTCTGGGATTGGGGATTTACCGCGCAGGGCTGCCATCGATGTTCGACCGACGCCCGCTTGTGCCGCCTGCGAACGAATTGCTGCCAGTGTGGCCTGCAAGCAGATCACACTCGATGCAGCCGACTCCCAGTTCTGGGCGATTGTCGCCCAAGCTTGTTCGATGTGGTTCACTAACTCTACGAGGAACGTGTCATGAAGGTTTCCACAGTGCTGAGTGTCGCCGCGATGACGCTGGCGATGTTCGGACAGTCGGCCGTGGCTCAGGTCGGAGCCGCCAACAAGGCCAAAGGCAGCACCTACAACTTCTGGGAAGCGCAAGGCTGGCAGCAGCAGACGCATGCTCAGGCCCGCGCGCTCTACTACTACGGCCAGACCGAGAAACCGACACCCGAACAGGCCAAAGTCCACGCGACGGCAGCCCGGCAGGGGGTCGTCAACGCCCAAAAGAGCCTGGCCGAATTGAAGAAGGCGAATCCGGACAACAAGGAAGCGCAAGCCGCCATCGCCAAGATCGAGGAAGTCCAGAAGAAAATCCTCGGTCACTGCGACATGATGGACAAGGCCCTCGCCAAGGGGGACCACGTCGAAATGTGCGGCTGCTGTGCCGACATCGTCCATGAAGTGGACGCCGTGAACGCCGAGTTCACCAAGCTGCAAAAGGCGCTGAAGATCGAAGATCCGAAGCTGCCCAAGCGGGATGGCCAGAAGTAAGCTTGAAGGGAACTGAATGCCCAAATTGCTCCGTTCCCGCTCAACCGATGGGCTGGAACGGAGTTGCTGAAAATCGGTGACTTGTGATTCCGGACGCATCTCCGGCGTTTCAGCCAAGCTGGGCTTCACCCTCTTGACAACCGATGGTATAAATCATCTGTGGGCATGATTAGTCCCTGCCCATAATTCGGAATCGAACGATGTGGCGTTACTTGTTCGTGCTGCTGTTGATGACGGCGACGTTGGT
Organism: Planctomycetaceae bacterium; assembly: GCA_034439795.1. GTDB lineage: Bacteria > Planctomycetota > Planctomycetia > Planctomycetales > Planctomycetaceae > DSVQ01. Next base: position 5,491 of record JAWXBB010000071.1, on the reverse strand, counting down.
CGGCCCGTCGCTCTGCTGTTGCACGCTGGCAAGATTTGCTGCCGCGGCCTCTGGCGAATCGAGCGCAGCCTGCTGCTGTCCTGTTGGTGGCGAACCGTCTGGCTGCCCCGGCCACGCCCCCCACGAGTGCCCGTGCAAGAAAATCGGCAAGGTTGCCGCGGCGGTCGACGACCGCATCCTGCTCACGGCTGGTCCCTCGGAGTGGGTGACCTGGCTGTCGCTCGCGGAGTGGGTTCCTGCCGGCTTCGCGTCCGTTTCGCCGCATGCGATCTCTGAAGGCATGGTCGGCTGCGATTCTGACAATCGACCCTCCGGCGCGTCTTTGGTGTACGCGCTGTGCGCTTTGCGCTGCTGAGGTAGGAATCGAGCTGCTCGGGAAGCGGCCGGCGTGGTCGAGTTAATGAACTCGATGCGCAGCGTCCCTCAGACGTGTTGAGTCTAGCCGCCCCTTTCGCTTGTCGGTGACCGGTTCGCATGGATGCGCGCTGGCGTCGGACGATTTCATGCTCCTGCGCGTGCATCGCGCCAGGGTCAATTGGGAGATGGTTTCATGCGTTTCGTGCATTCCTTGGTCGGATACTCCAGCTTGGCCGCCATGCTCGTCGCGTTCAGCGGCTGCATGCAGACTGCTGCGCCAACGCAAGTTGGTCGGACTGACGCATCTCGCGGCGAGTCGAGCGATTCCACGCCCACCAAGCCCGATGAGGCCGAGGGGGATCACGCCCATCGGCCCGGCGCTCATGGCGGGATCATCGTGTCCATCGGCCTCGACAGCTATCACGCCGAGGCCATTGTGGAAAAGAGCGGCACGCTGCGATTGCTGATGCTCGGCAAGGATGAATCCCGCATTCAGGACGTCGAGCGGCAGACGCTCACCGCCTACGTCAAAGTCGCCGGCGATGCCGATGCCGAGCCGATCGAACTGGCCCCCGCACCGCAGGAGGGCGACGGTCCGGAACAGACCTCGCAATTCGTCGGTCAGTTGCCGGGAGCGCTCGCCGGACGGCAGGTCGAGGTCACCATTCCGATGCTGCGGATCGCCGGCGCGCGGTTCCGCGTCGGCTTTTCCACCGCGGCGCCGGCGCACGTGGAAGACATGCCGGCGGCGTTGCCCGCCCTCGAAGAACAGGCGTTGTACCTCACACCCGGAGGGGTCTACACGTCGGCGGATATTGTCGCGAACGGCAGCGTCACGGCCGGCCAGAAGTTTCGCGGCGTGATGGCGTCGCACGACATGAAGCCCAAAGTGGGCGACAGAATCTGCCCGATCACGAACACGAAGTCCAATGCCAAATTCACCTGGGTCGTCGGCGGCAAGCCCTACGAGTTCTGCTGCCCCCCGTGTGTGGACGAGTTTGTGAAGCTCGCCAAGGAGCAACCGGACGCCATCAAGAATCCGGAAACCTACATCCGGTAAAACGCGCATCATCCTCGCGGATGAGTTCCCTTCAGGAGAGTACCCATGCATTGGAAGTATCCCGTACTCGGTGGATCCCTGCTGGCTGCGATGGCGCTTGCAGGCTGTCAGAGCAGCGTGCCTCCGTCTGGCACGGTTGACGCCGGCCAGGACGGTCAGATTCAAGCGACCCTGGCCAAGCTGGATGCGCCGGATCGAGCTGTGGCCGAACAGCAGCGATTCTGCGCCGTGCAGACGCACGAACGACTGGGATCGATGGGCGTGCCGCTGAAGCTCGACGTGCAGGGGCAGCCGGTGTTCGTCTGCTGCAAGGGCTGCGAGAAAAAGGCGCTGGGGAATCCCGATGAGACCCTCGCGCGCGTGGCGGCTCTCAAAGCGAGCCACAAGCCTTCCAATTGATGGCGGCGTGTGGCCGCCATGTTCGTGTCGCTGTTCGATGAAAATGCTCGCTGAACGAAAGGATTCGACCGTGAAGAGTTCCGTGGTGGTGGCGAATGTGCTCGCGTGGGCAATGGCCTGCGCGGCGATCGCTCAGGCGGCAGAAGCGCCGGTCGACACAGTGGTGTCAATCAAAGACATGCACTGTGCGAGCTGCGCCAGCCGAGTGGGTAAGAAGCTCGAAGGTGTTGCCAATGTGAAGTCGGTCAATGTGGATTGCGACAAGGGGACGGCACTTGTCGTCACCGCTGAAGGCAAGACGATCTCGCCAAAGGCGGTGTGGGAGGCCGTCGAAAGCACCGGCTACAAGCCGCTGGAGTTGAAGGGGCCGACCGGAACTTTCAAGAGCAAGCCCACGAAATAGGTCGGTTCGCGGCCGTCTCAGGGATGGGACATTGCGCTTCCCACGTGTGTTCCTCCCCCTGAGACGGTCCGCTCTCGAACTGGAGAAATCCTCATGAAATTGAATTGCTGTCGAAATCTGACCTGTGGGCTGGTTCTTTTGATCATGACTCCAACCTTCGCTGCCGAGCCGGTCGTGATTGCGAAAGGTGACGGCAATCAGTCGCCCAAGCAACCGCAAGCGGCGCTGGCCGCCGACGGAACGGTGCATGTCGCTTACGGCGTGGGCGACACCGTATTCTACACCCGCTCGGACGATGGAGGTCAAACTTTCAGCCCCGCTGGGGAGGCCTTTCGATGCCCGAATCTGTCTCTGGGCATGCGTCGCGGGCCGCGGATCGCCGTGGCCGGGACGGTGCCGGTCATCACCGTCATCGGCGGACCCCAGGGGAAGGGACGCGACGGCGATCTGCAAGCGTGGCGATTGCCATCGGAGAGTGGTTCGTGGTCAGGCCCCGGCAGCGTGAACGATGCACCGGCTTCCGCGCGGGAAGGTCTCCACGGCATGGCTGCCGGTCCCGATGGCAGCGCGTGGTGTACCTGGCTCGATCTGCGTTCCGGGAAGACGGAAATCTATGCAGCCCGCTCACCCGACGGCGGGGCGACGTGGGGACCGAATCAACTCGTCTATCGCTCACCCGATGGGAGCGTTTGCGAGTGTTGTCATCCGTCAATTGCCGTCGACGCGGCGGGCAAGGTTTCGATCCTGTTTCGTAACTCACTCGGCGGCAATCGCGACATGTATCTGACCACCTCGGCAGACGGCCTGCGGTTTGCACCGGCCAAGAAGGTGGGGTCGGGAACCTGGAAACTGAATGCCTGCCCGATGGACGGTGGCATGCTCGCGGTGGATGGCAAGGGGCGCATCGACACCGCCTGGCGTCGTGAGAAGTCCCTGTTTCTGACCACCGGCGGAACCAAAGAGACGCCGCTCGGGCCTGGGGAACAACCGTGGATTGCGGCCACCAGTGCCGGACCGGTCGTGGTCTGGACGGGCCGTCGCGAGGGCGATTTGTGGATGCTGCGTCCCCAAGACAAGCAACCCTCGAAGCTCGCGGAGGAGGCGCGCGATCCGGTCGTGGTCTCCGTGACGGGGAAAGATCAGGTGGTCGTGTGCTGGGAGGGCCGGGCGGATGGCCAGCGCGCGTTGCTCGCCACTGTCATCGACATCAAGTGAAATCTTAGCCGCTTGACGTGGTCACTTCGCCGAAGCGACAATTGAGGGTCGTATGAGTTGCTGCCGCCCATCAATGACTGCTCGATGCGCCCGAAGGGCATGCGTCTCGGCATTTGTCGGCTGGTTTGCGCTGCTGGCCGTGACCCCGCCCAAGATTCGGCACGAGCATCCCGTCCCCGAATCATCCCAGTCGGTTGCTCCGCACGCCCACCACGAGCATTCGCACCATGCGCATCACCACCATCATGCGGGCCAGCCGGACACGACGAAGACGTTGACGCCGCCGCTCGTGCATTGGCACGTCTGGCTGGCAGGTTTCAACTGGACGTTTCCGGCGGGTCAGAATCGCGGCGATGAACCCGAGGACAACCCAGCGCAGTTGGTTGTGGCGGCGGTGCTGAGCGATTTCACGCCCTCAGTCAGCCACGGGGGCGATCTCGTTCCGACGGAGCTGATGGCCATCCAGCCGGAGTCATGCCCTGCTGCGATGCCTCCGGCGCTTCTCTGGCGCGATCCCTGGCGAAAGGGGCCGCCTGTCTGTGATGCCGCGCGCGGACTGCGGTCCGGCGTGCAACAGGTCTAACTCCCTCGACGAAGCTGCCGAGCGGGCAAGCGCGATTTGATAATCGTGCTGCGCCCCAGTTTGCCGTCTTTCACAAGCTACTTCATCTCTTCAAGGAGTTTGCCATGCGTTTAATCGCGCTTGCGTCCGCCTTCTGCAAACTGCCGGCTTCTTGGGAATCAGTGCCGCCGCGATGACCCTGTTCCGGAGACCTTAACCAACCAGTGCATCCAATTTCGGCCGCCCCTTGCCACCACTTTCAACCGCCGTCAACAGGAGACATTGGTACTTGTGCCGCTGACGTTTCCTTTTTTTATCCCACTGGCGTTCGCCGAACAATGGGGATTGCGGTTCTGGCCTGCATTTAGTCTGGGGCTTGCCGCGACATTCCTCGTGATCGGTCTTTGGATGTGGACCGGGTCACGGTTGGGTTGATTCGGAATAGCGACAATGCGTCCGAAGTTCTATGAACAGGCGTTCTCAACTCTCAAACGCACCAGCCGCAAACATCGACGCCGCTTTCACTTCCGTGACGGAGATCGAGAACCCCAGCGTTTACTGATGTCCGGCCGAAGGTCGGCGATGTGTGACCCCTGTTTTCCGGCTGAGATTTAGACCCGAGTGGTGCATTTGAGAGTTGAGAGTGCCAACACAAATTGCAGATTCGCCATCCGGTCATCTTCGCTCGACTACGATACCGTCAAACGGCATCAGCTACTCAGGCCGCGAAGCAATCTCAGGTGTTGACAGAATTGTTGACAGAATGCTTGCAAATTGGTGTGTTTTTTGGTCTCCTTGGGTAAGAAATGAGCTAATTTTCCAGGGATTTTTAACTACCAAGCTTCGTTCGGGACGTAGAGGTCGTCGTCGGGGTACCATCCCTATGACCCGTGAATGCCAAAACTCTTCGCGAGATCGTTGGTATGAGATGGCAGTCTCATTCGATTGAATCACTGGGGGCACTTTGGGGGCAACACTGGCCATCCAAGTGCGTCATGCCTAAAACTGCTTTTCCGTTGGGCAGAGTGCTCAACATCAAGCGGCTTCTGGAGTTCGTCGCAAAGCCCACTTAAGTCCCCGCTGCGTCCAATGCGTTAAGAACAGGTTGAGGGCCTGGCCGAGGGGGCGGAATTTCAGTGACAGATTTCGGCTCTTGTCAAAGCTGGGGTGCGTTCGTTTCGACCTCGGCGACTGTTGCCAGGCACAGCGCCGCAACCTGATAGCGAACAGCTACTCCAAGGGTTGGCCACGCTTGGATCAGCTTGCGGAAAATTGGGTCATTCACTGCCAGTTGCCGCCAATCAGTGCGCACAGAATCCTGACAGTTTCCTGACAAGCGTGCGTCGAAACCCGTAAGTTCTTCGCTACCCTGGTGGATATGATCGCCAGGCTCCGTGTTCAATTCCCGCCGCCTCCACTATCCCGAATGAGAAGCCCTTCGGCGAGCACGTCGAAGGGCTTTCTCATTTCCAGACAGAGAGTTGCGTCGTCGAGC
>JAWXBB010000070.1:0-21874 GCA_034439795.1 Planctomycetaceae bacterium | reverse complement strand
GCTCGACGACGCAACTCTCTGTCTGGAAATGAGAAAGCCCTTCGACGTGCTCGCCGAAGGGCTTCTCATTCGGGATAGTGGAGGCGGCGGGAATTGAACCCGGTCACGAAAACGACCGAACTACTTCTCACGTCAACACTTCCGAAGAACCACATACCCCCTGCGCTGCACTGGCGCTGCATCCTAGCGGCATCAATAGTCCCTGCAATGCGCTCGCTGTCACACGTCCGGTACTCGTCGGCGAGTGTGCTCACAGCAACGTCGGTCCAAAGCCGTCGGCTGGGTCATCGTTCCCGCCGTATCTGAAGTTCATTGCCGACGTCTGGCCACGCCTCTCTCCGCACGTGTGTGAGGCCATCTTTACCTTGATCGACGCGGATCTCAAGCGGGAGGACGCGCCATGACGCATCCCGCTTCGCGAGCCGAATCCTCATCCGTCACTTCGCCTCTCACCGACTTGCGTCCTCCATCGGTGGTGGCATCATTGCGAGAGCTGGTCGCCGCCGAATTCAAGTTTGGCACGATCTACGCGGACCCGCCTTGGGACTACTCCAATCGGGCCAGTCGCGGTGCGGCGCGGAAGCACTACCGCACGATGTCGTTCGCGCAGATCAAGAACGAACCGGTTGCGGACTTGGCCGCCGAGCGCGCCCACCTCCATCTGTGGACGACGAATGGCTTCCTGCGCGAGGCCTTGGAACTCATCCAGGCTTGGGGCTTCACCTACAAGTCGTGCTTCGTCTGGGTGAAGCCTGACATGGGCTGTGGAAATTACTGGCGCGTCTCGCACGAATTCTTACTGCTCGGGGTCCGGGGCGGCTTGCCGTTTCGCAACCATTCCCAGCGCAGTTGGCTGTCGGCCCGTCGCATGGAGCACAGCCGGAAGCCCGGCCATGTGCGAATGTTGGTCGAGCAAGTCAGTCCAGGGCCGTATCTGGAGCTTTACGGGCGGGCGGAAATCCCCTGTTCGGACTGGACGATCTACGGAAACCAAGTCGAGCGTCGCCTGTTTTGAGACGAGAACGCCCGGTGCGATCGGACAACGGCACCCCGCGATAGGCCGATTCGGCTCTGGCGCTGCTTTGAGGTGACCTGTCATTCCGCAATCCCTTGGCAATCCATGAGATGAAGTGACATCGAGCGTCGCGACGTGCCGGCACACGTGTCACTTTTTTCCGCTTCCGAAGGTCCGTCCTTAAAATCTCATCCACTGCGGGCCGCCTTCCTGCGGCTCCCGTTCCTTCACAACTCGTGTCCGAAACCCCTTTGTGGGTTTGTTTCGCTCCCGGCCCAGGAGCACGGAAAAACAACGGGCGCAATGTCGAACGTGTCTTCGCCTTCGACATCCTCGCATGGCAAACGCTCTCACCAGCCTGGCGGAACGAGTCTCCGACCCGTTCCGCGAGGACCAAGTGAAACGTTTACGCCCACCTGACAGGAGGCACCATGCTGAGATTGTTCTGGCGGCTACGGCCGTGGAGACGAAGACACCGGGATGATTGGAACCGTCGTCCCCCACGCAACTACGAATGGGATCGAGCGAAGGAGTCCCTGCGACACCTGCTCTTGTTTCTCATTCTCACCGGCGTGCTGGCCTACGCCCTACACGGGGTGGGGAGCCAGTAGAGGTTCTCAGGGATCGGCAACGATCCTTGCTGAAGAAGTGGCGACGGTCGGAGACCGTCGCCTGGACAAATTCGGTGTGAGCCGGCACGCAGACACGGCGGCTCGCACCATCACCCAGAGGAGTGCTTATGGCACAAACACGAAAACCGGACAAACGCAGCCCCATGGGACGCATCAGTGCGGCGAATTGGTCCATTCCAACCGAGGACCGGAAGGATTGGTTCAACGTTGAGCTGACGCGAGCCTCTCGGGAGGGTGACGAACGGCAGCATGCGGCGCAATTCGGCTGCGATGATCTGCCCATCCTGACCCTGAAGGGCCGACCCATGCAAGCGATGATGATCGCGGGAAAGTTCGATGGAGGATGTGTGGTGGTGACGGAAGAAGTCCAACGGGAAACGGTGGAAGAAGATCGCTTCGTGTGCCTCATTCGCCATGCCAACGGCGATTGGGGCGACTTGCCGAGCGAGGATTGGGAAGTCAACGAAGCCGCCTTGAAATATGGCGGCCGGTTCTTTTCCCGGTATCGCGGCAGGAACGGGACGCTCTTCTACATCATCACCGACGCGGATCGTCTCACCACGACCATTCTGCTCCCGAGCGAGTACTGAGGGCGACCGGTTTTCACGCACAGGTTTGACACCTGGTTTTCGGGCTGTCTCCGGACAGCCCTCCCGCCCTGAGGGGATGCCCCCTTTCCACGGCGCCGACTCAGGCCGCGCCGTTCCACCCAAGTGTTTTCGCCCGACCTCTGGAAGTGGTGTTTCGCCGCGACGGTTCCCCGTCGCGGAGGAGCACACAACCGAGTGAACGCTGCTCCTCAAGACAGGCGTTTGCTCTCATGGAGGTCCGGATGAACACGACACAGAAACGAGAGGTTCCGCATGAGTTCTGGGAAGCCCTGCTTCAGGTTTGCAACTACCTGATGCGGGACTACACCTTCATCGATTCCATCTACGGTCCGACGGCCCACCGCGCCGATTTGCGGCGGTCCTTCGACATCGTCGACAATTGGCTGAAGGAGTATCTCGAAGAGCATGGTTTTTGATCGTGAGGCCAGGAGAGATTTCTCTCCTGGCCTCTTTGCGTTCCGTTCCGTCTGTGAGCAAGTCCATCGATCCTCTTGGCATCCGACCTCGTGGAAACGATCGCGGCGAAGCGTTACGGGGTCGATGGCGCGGGGAACAACACCTCGAACAGTCCTGGCACCACATGCACTCGGAGGGGAGGCACGGGTTCGCTGGCCCGTTGGCGGCGGTCGAGCTCCAGTTCGATGGCCCTCTGCTTCTCGGGCAGAGCCGTCAGCACCGTGAATTGAAACTGATCCCGCTTCACCAACCGGGCGAACTCAGCCACGTGGGGATGATGCTCGGCGGCCACTCGCGTCTGGTCGGTCCGCTGTCGCAGGAACTTGGCGCAGGAGTCGATCAGCCGATCCCAACGACCGGGGCCGGCGGTGTCGACCTTCAAGAACGCCAGCCGGACCACGCCATCTTCGCCCCGGTCCAGGTAATAGCGGGTCGGTTGTCCGGTGAACCACAGCTTCGAAAACTTCTCCTGAAACTCCCGTTTGGTGAGCAGCTCGCGAAACGATTCTCCGCAGCAGCAGAATGTGGCGATGGCGTACCACTCGGCACGAGCCTCGGCCTTCAGGGGTTGGGCCACGCTGACGTCTTGCTGAAGCGCCTCGGCCCCCTGTTCACTGAGATGGTAATACGGCTCACTGCGATGGCCCGGATACAGATCCGCGGTTCTCAACCAGCCGTCGCGGATCAAGCGCTCCAACGTAGTCCGCGCCGCGTCCTCGCCAGCCTCGGACAACAATCCCGTCTTGGCCAGGATGGTCGGCAACGTCAGCCGGTATCTCAACACGTGGTCGAGAACAGCTTCGTCGTCGGGGGCGAGCGGTTTCACCATAGCTCGTAGCTAGTCCCCACGGGCGAATAGAGTCGAGCCCAAGGGCTCCCGGTTTTCGTCCAGCCTGAAGTGGCCAGCCGCCGCGCGGCCCCGCCGGCACAGTGTATGTGGAACGCCTTCAAGTGGTCCGCCTCGTAGCTGCCGGCAAATTCGATGATTCGCGTTGCTGCGCCGGTCCGATCGATCAGAAACGCATCGGGATCTTTCATGTGGGCGATCTCGAATCCCATCTTCGGGAACTCGGCCTCGCCGTGCCACTGGGTGGCCAACCGGGGAAAGCGGCGGCGATACACGAGGTAGACTTCTGTCAGGTGCAGGTCGTGCGTCGCTTCATGCGGCCGGGAACCGCGTGCGTCCACAAACGCCCCGAACAAGGCCGTAGCGCGCTTCGTGGCCAGAGACACTTCGACCGATTGGTGCGGTTGGTCCCATCGCGCGCGTGACCGTTCGGCAATGGCGCGCAGTTGGTTGTCGGACGGTTCTGGTGTGCCGGCCTTCCATGCAAACAGCGGTTGCCGCAGATCGAGCAGCGGATGGGCTTCGGTGCGGCGATGCTCCATCAGTCCCGCTGTGACCAGCCGCGCGATCACGTCCTCTGGGCTGCGCTCCCGGTTCGTGGCGTCGGCAAACCAGCCGCGAACGATCTGCGTCGCCGTGACGAGACGAACGCGGAGCGCAATCGTCCGCAAGAGATCCTGCTCGGCGGGAGACCACTCACTGGACTGCATGAGAATCCCGATCGAGGGGCGGCATCAGTCAGCACAGGGGAACATGGTGCGATGTCACCGGCCACGCTTCAAGCCGGACACTGATCGATGTTGATGCGGTTCCTGATCACCGGCGCCTCACGAACCGACGCCGGCATGCTGACTAAAGGCGGACATTGTTGTCGATCCGAAGCCGGACTTCCTCCAGCGTTTGACGAAGCGCCTGTTCGATCTCGTGATAGGTGCCCGTTCGGCGGCCCACGACGGTAATCGTCCACCCATTCTCGGCAAAGAACGTCTGCTTCGCACGGGCGGCTGTCCGTCGCGATTTCCGCTTCCGCCGGCGCGCGACTCGTTCCGCACTGGCCTGGGTGAGCTGGCCGGCCGCCGCTTGCTGGGCGAGTCGCCGCTGCGTGTCATCGTCGGGCAGCTTCGTCAGTTCATAGGCCGTGCGGGCAGGAATGTCCCCCACTTCCACCTGGCGCTGAATATCGGCAGGCAACTTCAGCAGCGCCAGCGCCCGACTGACTTGTGAGGCGGGAATGTGCAGCGCGTCGGCGACTTGCTTGCCGGTCCAACTGTTCAAGGTCTGCAACGATTGGAAGGCGCGAGCCTGCTCCAGCGGCTGGAGATCGGACCGCAGCAGATTCTCGATCAATTGCAGCTCCAGAATCTGTCCTGGCGTCAGCGGCTCTTCGTGAAAGCAGCAGTCGACCATTGCCAGTCCCGCTTGTTGGGCCGCCCGCCACCGCCGTTCGCCGGAAATGATCAGCCAGCGTTGCACGTCCTCGGACCAGCGGACGTGAATCGGATGAAGCTGTCCCTTGGCCCGCAGGTTGTCCGCCAATCGAGACAGGCTCTGCTCGTCAAAGTCGACTCGCGGTTGGTCCGGGTCCGCAGCGATCTGCTGCACCTCGACTCTTCCGAAGCCGTGGGCTGGTCGCCGGCCCATATCTTTCCGAGCGGCGACCGGACTCAGCCGGGGACGGCCTTCATCGCCGCGGACGCCGATCGACTCGTCGAGATGATGAGCCACGCGTTCCAAGGCATTGCGTGAGGTCGTCATGTGGCCACCGTCGCGGTGATAGGAACTCTCAAGGCGGCCCGCTCCAGCAGTTCGCTGGCCAGTTGGGCCGTGATTCGTGCGGCGGTCGATCGAGGCTGCGACACGGTCACTGGTTGCCGACAAGCCAACGCCACCTTGAAGGCTGCGGCCTCGGGAATCACGGTTGTCAGCACGGCGATCCCATAGAGTTGGCGGAGCTTCCTTTCATAGGCCCGATGGACCAACAGCCGCGAGTCTGATCGAGTGACGAGATGGCCCAGTAGCTCCAGTCGGGGATTGAGCAGTCGGGCCTGCTCGATCGCCTGCTGCACCACACCCAGTCCTTGGGTGCCGAAGTCTTCCGGCGGCACGGGAATCACCACAAAGTCCGCGGCGATCAGGGCGGACCAACTGCATAGGTAGAGATTCGGGGGACAGTCGATGAGTGTGAGGTCAAATCCCCGCTGTCGTTCCAACAAGGCATGAATGGCGAACTGCTGCAGGCCGCACGCTTCGGGTGTGGGGACGTTGTGGGCCGCGAGATGCTGATTCGCGGGGATCAATGCGAGGCCGTCCACTGCCGTCGCACGGGGGAGCGGTCCGTAGTCGTCTCGAAAGACCGCGGCCAGCGTTTCGGACGGTGCAAGCTGTTCGACCACCGCCGAACCGAGAAAACCCTGGCTCAGCGACCCTTGCGGATCGGCATCCACCAGCAGCACGTTCAACCCTTGTTGGGCGAAGGCACCTGCCAGATGGAAGCACGTCGAACTTTTGCCGCAGCCCCCTTTCTGATTGATGAAACAGATCGTCGTCATCGGTCTCGATGGTGGAAGAATTGCCAGTGGCAATTCGGGCGAACTCCGTGAAATCACTCTCGTTACCCTGGCACAGGCTTCGCAAAGCCGTCAACAACTTTCTGTTGTTGAGTGCTGCCGTGCTGTGGTAATTCTGGCGGGTGAGGACTGCGAAAACCCCAATGAAACGACGATCTGCACCCCGCGGCATGGGGGCATTGAGCCTGGTCGAGCACGCCCTCTGTCCGCTGGATGCCCGGACTTCGCTTCGGCCCAATCTTGTCCATGAGACCGAATACCGGTTCCTCAACCGCTCCCGCCATTGGGAAACGGCCCACGTGCGGGTGTTCTGCCCGCTGGGGCTGTCGGCCCAGGATGAACTCTACTTGTGGGGTCTGCTGGCTCTGACGCTGCGACAATCGGAACCGGCCCCCGAATTCCACGCCACGCCGCATTTCTGTCTCCGGCAATGGGGTCTGATCGACACCAAGGCTCGTCGGGGTGGTCGGCAGTATCAGCAATTCGCGGCGGCCATCGAACGACTCTCGGTCGTGAAATACCTCAACGACCGGTTCTATGACCCGATCCGGGCGGAACATCGGCAGGTCAGCTTCGGGTTCTTCAGTTACAGCCTGCCGATCGATCCCCAGTCCAACCGGGCCTGGCGGTTCTATTGGGACCCTCTGTTCCTAGAATTCATGCGGGCGGCCGGTGGGGCCTTGCACTTCGACCTTAACCTCTACCGGCAATTCGATCCGGCCAGTCGCCGGCTGTTCCTGCTGGCCTCGAAGGTTTTTCCCCGGCGCTCCAGCTTGACTCTCGAATTACGACATCTGGCGGTGAATGTGTTGGGATTGGCGGCGTCACTGATTCCACGGGATCAGTTGGCCAAGACGCGGCGTTGCCTGCGGCAATTGTCGGCCCACGGCGTGGTCGCTCCGACCCAGCCCCACACCATCGTGAAACAGGAGCGGGGGAAGTACACAGTCAATCTGGTGAAGGGATCGGGGCTCGGCAAATCCCAAGCCACACCGGACGTGGCTGCGGAGTCACCGCTCACAGCCACACTCGGCGAGCTCTGTCTCGATGCGCCGAAAATCCGTAGCTTGCTGCGCGAGTATCGACACTCGCTCCTCCAGGAATGGGCCGATATCACGCTGGCCGCCCGCGAGCGGTTCGGTCCGTCGTTCTTCAAACGCAGCCCCGCCGCCTTTTTTCTCGACAACGTCAAGCACGCCGCGGCCGGCCATCGCACTGCTCCCGACTGGTGGCACACAGTCCGCAAGGCGGAAGAGCGGCAGAGGCTCGATGCACTTCGCCGGCAATTGCCGGGGGATCAACCAGCCCTCTGCCGCAAGGCCGCTGGGCCAACTGCCACTCGGCCGGATTGCCTCACACCGATCGCGGACATCCTGGATCGACTTCCCGTTCCCACCAAGTAGAAGCGGCTTTCCCCCTCGTTTGTTTTCCGGAGAGTTTTGTAACAGTACTTTGGCGCAGCGGTTGCGAGACAAATGCCGAGGCGAGTTGCGGAAGGAATTGGGCGAGTTGGCCACCGTTCTGACGACGACTCCCGCTGCGAAACGGTGACGCGACCGACACGTGTTTCGAGTGAATTGTGACGGCACCGACACGTCCGGCCGGCTCAATCGGTGACGGCAGCGACACGTGGCGGCGACCGCCATCAGGCCGCACAAGGGCGGTCGGCGTTCAGCTTTGCAGTAGCTTGGTGCTGGCATTCGATCATCTTCCGAGACAACCCCACGGTGGCCCGTACGTCGGCCAGCGCGTCATGGGCTTTCCGCGGATGCCAGGGCACACTGAAGTAGCGGCAGAGTGTTCCCAGCTTGAAGTCATTGGGTGGCGGCAGCGAGGGGAGCTCGTGAAACAGCCACATCGCCCGGTGCATCGTGCAGAGGACGCGATAGCTGCCGGGGAAGAACAATTGTTGGCGCTCGAACCATGCCCGCAGAAAAGGCCCGTCGAACTCGGCATTGTGGGCCACCAATTGGGCCACGGCGAACGGCTTGCCACCGGCGCCCCTGACTCCGACCGTCGCGTGCCGGGCCAGAAAGCCGCTGAACTCCGCCGCCACGTCTGGTGCCCGTCGCGCGTCGCGTTTCCAAACGGCGCGGTCATAATGTCGGCGGCGCAGCGTCCGGGCGGTGGCCTGGCCCTCGTCGAACTGGATCTTTTCCTCGAAGACTTCCAACTCGCGCAATGCGCAGTCGACCGCGATTGCGGCGATCTGAATGATGGGTCGGTAAGTTCGCAGCCCGCCGCTCTCGATGTCGACGAACACCAAGCGTCGTTCCGTCAGAAAATGCGGTGCAACTGGATCGTGTAGTACAGCGGATTCTGACAGTGGCGTCCGGGACAACATTCCTGATTGCATATCACGGTTTCTCGGGCGTTTGCAATCACGGTAGAATGCCAAGTGCCCTGGGAGCGAAAACCGACTGCATGCGACTGCTTGCTCGACAAAGATTGGCAACCTAGCATTCCGACGTGCTCTCATGCGGGCGGGGTCTCAAGATTGGACAAGCCGATGGCGAAGTCAAAACGTAGATTGCCGAATGACGACAAGTGTGTACCGTTGTCGCAGCAATCAGTCGACCGCTCTTATAAGGAGGCTTGCCGCCTCTACAACGAAGGCGAAGACGAAAAGGCACTTCACTTACTGAATCGACTTCTGGAGAAAGGAGATTTGGGCGGAAACGCTGTCCTTCTGCTCGACTCGATACTTCGACCATATGGCAGGGTCGTCGAACTCTCGGACGCTTATCAAAAGCAAATCGAATGGCTGAATGCAGCGATTCAGAATGGATGGCCTACAGACGGATGCGAGTCGTTCGAAGACCAGCGGAGCCGTCACCGGAATGTAATTCGTTTACTTACGCAGGATCTGCGGCCCATCACCTTCTTGGATTATGACCAGCCAGCTGTTCGCTGCCAAAACGCTTGGCTCTTTCGTGGTCGGTTTAACCTTGGCGCAACACGCATTTCGACCGCACCGGGTTGCATCCGCCTTTCCTTCGTCGAAACTGGCGATCTTTCTGATCGCGAACAAGCGGAGATTCGACAAGTTGTGTTTCGCGAGTTTTCCGATCGGACACCTTCCTTTGTGAGTCGAGCCATTCGCGAGATTCACATTTTTCGCTTCGCGATGCGTCTGGACGATCCCATCATCGCGTTCGATGCGAAAATGGACGCATGGAATGTTGGGCGGGTTCTTGGTGCGTATGACTGGGACGCGATCTCGTCACCACACTTCGCCCATACCCGATCTGTGAAGTGGACGAACCACATTCCGCACCGTGACTTGCCGTCAGCTATCAGTTTTCGCTTGCGTAAGCTCCGGACCGTTCAAGATATTCCCTCGGACCTTTGGAAGTCGATCCGCTCATTTTGCGTTGCCGATGGCCAAAGGAAAGCTGCCACAAACGCCCCAGTGTGGTCTCAGCATGCGTATGTAAAGAATGCGCCGGCGAACGAGCGTGAGCTGTTCAAAGCGACGTTCGCTGGAGCTGTCGCGCGCGGAACCTTCCTCGACGTCAATGGCCAGGTGGCATACGTGTGGGACTATTTACAGGATCAGCTTCGACTGCTTCGGAAGGGTCGGGATCATGGTCCCATCCTTTCGCTGTTCAATGAATTGCGAGCTGCATACGGCAGCGAACCGTCGTTAATTGAATTCTTGGATTTGCAGTTGTCCGAGTTGTTTCTGCATCTCGGCGATTCTGAGACCGCATGGAAATACCTCCGCAGGCTGCGAGTCGATGCCAATGGCGTGCTCAATGTGCGTGCGAAGTGTAAATGTCAGACGCTTGACGCCAACGACCTGCTGAATGTGGCACGCGCGAGGGAGTATCTGACTAATTGGGGACGCGCGAATCTGAAGGACGTTGATCTCGCAATTGAAGCTCAACTGCGCAAAGAGTACACAGAGTCTGGTGGAAATCCGATTGTGGAGCTGTGTAGCCGCGTCAACGCGCTGCGTCTGACGGAGCACGAGCTCTGTTGGTTGCGCGAGATCTGCACTGGCCGGGAACAGGAATTTGATCGGCTGCGGAGTTTTTATGGAGGTGGACCGCAGGCGGACGGAATCCATCGCGACTTCTACCAGGGGGGAGTCAATGAGCGACAGCCCATCCTATTCCTCGGCCGCCGAAGCAAATCAAATCCAAGGATGATTCGTGAAACTCTTGTTCCACCGCTACTCGAACTTGCGTGTCGGTGTAGGGTTGGAGGCTTGGTGCGAGATGCTGAGAATCGAGTGCGCGTTGCGAGAGGTATACCCCAGATTGGGGCAGGTTGGGTCGGTGAGACCGAGCTTTTCAATCGAATCAAAGCCGCTTTCCCTGGCCTGGATGTTCTTCATCACTTCAAGGCACCGTGGTTGGGAAAGCAACACGTCGACGTGTTTATTACTGAACTCAATATGGCGATCGAGTACCAAGGCGAACAGCATGATCGCCCGGTGAGCCGTTTTGGGGGTGAACACGGACTACGTCAAACTCAGCTGCGAGACGAAGAGAAGCGCAGAAAATGCGCGAAACGAGGAGTAATTCTCGTCGAAGTGCGGCCTGATGAGCCAATCGAGGCTATCGTGTCGCTTATCCAAAAGGCTGCAGATATCTGGAAGCAATCACAGGCTCAGTAGCTATTCCAAGTTTGAACTAGCGCACTTGTACGGTATGCACAGAAAGCGGCCGGGTTTCTCGGATAGCCCGCCGCGGTTGTCATTTCGTCAACGCGCCGCTCGGCAGGCCGGGGTCACTCCCCCGGCCAACGGGCGGCGGCATGATGTCGCTTCGACACCGATCCCACCCGGTAAACCGGACCTCACTAGTTCGGCTAAGGAGATGGTCTCACCAACCATCACGGGATCGGCCCGTAGAGCTGGATACCAGGAGACTGGTTCGTCCAGTTCGACGGAGGCTTGTCGGAGTAATCCTGCATTCCGACCAGCAGCGGCCTTCGTATCGCCGTTGCTGGTTCGCAGAGTAATCCCGACTCTCTATCCGATGGCCCATTGGGCCCTGGGGCCTCCGGCCGGATAACCCGCCGTGACGGCGCCAGCGATTGGGGGCGATGCGGACAGACCTGGAATGCGTTGCATTCCAGGCCGTCCTGTTTCAAAGCGGGTGAGGCTCATCCACTGATGAGCGTAATCCCGTCCACGGGGATTCGGGGTCTCTGACTCCGTTTAACCTGGCTGGCGTGGGGAGCTTCGTGCCTGGTGACAGGCCGAACCGGACGGGACTCGTCCGGCGACCAGCGGCAAATCCGCTGGCGGTGAAAAGCTCAACCATGAACGGCCCGCGAGGGCTTGCCAGTGAGTCTGACCGAAGACGATGCCGAACTGCGAACGACGGAAACTGATGGGTAAGGGGACGCTTCTCCATTCGATCCCCCGAAATCGCCGGTGAGTTGCCCTGGGCAACTCCCGACGTAAACGGTGCGCCGCTCGGAAGAGCGGCACGCACAGTTTCGGTCCCTCCGGCTCACCCCGGATAGCGACGTGAGCGGTCAGACGAAGAGCAGGACTAACGCAGGAAGGACTTCAGGAGCCGGATTGGTCTCCGGTGCGGCGCTTGGTCAGCGCCGTGCTTCAAACCCTGAAGTCTGGGAGAGTGGCCTGAGTAGAAGCCGAGGAACGCGCCGACGGAAGTCGACGCGAGAATCGGGCGACCGACCTGCAAGGCAGTGGGCGGTCGTAGCAGTTCGCGGGTGGTGCCGCGGATTATGCTCAACGAAAGGGCTGACGGGCAATTGTGTCGAAGCGACATGTCGGGGAGTTGCGCCTGCGGGCGCAGCTCCCCGGTCTTTGATTGAGCGCGAGCGGTTCCACGAGAACGATTCGGAAGGATCGGTCTCCTGGGGCGGCGAACTGACGGCGGACGTGACGCGTGTATCTACACGCTGATGCGGACGCCAAGAGGTTTTCTGCTGGGTGGGTTGTATGGATTGGCGGCGGTGAACTCCTGAATGGAGGAGCCGCCGCAAGGGGCGACTGCTGCGTCGCATGTTCGGTCCGTCTGCGAGGACGGCCGGGCGTGTAACAATCAGCGCGTGACCTGCAACCAACCCCCTCAAGGAATCGGCTTTCGGAGGGGCTTGTGCCGTGGAACAAGCCCCTCATTTTGTTGTTGCTGTTTGCAGGCTCATGCCGTATCGAGCCATCGCCACGTCCGTCGAGGGATTCGTCCAGCAGATTGCCTGCTGCTACCTCCGGCATGGTTACTGGCTCTACGTGCAGGGACGCATCCCGGCAATGAAAGATCCGTTGGCCGTCGACACCAAATTGATCGCGAAGTACGGCATCGGCGTTTCGGAATCGACTCGCGCCCGGCGGAAGCAAGCCGGTCGGGCGAATCTCCAGTATCTCCGCCATGACCGGACGTTCGTGATTCTGGCGACGAAGGGGGAGCATCCGTTCTTCCAGGACGAAGCCACGGCGATTCGCGACCTGCGGCATGTGCCGCTGAAGTATGAGGGCTATGCGATCAGTTGCCGGCGTGGTGGCCGCACTCGTGACGGCCAGCCGGACGGCAAGCTGCATGCCCACGTCGAAATCGAACGGCGGCGCTATCTGGCCATGAAGGCCCGGTTCCTAGAGTTAGCGACGCACCGCTCGGCAGACACGCTGGCGCTGGCGTTCTACCGGTTCCCGTTTGAACCGTATGCACCGGTCCGTCGGCAGATGCTGAACATCTTGCGGGCGGTCAATGAGGCGCGGAAGCCAAACGGGTATCGGCCGGTGCCGACGGAAGTCATTCCCTTCCGCCGCCGCATTGTGCGACCCTTTGAGGTGATGGTTCAGGAACTCGCTACCGTTCCTTCATCGACGGATCTACTTCTCAAGCAAGTGGAGACGGGATCGAACCTCGATCACTCTGTCGGAACGCGTTCCAATCCCAGGAACGATTGAGTTCGACCGACTGAGTGTAGTGCCTCTCATCATTCCGAGGGGCCGAGATCCGAATGTGACCACCGGGATAGGCGGTGATGACCCGTCCGTGGTTCAACCAGATCTGGCGCACCGCGTCGACAGACTGGCGGCGGGCGGTCCCATTGCGGTTCTCCAGCAGGACAATCTGCGACCGCAGCTCGGGTGCAGGCCTCACGGGTAGCCAATCGGCCAATCCCCATTGCCGGACGTAGGCGTCATCCGGCGGTCCCCGCCAAGCTCCGTCCAATAGCCGGTCTTGAGCGGCTCCGCTGCACGTCAGAAGGGGGAGGACATTGACGGTCTCGGAATGCCGATGCAATTCGTCGCGGTCCAAGTGCTGGATAAACCGCAGCAACGAGTCAACTTCCCCCTCGCGGACTGTCGATCTGGACCACTTTGGCTTGATCCATCCGATGCCCATCGGCAAATAGGCTCCCAGCCACTTGTGACTGCCGGCGACGATGAAGTCGGCCCACTCGAAACAGTCGTCGATCGGCACTTGGCAGAATGCTTGAGCGGCATCGACGAAGCAGAAGTTGATGCTGCGGCGTCGCTGAACTGCGGCGACGATCTCACGGATTGGCAACCTCACGCCTAAATGGTCTACCGCCGGCAGGAACAGGCCATCGCATTCCGCTTTTGCGAAGGCCGTTGCCAGATAGTCGGCGACATCGCGGGTCGTCCACCTATGATCAAGGATTTGGTCACGGAGCGGGATCACCGTGACGCGAGCCGCGGCACGACGAGCACGTTGTTCGATGGCGTGCTGATATGTCGGCCAGCTCAGATCCGTCGTCATCACGTTTCCGCAGACGCGAAACATTGAGCGGGTTGCGAGCCACGCCAACGACAAGGACTGGCTCGCCAGCAGCACTTTCCAATCATCGGGCGCACCGGCGAGGGTTCGCAGCGACCGCTTCAACCCGGCTATGCCTTGCCACGTCGACAAGCCGGGGAACTGCGATTGATAAGACGATGGCCAAGCCGCGAAGCCGTCGCGGAGAAACTGCTCGAAGTACAGGCTAGACGGTTCTTCGGCCGCGAGGCGAACGAAGTCGAATTGGGCTCGTTGAGCAGCGGGGGACATCGGTCCGAGCCGAGCCGTGTCCAGATAGAGCAATGGTGTCAGCCGTGTACCCTTGACGGGCGACCTGGGGTCGCCACGGGTACAAGATCACCTTAACGAGATCAGGCGTACCGATCCACCAAAATTCGCAGAAACTTAGGAAGCTGACGGATGCCGAAACGGGCGCGCGTCGGTGTGTCGGACTAATGGCACATAGATCTTGGAAAGTCGCTGTATGAAAAAGACATAGGCACGATGGCCCTCTCTGGGTAGATGGTGCCTGGGAACAGCTCCATCACCAAAGGGAGGCCACGCGGATGGCATACATCAGCCGGACTTTAGAATGAGTAAGTTTTACCTCTTTTCGTCGGGAAGGAATGATACTTCTAAATCGTCCACGCTTGGCAAAGAGCCATGAGCTAACGCAAAGACTTTGCCTTTGTCGCCTTCATTATTAGTGCGTGAGCTATTCGCTGCGTCCGCCTCATGGCTCTTGACTGAAATCACCCGACCGTCTCGCCTTTCGACGATGTCCTCTCGAGATTCGCTGATTCATCGGGTGTCGGCGGGAACGGAGGAGGCGTTGCCTCTTCGCCGGGCTGCGGCTCGGGCAGCGGCATCAACATGCCGTCCGGTCCCAGAAGCTGCTCCATGAAGAAGTGGCCGCCGCCGAGCGCCTGATAGGCGTTGACGATGGCCGACAACTGCTGCTGTTTCGCTTCAATCAAGGCGACGCGGGCTTCCAGCAGATCGCGCTGGGCGAACAACACGTCCATGTATTCAACTTCCGCCCGCGCCCCCTGGAACAGGCTGGTGGCCACATCGACTGACTCCTCAAGCGCTTTCACCTGTTCGAGTTTGATGGCGACGCTGTTGCGGTAGTTCTCGACTTTGGCCATGCGGTTCACCACTTCGGTGAACGCATTGAGCACCGTCCGTTGGTAGTGGTAAATGGCCTGCAATTGCCGGGCATTCGCGTTGAGGTACTCGGCTTGAATCGCCTTCCGGTTGATGAGCGGCGCTACGAGTTCGCCCGCGGTGCCGGCAATGAAGGCGCCCGGATCGAACAGGTAGCGGGGATTGAACGCCTCAAAGCCGACGCTAGCCGTAATGTCAAGTTTGGGATAGAAGTTCACCTTGGCGACCAGCACGTCGAGCCCCGACGCCGCGACCTCTCGTTCGGCGGCGACGATGTCGCGGCGATTCTGCAGCAGTTCGGCGGGGATCCCGACGCTCAGAACCTGCGAATCGAGATTGATGAAGTCCCACCCCAACCGATCGACCGCCTGCGGAAAGCGGCCGACGAGAAAATTGATCCGGTTCTCGGCTTCGATGATGCTCTGCCGAACAATCATCCGCTGGCTCTCGTTCTTGCGAACTTCCGCCAGGAACCGTTGCACGCCGAGTTCGGTGCCGCGGGCCGCCTCTTTTTGAGCTTTGGCGACCTCCAGGCTTTTCTGTTGCAGCTCGATGGTTTGATCGAGATACGACAGCCGCTTGTCGAGGGCCGCCAGTTCGTAATAGTTGTTGGCAATCTCGGCAATGATCCGCGTGATGAGGTAATTCCTGTCCTCGATGGCCTCAACGTAGCGTTCCATCGCGGCGGCCTGGGCGTTGCGGAACTGCTTCCAAATGTCGACGTGCCAGACAAGGTCGGTGGAAATTCGCGTGTTGGTCAGCGGATCGTTGAACCGTCGGCCGCCGGGGGCGGTGAGTTGATCTTCCGCAGCTCCCAAGGGGGTGAACTTGCTGGTTCGATCGAAGCCGCTGCGGGCTCCGATGCCGATCATGGGCAGATAGGCGCCGCGACGCGCCAGAATCTCGTTACTTGCGATCTGGATTTCCTGGTTGCGGATCTTGAGCTCCTGGTTCTGGGCCAGGCCTTCCACGAGCAACTGTGTCAGCACCGGGTCGCCGAAGAACTCGTTGATGGTGACCCGACCCGTGTTGTCCGGAGACGTCGCCCCGTTGAAGTCGTCCGGCAGGGGCCGCGCCTGGTCGGCACCGCATAGGCCGGGAAGGCGGCAACCGGACACGAGCAGCAGCAAGATGACTGCCGCCGCAGTCGCCATCAGGGGTGGCGTGGGCCGAGCGCACGCCGATCGGTTGTTGCGACTCATGGAGTCATCCTTGACGGTCAAATGCGCATCCGGTGGAACGCAGACCATTCCGCCGGAGCCGGCCTCCCCTCGACCAGCGGCAGGGACGGCCTACCGATGATCCTCCGGTGATCAAACGGGTCCAGGCTGCTTGCGCGCCGGGAAACATCATTCCGGCGAATTCCTCATCGGCCTGACCCACCGAATCAGAACTCAGATTGCACCGGGTCGCGGACGCTATCGGCAAAAATTCCAGCGTCTTCCCGCAAAGTTTAGCCGCGAAATGTCCGGAGGGGCCTGAGCGCGGTTTGTTGAAGGAGTTTCATAACAACCCCGTCAGAGTCCGTGGCTTCTGACGCCATAAACAGGGGTTCGCGCTCCAGGTCTCAACGGATCGGCGACACGAGTTCTTTCGGGCGACTTCAATGTCCCGGCGTCGGTTGGTGTTCGAACAGCTCGCTGACCGGCTCGTCGTGTTCATCCTGGATGAGTTTGCGGCCGTCGGAGATTTTGGCGAACAGGTAGTACAGACCGGGAATGACGAGGATTCCGATCAAGGTGCCCATGAGCATGCCGCCGACGGCGGTGGTGCCGATCGTCCGATTGCCGATTGCACCGGGACCGGTCGCCCGGACCAACGGAATCAGACCGGCAATGAAGGCGAAGGAAGTCATCACAATCGGCCGGAATCGCAATTTTCCGCCTTCGATGCCCGCCTCCTTGAGGCTCAAGCCCACCCGGCGGCGCTGGACGGCGAACTCGATGACCAAAATCGCGTTCTTGCCCAGCAGCCCGACCAGCATGACCAGACCAATCTGGCAGTAGACGTCGTTGGCCAGCCCCATCGTTTTCAGCATCAGAAACGAGCCGAATAAGCCGACGGGCAGCGAGGCGAGCACCGCCAGCGGCAACAGGAAACTCTCGTATTGCCCCACCAAAACCATATACACGAAGATGACGACAATCAAAAAGATATGGACTGCCGTATTTCCCGCCCGCGCTTCGTCATAAGACAGGCCTTGCCAATCGATGTCGAAACCGTGCGGTAGCGTCTCGGCGGCGACTTTCTTAATCGCCGCGATGGCCTCACCGCTGCTGTATCCGGCCGCCGGCGCGCCTTGAATGGGCGCGGTGGGATACAGGTTGTAACGGCTAATCTCGTTGAGGCCCTGCTTCTTTTGGATCTTCATAAATGATGAGTAGGGAACCATCTCCCCCTCATCGTTCTTGAGGAACATGTTGTCGAGATCATCCGGATACCGTCGAAATTCGGGGGACGCCTGAACGTAGACCTTGTAAAACTGGCCGAAACGGACGAAGCCCTGCTCCCAAGTGCTGCCAATGATGATGGAGAGGTTATCCATGGCGTCGCGGATCGACACACCCTTTTGCATCGCCGCGTCATTGTCGATCACGATCTCGTACTGCGGGTAGTTGCTGGCAAAGAAAGTGAACAAACCCTTCAACTCCTTGCGCTTCGCCAAGGCCGCCATAAACTTGTCCGTCTGATCTCCAAGCAGTTGGTAATCGCCGCTATTGGTCTTGTCGAGCAGGTTCACCGAGAAACCGCCGGCCGCACCGAACCCCGGAACGGCCGGCGGTTCGAAGAACTCGAGTTTGATGTCGGCGATCTCGCGGCCCTTCAGCTCGAGCTCCTCGATGATCTGTTTCGAGTTCAGCGCGCGCTCGGCCCAAGGCTTCAAGTTGATGATGCACGTGCCCGCATTCGATCCACGGCCCTCGGTCAGAATTTCATAACCGGCGATTGAGGAGACCGACGTGACTTCGTCCATCTGTTTGCAAAGGGCCTGCAGTTCGTGACACTTGGAGTTGGTGTACTCCAGCGTCGAGCCGGGAGGGGTCTGAACGATCCCGTAGACCATGCCCTGGTCCTCGAGCGGAATGAAGCCGCTGGGAAGAACCTTGTTGACGACGAAGATCCCGTAACCGAAACCTGCGATGACGAGCAGGGTCAGCACCCGTCTCGTGATGATCCTTCCTAAGATCGCCGCATACGCTCCAGTGACTTTCTCAACGCCGCGGTCGAACAGATGCAAAAACAGGCCCAGAGGTCCGCGCTTCTTCTCGCTCCCGTCGCTGCCGGAAAACCATGCTCGGAACGTCAGCATGGCCAGCAACGCGACGACACCGGAGAGGATCGCGGACCGCGTCTCAGTCAGGGGCAACTGCTCGGAAACCAGCTCACGAACGAACTCGACATGCAGCAGGTAGTAGACGGCAACGCCAACGCCGAGACCGAGCAACACGCTCAGCAGGCCGCGCGCGACGAAGGCGAATCGTCCTGCGAACCGCGAGATTCCGCGGTTCACGACGTCGATCAGCCGGCCCGGTTTCTGATGGGAAATGGGTTTGAGAATCATCGCGCATAGTACGGGCGTGAGCGAGAGTGCCACCACCCCGGAGATCACGATGGACACGGCCATCGTCAGGGCGAACTCGCGGTAGAAGACGCCGACCGGCCCGGGCATGAAGGTCACCGGAATGAATACGGCGGTCATCACCAACGTGATCGCGACGATCGCTCCACTGATCTCGTGTACGACCTCCCTGGTCGCCGCGTAAGGCGAGAGGCGCTTCTCGTGCATCTTCACATGGACCGCCTCGACCACGACGATCGCGTTGTCCACGACGACCCCGATCGACAGCACCAAGGCGAACAACGTGATCAGGTTGATCGACATACCGAACATCAGCATGAAGAAGAACGTGCCGATCAGCGAGACCGGAACCGCCAGGGTCGGAATCAACGTACTGCGGAAATCCCCCAGAAACAGATAGACTACCAGCGAGACCAGCACGAAGGCCTCCAGCAGTGTGTGCAGCACTTTCTCGATGGAGGCGTCCAGGAAGGCGGAAACGTCGTAGGTGACGGCGTAGTCCATGCCCGGAGGAAACGATTCCCGCTTGATGTCCTCGACCTTCTGTTTGACCTGCTTGATGACTTCGGCAGCGTTGGAACCGGGCGTTTGTTTGAGAACAATGGCCGCCGAGGGTAGGCCGTCGATGTCCGAGTACAGGTCGTAAAACGAAGAGCCCAGCGACACTTTGGCGACGTCGGCCAACCTCAGGATCTCACCCTCAGGGTTGGCTCTCAAGATAATCTTTTCGTATTGCTCCGGCTTGTCGTAGCGTCCGACCCAGGTCAACACGTACTCGATCGTTTGCGACGTCGTCCCCGTCGCCTGTCCGAGTCGTCCGGGCGAACCGATCATGCTCTGATCGGCGAGCGCCTTCATGACTTCCTCGGCGCTGACTTCGTAGGCCCGCATGCGTTCGAGATTCAGCTCAACCCGCATCGCGTAGGCGCGGTTGCCGAGAATCGTCGCGGTGCCGACGCCGGGGATGCGCTTGATCTCGTTCAGCACGTTGACGGTGGCGTAGTTGTACAGGAAGTTCTGGTCGACGTTCGGGTCCTTGCTGAAGATGTTCACGTACATCAGCATGCTCGTCATGTTCTGCATGACGATGATTCCCTCGCGATCGACGATGGGCGGGAGGTTGTTCCGCACCATCTGGACCCGGTTGTTGACGTTCATGACTGAAATGTCGGGGTCGGTGCCCGGCTCGAAGATGACCTGGATCGTCCCCTCGCCGGCGCTGGTGGCGTCGCCGATCATGTAACGCATGTTCGGCACGCCATTGATGGCCTGCTCGAGGATCACCATCGTCGAGTCGATGAGGATTTTGGCGCTGGCGCCGGGATAGGAGACCGAGACCCTTACGCTCGGCGGCGCGACGGAAGGGAATTGCGAGATTGGCAGCACATTGATCGCCAGCCCACCCATGAACAGGATGAGCAGGGAGATGACGATCGCCAGTGCCGGCCGATGCAGAAACCTGGAGAACATGAACTCGCCCGACTATTCCGCGTGGTATTTCAGTTGGCCAAGCACGGCGTCCGCACCGCGGAATTCGTAGTCTTTTTTGTCGCCGTCGCGAACCTCTCGAATCCCTTCCAGAATGATTCTGTCGTTTTCTTCCAGGCCCTCCTGGATGACAAAGATGTCGTCCTGCTCGCTCAGAATCGTGATGTCGCGCTGGTGGACCACGTTGTCCGCGTCGACAACGTACGCGTACCGCCTGGCGAGAATCTCGAAGGTCGCCCGCTGCGGGATGACCAGGGCGTTTTTCAGCTCGCGGTGAATCAACACGGTCCCCGTCTGGCCGTGACGCAGCAGGCCGTCCGGGTTTGGGAAATCTGCCCGGAAGGCGATGTTCCCGGTCGTGTTGTTGAAGTCGGCTTCAATCGCCCCGATCTTGCCGCGATGGGGGAAGATCCGGCCGTTGGCCAGTTTGAGTTCGATTTGCAGTTCAACCGCAGCGTCGTCGCCTTCCTCACGGCCCTCGTCGTCCCAACCGGGATCGTCGCCGTCCAGTTCAGCCTTGTATTCGAGATATCGGGCCTCGGGCACGTTGAAGTAGACCCACATCACGCTGTTGTCAGAAAACGTCGTGAGCACGTCCCCCTCTTCGATCAGGCTCCCCAACTGATTCCGTTGGCGGTCAACGATGCCGTCGAAAGGGGCCGTGATGCTCGTGAAGCCCAACTCGGCTTTTGCCAGCATCACCTTGGCCTGCGCCTTCGCCAGGTCGGCGGTTTTGAGCGCGATCTCCTGCGGCGAGACAATCCCCTTCTCCTTCAGCGTTTGGGCGTTATTGAGCTCGATCTGGATGCGATTCGCCTCAGCCACCTCCGAGTCCAGCCGGGCCTGGTAGAGGGTTGGCAGGATCTGAAACATCAGATCCCCTTTCTTCACCGCCTGCCCCTCCTTGACGCCGATCTCCTGAAGATACCCTCCTTCTAGGGCACGAACCTCGATGTGCTTGCACGAGTGAATCTGGCAGACGTACGGCTGCGTGCTAATCACGTCTTTTCGAATGGGACTGGTGACCACGATCTTGTGGGCATGCTCCCCGGATCCGCCGTGCGAATCTGAGTGAGTTTCCGTATTCGACTGTTCGTGGGTATTGGCATTCAGTTCGCATCCGGACAAGGACAGCGAGACAAGCGCCAGGGTCACAAGGGCAAAGGCTGGAATGTTCATTGCGTTCGTGAGTACCTCTCGACCGGGAGTGCTGAGTCCGGCCGAACGACTGAAAGGGGCGAAAGTCGAGTACGGCATGGAGTGCGGCATGGAGTGCGGCGGGAGATCAGCGGCGGGAACACGAGTTGGCCTATAGATCATCTTCCCAAAAGTCTAAAGCGAAGAAAGCCCGAAGAACCGGTTTCGACGAAACTGACGGATTTGTCAGCCCAGTTGGTGACAAATCTGTAAGGCTCAGCGATAGTCGCCTACGTTATCTTGCGGCACTCTCAACGCTCAAATGCCCCACTTGAGTCGAAATCTCAGCCGGAAAACACGGGTTGCACATCGCCGACCCTCGGCCGGCCATCGGTAAACGCTGGGGATTTCGAACTCCGCCACGGAAGAGCTTGCAGGTCGGTGTTTGCGGCTGGTGCATTTGAGAGTTGAGAGTGACTGCTGAAATGTCTTGAAGACGACCCAGCACTGGTCGACCAAAAAATCTTGCTGACAAATCCACGTCGGTCACATCGACGAATGGCACTTAGAAGTCGCGCAAGTGATTGGCTGGGATTGGGATGGAAAAGACAGCGGCTTTTGGCCTTGATGGAGGGGACACG
>JAWXBB010000069.1:0-4987 GCA_034439795.1 Planctomycetaceae bacterium | reverse complement strand
TCGATTCGTGCCTCGTGGCGTGTGGTGTGGATCTCTTCATCCTCATGTACAACCGGGTCGAGATTCCGCATTCGTGCTCGGAGATGCGGGTCGGCCGACTGCCGGAAGCCAACGAAACCTGCACGCTGCGGCTGTTCTTCCGCGGCTCCGACGACAAGCACACGACCTACGACCTGGTGCTGTACGGCGCGAATCAGGACGTGCTGTTGATGGTGACCGGCTACCGCGGCGTCCGCACCTCGAAGGACGCCGACGCCGCGCTGTGGGACGGCGAACTCAAAGACGCCCAGGGATAGCCATCCCTGGGCGTCGCGCCACAAGATGTGGAACCCAAGATGATCGACCTCACAGGCCAAGTCGCCCTCGTCACCGGCGCCTCGCGCGGCATCGGCAAAGCCGTCGCGCTCCAGCTCGCAGCCGCGGGAGCGGACATCGTCCTCAACTTTGCGAAGTCGCGATCCATCGCCGATGACGCCGCCGGAGAAATCGCCGGTCTCGGCCGCCGCGTCGCCGAGGTGCAGGCAGACGTCTCCGAACCGGACGACGTCGCCGCGATGCTCGACTGGATCGGCACGACGTTCGGCCGGCTGGACATCGTCGTCAGCGGCGTCTCGATGACGTCGCCACAGTCGGCGCTCGGTTCTTCGCCGGATGACTTTCTGTCGGCGATCACCAGCGACGCCCGGTCGCTGCTGCTGCTCGCCCAGGCGGCCCGTCCGCTGCTGAGTCGTTCGGGAGCCGGCAAGGTGATCGCCGTATCGCGGGCCGCGAATGGTTCGACGCACGCGGCAGTGCAGCAACTCGCTGACGAACTTCACGCCGACGGCATCCAGGTCAACGCCGTGCATGCCGCGGGCGACGACGTCGCCGGGACGGTGCTGTATCTCGCCAGCCCGCTGTGCTGTGGCGTGACCGGCCAGTCGCTGATCGTCGCCGATGCCGCCGCCGTGCAGGTGTGATGTCTTTCCAGTAGGGTGACGTTTGGGTGTCATGCTTGCAGCTTTGGGCAAGCATGTCTTCGAACCGTTCGCATGCTTGCCCAAAGCTGCAAGCATGGCACCCGATGCAACGGGATTCCTCGTCAGCAACCAGCCGATGACTGTGAGCGGCTGCCTTCGAGTCTTCGATCATGGGCCTGTTATCCACCGTCGCGCAGGCCTGGACCGTGCAGCGGGCGGTGCGCGATCTGGCCCGGTACGACCGGGCGGTGCGCGACCCGCGTGCGACGCAGCACCGCGTGCTGTTCGAGCAACTGCGTCGCGAACGGGACACCGCGTTCGGCCGCGATCACCGCTTCGCCGACATCCGCACCGTCGCCGAGTTCCGCCGAAACGTGCCGATTCTGTCGTACGAACAGCTCGAACCGTACATCGAACGGGTCAAGCAGGGGGACACCGAGGCGCTGTTCCACCGACAGCGCGTTCGGATGTTCGCGCTCACCAGCGGCACCACTTCGGCCCGCAAGTTCATTCCCGTCACCGACCACGTGCTCGACAGTTACCGCCGGCTGTGGACCGCGTGGGGGCTGCTGGCTTACGCCGAACATCGCACGCTGTTTCAACACGCGCGGCTGACGCTGGTCAGCGATTGGGACGAATTCCGCACGCCGGCGGGCATTCCCTGCGGCAGCATTTCCGGCTTCACGGCGCAGTTGCAGAACTGGATCGTCCGCCGCGGCTACGTGCTGCCGCCGGAGTCGGGCAAGCTCGCCGATTATCGCGCGAAGTATTATCTGACATGGCGATTGGGACTCGGCCGCACGATCGGGTCGTGGATGTCCCCCAATCCCAGCACGCTGCTGAATCTCGCGAAGTTCGGCGGCGATCACGCCGAGCCGCTGCTGCGCGATCTCCGCGACGGCACGTTGAGCCGCGATTACGACTGGCCGGAACCGGTGCAACGCGCGGTTCGTTCGCAACTCTCGCCGCAACCGGCGCGCGTCCGGGAGCTGGAACAGATTCTGAACCGCACGGGCGGGTTGCGGCCGCGCGACGTCTGGCCGGAGCTCAAGCTGCTCGGTTGCTGGACCGGCGGCAGCATGGGCGTGTATCTGCAATCGTTCCCCGAGCAGTTCGGCGACGCCTCCGTCCGCGATCTCGGCCTGCTGGCCAGCGAAGGCAGGATGACGTTCCCGATTGCCGACGGCACGCCGTCGGGGGTGCTGGAAATCGTCAGCGGGTTCTTTGAGTTCGTGCCGCTGGAGGAGATCGACTCGCCGCAGCCGACGGTGCTGGAAGCGCACGAACTGGTTGAAGGCCGCGACTATTTCATTCTGCTCACCAACGCCAGCGGGCTGTACCGGTACAACATCCGCGACGTCGTCCGCTGCACCGGCCGGCATCACGCGACGCCGCTGCTCGCGTTCCTCAACAAGGGGAGCGGCATCGTCAGCGTCACCGGCGAGAAACTGACCGAGCACCAGGTCGTCGCGGCGATGTCGGCGACGTTGGCGTCGCTCGAATTGACATTGTCGACATTTTCGCTCGTCCCGCTGTGGCAGGGACAACAGCCGTATTACGGGCTGCTCGTGGAAGAATCTGATCTCCCCGATCGCGACGCCGGCGCTCGACTCGCCGCCGCCGTTGATGACGCCCTGCAACAGGCCAACTGCGAATACGCCACGAAACGGCAGACCGACCGCCTGGGTCCGGTGCGCGTCCGCTGGCTTCCCGCGGGGGCGTGGCACGCCTGGCGGGAAACTCGTCTGGCCAAAACCGGGGGGAGCATGGAACAATACAAGCACCCGTGCCTGCTGCCGGACGCGGAGGCGGCCGGCCTTTCTTCGTTGGAGTCCAGCCTTTAGGCTGTCTTCGGCGAGAAACCAGAAGACAGCCTAAAGGCTGGACTCCAACGAAAACCGGGAACTAAGGAAAGTCCCGCCGATGTTCGTCAGTGAAACGCATCTGCCGCAACTCTTGTCGGTGAGCCACTACACCGACCCGGCGTTCCATCAGCGCGAGCTGGATGCGATGTTCCTCGGCGGCTGGCATTGCGTCGCCGTGACCGATCAGCTTCCCAAAGTGGGCGACTTCCTGACGATCGAGCTGCACGGCCGGCCGCTGATCGTCTGGCGGACGGACTCCGGCATCAAAACATTTCTCAACGTCTGCACGCACCGCTTCAGCACGCTCACGGACAAGCCGCACGGCTCGTGTCCCGGTCACTTGAAGTGTCAGTATCACGGCTGGGAGTACGACGGCGACGGCAATACCTGCAAGATCCCCGACGCGCAGTCGTTCCGCCCCTTGAAGAAGGGGGAGCTCGGCCTCCGCGAGTACCGCACGGAGACCGTCGGCCAGTTGATCTTCGTGACGCTGTCCGCCGATGCCCCGCCGGTGCGCGAGTACCTCGGCAACGAGATGGTCGCGCTCTGCGAGCGCTGGTTTTCGCCGCAGCATCGATTGACGCTGGTCAGCGATCTGGACCTCGCGTGCAACTGGAAGATCGTCGTCGAGAACGTGCTGGAGAGCTATCACATCGCCTGCGTGCATGCCAAGTCGTTCGCCGAGTACCCGCAGGCCGAGCACTGCACGCACGCCTTTCATCCGACGTACGACCACTACATCCACGACTTTACGGACGAGCCGCGGTATGCCAAACCCGAGCGGACGGTGGCCTGGTTCGTCGGCCGCGAGCCGGACTACCAGTGGCATCATCTGCTGCGGTATCCCCACCTCGTCCTCGGCGGCGCGGGGCCGCATCACTACCTTCAGATGATCTGGCCGACCGGCCCGACGACCTGCCGGTCGCGCTGGATCACCACGCACGATTCCGGTCCCAGAGGGAGCTGGTGGGCGTTCCTGATGCACCGCTGCCTCTTGCGGTGGGGACAGTACGTCTCGAAGCAGGTGCAGCGCGAAGACGCGCTGATCTATCCCTCGGTCCATCGCGGCACGGCGACCGTCGACCGCCCCCACGGCGGCGGCCTGATCTCCGCCCGCGAGGAGCGGATCTTCGCGTTCCAGGAGGCCGTCCTCCGTGGCACGGGGGAACCGCTGCCGCTGCGCGACGTTCCGGCCAATGCGCGACCGTCGACGTTGCCCGTCGTGTGATTGGTTAGCCGCGACCCGGAGGCTTTGCGCAGGGGAGCGCTGGCGTCGATTGCGCGGTTGGGGCAGAGCGCTCCCCTGCGCAAAGCCTCCGGGTCGCGGCTAACCGGCGCGTCGCATCATCATGGTGCCCGCGGTATCATCCGGGGCGATTGATTCTCCCAGGAACGAATCCGCATGGTCGATGTCTGTCCCTTTCGCGGTTGGCGGTACGATCTCGCCCAGGTCGGTGCGCTGTCGGACGTGGTCTGTCCGCCGTACGACGTCATCGACCCGGCGATGCAGGCCGAGTTGTACAAGCGGCATCCGTGCAACGTCATCCGGCTGGAGCTCAACCGGACCGAACCCGGCGATCCCAACGACGCCGAGCGCTACCGCCGGGCGGCGGGGTTCTGGAAGCACTGGCGGCTCGACGGCGTGCTGCGGCAGGAGCCGGAGGACGCGATCTACGTCTACACGCAGCAGTTCGACTGGGCCGGGCAGACGTTCGTCCGTCGCGGATTTCTCGGTCGCATCCGGCTGGAGGAGTTCGGCGCCGGTCAGGTGTTTCCACACGAGCAGACGTTGTCCGGCCCAAAGGCGGACAGGCTCGCGTTGTTCAACGCCTGCAAGGCAAATCTGTCGCCGATCTTCGGACTGTATCCGGATGAATCGGGGACCGTGCAGCAGGCGCTCGACGACGTCTGCCTCAAGCTGACCGCGGTGCAGGCGACGGACCATCTCGGCGTGCTGCACAAACTATGGGTCGTCACCGATCCCGCGGTCATCAACAAAGTGCAGGTCGGGCTGCGCGACCAGCCGGTGTTCATCGCCGACGGGCATCACCGCTACGAAACGGGCCTCAACTATCGTCGTCAATTGGAAGCGGCCGGACAGTTGACCGATGCGTTCGCGCCGGCGAATTTCACGATGATGCACCTCGTCGGCATGCAGGACGC
>JAWXBB010000068.1:0-4824 GCA_034439795.1 Planctomycetaceae bacterium | reverse complement strand
TAAATTGTTTGGCTCGCAGAAAAAAGGGCGCGTAGCTCAATTGGTTAGAGTACCGGACTGTCGATCCGGAAGTTGCGGGTTCGAGTCCCGTCGCGCTCGCTCAACGAAAGCCCTCATAATCCTTGTGGTTACGAGGGTTTTCGCACGTTTTGGGGCATCGAACCGGTCGCCCAAAGCGCCCCTAAAGTGGTGCGCATGGTCGCTGAGATAGCGCTTGGTGCGCACTACTTTGCGCCCCACAACATTTCCCGACCCCTATCCCTACGGCGAGCGGTTCTCCCGGATCAACGGCCGTGTTCCCGGCTCGCCGGGCGGTGTCGGCGGCGCGGGTAGGTCGAATATCCGGGCGTCGAGGGTGTGACTGCTAAGCCATGCTGCATCCCTGATCTCAATCGCCCCGCTGGCGGGTTCCATGACTCTGATGCCTGTCCCATCATCGCCACCGTAGCGCACAACATGCAAACCGCCACTAGCCTCCCTCGTGAACAGCAGAACGAACTTACCAGCATCAACTTCCGCTTGAAGTTTCGCCGTGCCAACTTGTGAAGTCACCTTCACCGGCTTACCGACAACCTTCTCCAAGAGAAGTTCAAGATGGTCGGGAACCCAGATGGTTCCGTTCGACTCGATAGTCGCCACTCCGCGCCTAATGATCTCGGCCTCATCAAGCCGCTCGGACGGCCATGCGTCGGCGAAGACCGATTCAAGACAGGCAATGCAGCAAGACTGCTCCGATGTCTGATTAACGGGCGTCATGCAGCCTCCACGAAATCTCTCGACCAGCCGAGCAACTCTCCCTTATTCGAAAGCACTGACTCAGCAACAAGCTCGCGCAGTTCGAACAAGAATTCGTTCGTGTCCGGCCCCGGCATTTCGTTGGGGACAGGTGCGGCGGATTCGTACAGCCCCATGATGTCCCTTGCACGGACGCGGGTCGAGCCGGTCCCTCGATGCTCGTATGCCTCATTCCAGCCGCTGATACGCTCTTCAAGCACGCGCTTCGTGGACAATTCGTGTAGGCGTCGAAAGACCTCCTGACGAATAGCATCAATTGCTTGAGCCTTCTCGGCATCTTTGTTTTCCGGGGGCGGCGACGGGTTCCATTTCAGCGGCTCGGAGAGGAATGAACTGATCTGTGCTTGTAGCAGACGGATCAGGTCCGCGACGGGCCGCAGCGAGTCGTACTCATCAACCTTGAAAACGCCCAGACGGCGGGTCAGCGCCTTGATTCGCGTCCAATGTTCCGGGGCCACGCCTGATCTCGACCCCATGCCGAGCAACCCCTTCCAACGGTCGTGAAACTCCTGCGTGGCGCGTTGGATCGCCAGCACGAGGTTCGCCACGTCGTAGATGGGATGGTACTGAGGCGCGGGGGGCGAAATGATCGAACTTTCGAACATCTTCAGCATTCGCTCGAACTGGTCCTTCGTCAGCTTTCCGCCACCTCTCAACGGCTGGTGAATCTTCGCGAGAAACGCCAGCCGCTCGGGAATCAGGCGCTTCAGTGCCTGCTCTGCCTCACGCCCTGACTGCTTTCCAATCGCTTGCGCCGCGTTGTAGAATGATCCGACGACGTGGTCCTTCTTCGCCTCAACGCCCATCAAGTTGTCGCCTTTCACCTCGTCGAAGTGTGTGAAGCAGACGACAAGTTTGCCCTCGTGACCGCTTGACACTACGGTGGACAGCACCGCCACCGCCGCAGCTTGCATTGGCTGCGCTGCGTTGTCCACGAGCACGATTACGTCGGCACTTTGAAAACGACGGGTAATTCCGGTCGAAATGGAGGACGTGGAGTCTGCCGTGTGGCCGATGCCCTGAGCATCCATGAGCACGAGCTTTGGAACCTCTCCATCGCTCCACTGCGGGCTGAACGGTCCGGCTACGCGGATGCCGTCAACGATGGGCGTCAACAGTCGGCCGAAGTTCGGCGCGAAGTTGCTTGAGAAGCGGTTGACTGCACGGATGAATTCTGAGCGGTTCGCATGATTCGTTTCGTAAGTCCAGACTTCCGGCCACTTTTCGCGGCCACGTCGAAGCTCACCCTCGGTCACGTAGTCGAATCGGGATTCAACCTCGTCGAGCACCGCGTCCACTACTTGGTGAAAGTTCTCCTTCTGAAGAAGTTGCTCTTCGACCAACTCCTGCAGCACATCGCGGTCCTGCTTGGTGGTCTTAGACAGATCGATTTGGAAATCCCGCGCTGCCGCCTCGAAATCGCTTCTCGATGCTTGCGCCAACTCGGCGATATCGCTAAGGAACCCGCGCAGCGTTTCGGCGTTCTCATGCCTTTCGGAGTCGGTCACCTCGGCTTCACCCGCGATCTCGCTTTCACTTTCGTCCTCGTCGAAGAGTCCCTCGCCATTCTCTCGCTGTGGGTTGATGCTTCCGAGGATGTAACTCAGGCGAAATCGCTGCTCGCCATGTTCCATGAATCGTCGTGCGACTTCAGACGAGGGGCTACCGTCGAGTAGCGCAGTTACCGCTGCGATCACACTCTCCATGATGTATTGCCGGACCTGATTGCGGGGAATGAACGAAACGACCGCTTTGAAATCGCCCTCGGTCATGACGATCTCGATGTCGGCAATGGTCGTCTTCGCTGCCGAGGTAGACGGGAAGCGTTCAGTCGCCGGGTCTGTCCCGAGGAACTGCCGCACGACCGTCGTCTTTCCCGCGCCCGTTGTCCCGACAAACTGGACTCTCGCGAATCCGTCATCGCTCGTCGGTAGGGGGAGCACCCGTTCGCGCTCGGCCCAGCCGTCCTGACGGTCGGGTTCGAGGTGGTCGTAGAATGCCGCGACCACGTTGGGATTGTAGGATGCCTCGGCTTTCGACTTCGCCGCGAGGGACCAATACTCCGCATCGCCGAGGACTCTGTTCAATTGATCAACGAGTCGCTGCGCTTCAGCGTCATCCCGTGTCCCCAACCCTCGCCGAACGCGCAACTTCTGTTTCCCGTCTGCCGCCTTCGCGACCGGATGTCTGAAGATCACGCACCAGCCGGATCGCCCCTTGCTCAACGTAGCTCTTAGTTCTGCCATAGTTCTTACTCCTTGTTGTTCCAGCGTTGTTCCGGAATAATAACTCGGCTATGGGCGATTGCAAGAGAAAAATCGGAACAACGTCGGCACAACGTCCTAAATCGAAGTTAAGTACATAAAAACGATGAACTTATGTCATAGCCAATGTTTCGTACGGGTGGATGTGACGGGCACTGCCAGCAGCGGAACGGCTGCGCTGAAGCACGGTTGGCCCGAGCACGATAATCATCACTCAACGGGCCTTGCATGCTAGTGCTGCCGGAACCAGCGTAGGACCCTCATCCAGCCATCCGAAATCCTCAATCCGCATGTTCCGACTGTAGTTACTGACCATCCGGAGGTCGGACAGCCGAGCCAACAGTTGCACGCGCTTTGGTTTCAGGCCGTAGACATCGAGCCACCACGTGATTGCCGTCGAGCGAAAGGTGTGAAAGTCGCGAACTTCGCCGCCCGGCAATTTCAGGGGAACACCCGCGCCCGCCAGATCAAGTCGCAGCATGTCCATAACCGCGCCGCGCGTCGCCGGAAACGGAAAGATCGGATCGTCCGGTTCCAGCTTTGCGACGTGCCGCTTGAGAAGCATAGCGAGTTCGACCCCGATTGGCAGTTCGCCCTTCCGCTTGTTCTTTGCGTCACGGGCTTTCAGTGCAACCACGGCGGGCTTCTCATCAAAGTACAAGTTGTACACGCGAAGACGCCTGAGTTCCTTCTGCCGGTAGGCGGTGTTGACGGCGGTCAAGTAGATCAGCTTGCGATCCTGTGCCGTCCATCGGGATCGCTGACAGTTGTAGGTCTCGAACGAATCGAGGTACGCCATCAGACTGCGGAACTCCTTAACGGTCAGCGGCTGGCGCTCGTATTCGATGTCAGCAGTCGGACTGGGCAAAGGCATGTCCGCGAGCGGGTCGGCCAGTTTCAACTTTTTCGAGAGCCAGCAGGTAAAATCTTTGATCGCGATGCCGTAGCTCCGACGGGTCGTCATCGAAATCGGTTTCTTGACCTTACGAGATTCGATCTTGAACCCGTTGATCTTCTCGGTCACTGTGTCCGGATCGAAACCCCTGAAATCGACCGCGCCGACTGCTCTCACAACCCGCTCCGCTTTGCCCGCCTGCTGATCGGCATGATCGCTGCCGTTGTTGTTCCGGCCACGGACGACCTCGCGCCACAAGCGCACCAATTCATCCATTCCTTTGCTGCGTTCGATTTGTGCCGAGGGAATGAGGCCGAGTTCGCTAAGCCGAGCCGCGAATTCGGACTGAAGGTTGGCGATCCACGTTGAAAGGATGGCCGGGGGCGGGTCGCCTGCTGCCTTTGCCTTGACGAGCATCTCAATGCGCTCGCCGATGGCGCGTGCGGCAGGTTCCTTGCGATCACCAGGAACCCTGACGATCTTGCCGTCGTGGTTGCGGAAGCGGATGTCCCACTTCAGCTTTCGACCTGTTGGTTCCACGAGGTGCATAAGGACTACCGACCCCCGCGCGAGTTGCGGCGGATGAACGAATCGAGATCAATTTGCTGAATACGAATGACCGTGCGCCTGCCGGACTTGATGAAGGCACGTGGGCCTTCACCATCACGAATCCACCGAGCGAGAGTCGCGTGATGCACGCCGACGTGTTTTGCTGCTTCGCGCAGACTTAGTGCCTTCATTCTTACTACGCTTCGCGGGCTTAGCTGTGGTAACTAGTACTACAGTAGCGCATCGTATTTTCGTCTCGCGTAGTGGCATCGCTTTGCGATGGCCTGGTGTTCGCGTCGCCAGGTAGACCACAGCATGGTT
>JAWXBB010000067.1:0-3484 GCA_034439795.1 Planctomycetaceae bacterium | reverse complement strand
GTACTGGCCGTTCTGCCAAAGGAAGGCATGCTGATTGGTGTTCGCGATTGCCGCCACGCCGACGACGTGGCCGAGGTCGTTGATGCCATAGGCCTCAGAGTAGGTGCCGCCGCCCATGAAGCCGAGATCGGACTGAAGTGCGTTCTTAAGCCAGACGACCGCGTGACCGAAGAAGTTAGGCGAGCCCTCTTTGGCGATGCCTGTGACCTGCCCCGATGCGTTGATTCCGTGGGCCTTCGTGAGACTGGAGCCGCCGCCGGGCAGGCCCTCGCAGGCGAAGGCGTTGTTCTGGCTGTCCCAGTAGATGCCGTAGGAGAGGAACACGCCGATGACCAAGCGCCCGGCGCCTTCACCCGCGTCGTTCAGATCCTCAGGGATCGACGCGCCGGACGGATCGAAGCCCGGCATGATCGAGATCTCACCGTTGACCCACTGGACGTTCGTCAGCGCACCCGTTGAGTCGTAGGCAGTGCCGGTGATCTTGCCGGTGTCGTTGACTGCGTAGCCCGACGAGTAGATGCCGCCGGGAAGCAAGCCAAGATCGGTGATGGTGACTTGCCAAGGCACGTTGAGAGAAGAGTCTGATGGCGACGCGGAGACCGCAGAGGCAAGAGCGATGCATCCGCCGATGGCCAAGGTTGCCGCGGTCACGCGGCTGGGGCGCGTCGCGCGCAAGGTGGAGGTTGTTCCAAGTTCACGTCGAGTCATGACTAGTTTCCTTTGAAGTTCGTTTGCATTGGCTGCGCGAGTACTGCTCATCACGACCACGCCCCAAACAGCATTGCCAAGTCACTTGCGCCCACCGCGCCGTCGCCGTTGAGGTCACTGGGAACTGCCGTCGATGGCGTGACGGTGAGCACCGCGATGCCGCGGCTCAGGCAGCTCATCCAGAGTTCGTAGCCGTTGGGAACGATCTTGATCTCCATGTCCTTGATCGCCGCATGCGGCAGCCCGCCCCATTGCGGCTCGCCATTCGGCGGTGCGGGGAAATCGCCGACGTTGGTGCCGTCGTACCAGCAAAGGCCGCGCACAAAATCAGGGAACTGTCCCCCTTCGTATGCCATCCAGAGCTTCCCGTCCGGCGTGACCCGCAGCGGGTAGACAAACTCTCCCGGGAAGGGCCAGCCGTCGAAGGAATTCAGCAGGGTGTGGGTGCCGGTGTCGGCGTCGATACGAATGAGTCCAGAGCCGATCGTTCCGCTGCGGTTGTGGAGTGTGCATCCCACCCACGCCGCGCCATCGTGGTCAACAGCGAGTCCTCCGAACGTCTCGAGTGCGACACTAGGAGTAGAAAAATCCTCGGCGGTCCGCGCGAAGCTGTACGCGCCGTCAGTGCGCAGGATTCTCCACTCCTCATTGGCCCAGACGGTTCCGGGTCGATCTGGATCGCGCTGGAGTCGTCCGCTCCACCCACCAGTGTCGACCAGCGTGAAGCCGCCGTCCTCGTAGATTCCCATGCCGCCGTAGTGGCCCATTCCCCACAGGCGGCCGAGCGAGTCTTCGACGTACTGCTCGACCTGATCTGCGCCGCCCGGAATCGGCGTCCACGATGTCCCGTCAAACTCGTGGGTGAAACTGTTGATCGGGTTGGCGACGACGAAGCCGTTGGAAGGTCGAACATAGACGGCTTCACTGGTGGGCGCCCCGAGGAAGGGCCACGGCGCCGTCAGCCCGTACCCCAACTCATTCACGAAGCCGGTCCACCGAACGCCGTCGAATCGAACCATCCCGCCGATCCCCGACGAGGCATTGGCGCACGCATAGATGTCGCCCGACTGCTCGTCAATCGCTATGTCGTTGTTGAAGAAGTCGAACTGGCTGGTGTTGGTGACGCGATAGCGCGGCCAATCGCCCGTCCGGGCATCTCGACGAAGTGCTCCTCCGGTTCCCGTTCCGCACAGCCAGACGTTGCCCGCGGCGTCGATGTCTAGGTCATCGATGAAACCGTCGTGAGGCACTAGACCCAAGTTAGTCCACGATGATCCGTCGAATCGGTAGAGATGCGCGTAACCGTCGACCATGAGCGCCTGCATCGTGCCAAACGCGCGGAGCGCCGCAACCGCAACGACTGGATTCTGCGGCGGCAGCGCGGGCGAAACCCACGTGCCGTCGGGGCGAATGCAATCGAGCTTCTGCACGCCCTGATTGCCGATCCAGCGCATCATCCACACGTTGCCCGCATCGTCCGTCGAATCCAGCGACACCAGCGCCGCCGGTTGTCCGGACGCGAACGGATAGTTCTTCCAGATGTTTGTCGTGCTGTCCCAGCGCGACATGCCGTTGAAGCCGCCTGTCGCGGTCCATAGGTAGTATCCGCCGCGCGGCTGAGGCTGCGCTGCAATCTTGCCGCCGCCATGGCCGGGGAAGTTTGTCCACACGTTGGTCGTCTGGTTGTAACGGGTCAGGCCGCCATCGCCCCAACTGGTTGACTCTGCGGAGAACCAGATCGTGCCGTCAGGCGCGAGCGTCACATCCCGCGTGAGCCCGCCGGGAAGCGGCGAGTTCTGACCGCTGTATTTCACGAGCGAACTGCCACCGGTTGCGAGGTCCATTCGAAGTGCACCGCGCCACGTACCGAGCCAGAGGTGCCCCAGCCCGTCCGCAACCATGTCGCTCACCCGCGTCGTGCCGACGTCGTCAGGATGTCCGATCACCGGGTAATCGACGTTCGACAGGTTGATCCAGCGGTTCTCGGCCTGAATGAATTTTGCAACACCGCCCTCCTCGAAAGCGGGGTTGTATCCACCGATCCACGGATCGCCATCCGAGTCGATGAACATTGACTCGTTGTAGTCCCCTTGAATGCCGGTGTTGCCGGGCCGGTAGTAGCGCCACGAGTAGGTCGCGTCGGCGTGAACGAGGTTCGCGCCGGAGAGGACCA
This sequence comes from Planctomycetaceae bacterium, assembly GCA_034439795.1. Classification (GTDB taxonomy): domain Bacteria; phylum Planctomycetota; class Planctomycetia; order Planctomycetales; family Planctomycetaceae; genus DSVQ01. The sequence continues at coordinate 603 of JAWXBB010000067.1, read as the reverse complement.
CCGCAGTCGCGAAGAGGAAGGTATTTCGAAGGTTCATAGCTGCTCCAAACGAGGCGATGTCGCGTCCTCACGGACATGAAACTTGCCCCTTTCGTATGCTTTTGCGCTCTTACAACCCGGTGCCGGTCAGAAATCGTCCGGGTCGCGGGGAACTCGCAGAGCGCTGAGGCCCTGTGGACGAACTAGTCGCGCGATGCCAAGGCCGTGAGGGATCTCGCTGCGCTTCTCTTCGACAAACTGCGGGAACTGGCTCGTCGGGAGATGTCCAAGGAGCGGCGCGATCACGCCCTCCAACCGACGGCGCTCGTCAACGAGGCCTATATGCGGTTGGTTGGCAGCAAGGACGCCGGGTGCTGGGAGGTTGTCTCGCGAACGCTGGCGAAATCGACGCTGCCCGCAGGCATCTGACCGAAGCGTTGCGCCTGCTTGAGTCGAGCCCGAAGGCGGCGCCAGCCGAACGGACGCGGGCCCGCGAGCGGCTTGAGGCGCTGGACCGGCCTGCGGAGCCGTGACGGTTGCGCGCCCGTCCCATCTACATCGGCGGGGAGCCTTCATTGAGACTTTGCAGGCCGGCTCCCGCAGAGCATCGTGGACAGAATAATG
>JAWXBB010000066.1:0-7415 GCA_034439795.1 Planctomycetaceae bacterium | reverse complement strand
CTTCGCCGCCGGCGGCGAAGTGCTCGGCCCCAACGACGTCGGCGTGCTCAATCAAACGCTGTTCACGGGCGTGTTCAAGACCCCCGGCGAGGGCTTGGCCAGCTTCGTGTTCGACACGACGCCGGAAGTCAAGCTGTTGAACTTCCCCGAAGGCTCGAAACTCGACGCCTCGCTGCTCGCGGCGCCTCAAGCGCCTCCCGCCAGCAGTCTGGTCAGCGAACTCGCGGAGGGAGCGGAAGAGCTGCAGACCGACGAGCGCGTCGTGGTGCTGGAGGTCATCGGCCCCGACGGCAAAATCGTCCAAACGGTGGTCCTGTCCGAGGACGTGCTCGACGACATCGACGGTGTGATCCGCGATCTGCCCGACGGTCGCTATCGCTTCTCGCTCCGCGAGCCGGGCGAATCGCAAACCCGGCTGTTGCAGGACGTGGAAGTGCGGCAGGGGAAGATCTCCGACGACCTGGACGCCACGCGCGACCGGCCGCCGGGCATGAAGGCCAAACCGGCGATGGACGGCGCGGCTCCCATGCCGGACGACGTCGGCGCGCCCGCGGACGCCCTCGATCCGGAGAACGCCGCCGTCGAAGCGAACGACAACGCGGAACCGGTCGCCACATGGAGCTCGTGGCGCGCGAAGCGGGCGTTCCGGCAGGCGGTCGCGGAGGCCGCCGAAGACGACCTCGCCTTCGACGATCTCGAAGCGGCGACTGATGATGATGTCGCTATTTACGCCGCGGCGGGGGCGGCCGTCGCTCCGGCGATGCTGACCAAACCGGTCCGGTCGACGTTCCGTCGCGCGGCCCGGTTGTTACGGAAATACGGAGCGGAATGACACGTGGCGAAACCGCCTCATCGAACTTCGAGCGTCGTCCGGGTTGGGGATGGCAACGGACGCGCAGATTCGGTCTGGTAGAGTGGATTGGAAATGTCGAATGTCGAAATCCGAATGTCGAAACGGGGTCGCCGGATCGCTTAGCGAGTTAGTTCGTTTCTGAGTTCCCAGGGGTTTTCCATTCGACATTGGGAATACGTCATTCGACATTTCCCCGCCGGGGGCCGATTGCCATGTTGAAGTGTCCACGTTGCGGATCGCGGGTCAAAGGGCCCGATTTGCTCACCGGGATCTGCTCGGCCTGCCAGCAGCGGCTGTCCGACAGCGTCAGCGTGTCGGGCGACAGCTCCGCCGAATCGAACGCGACGTTCGTCTCGTCCGAGGACTCGTCCGGGCCGATGGGGGCCTCGCTCGCCGACGCCGCAGGCAGCGGCGAGGACGGCGCCGCGCCGCAGAACATGCTGTCCGGCTCGATCGGCGGCGGGTTCGATCTGGGCCTCAAGCCGGCCGTGGATGTGGACGACGTTGGCCGCGATACCGGTTCCGCTTCCTCTGAGGCTTCCGGCAGCGGGTCGGGTTCGGCGGCGTCCGATCAGGAAGCGCTCAAGACGGTCGCCTCCGGTCACTGGAGCGATGGCAATTCCGGCGGGAATTCCGCGACGCCGTCGACACCAGAGAGCGGCGAGCAGGACGCCGGCCACACGCAGGTATCCGACGAAGTCGAGCCGGGCGATCCGGAAGCTTCGCTCAAGACCATCGGTATGGAGGTGGGGGCCGGCGGGGGAGCGGACCAGACGTTCGTCTCCGATTCGCACGGCGGCGATGACGACGGCGAATCCGACCGGACGATCGTCACCGAATTGAGCCCCGAAGAGCAGTCCGCCGGATCGGACAAGACGTTCGTCTCGGACGACGTTCCCGAGGTGATGCTCAAAACGCTGCAATCGCACTGGGGCGACGACGACGCGAACGAGCGGCCCGACCGCACGCTGAAGGGGAAGGAAAAGGAAAAGGACAAGGTCAAAAGCCCCAAGAGCACGCTGGTCATCAAGACCCGCGAACTCAGGGACGTGAAACTCGCCCCGGTCCCCGGCGCGAAAGACCCCGAGTACGAGCTGGTCAAGATTCTGGGCGAAGGGGGCATGGGCATCGTCTACGAGGCCCGCCAGACCTCGATCGACCGGCAGGTTGCCCTCAAGATGATCAAGGGGGCCGCCGCCGGGCAGGAGAAGCAGAAGGCGAAGTTTCTCGCCGAGGCGGTCGTCACGGGCGACCTCGATCATCCGAACATCGTCCCCATTTACGACGTCGGCCGGAACGAACAGGGCGCGCTGTTCTATTCGATGAAGAAGGTCCAGGGCACCCCCTGGGACGACGTCATCGGCGACAAGGGACTGTCCGAGAATCTCGACATTCTGATGCGCGTCGCCGACGCCGTGGCGTTCGCGCACGCCCGTGGCGTGGTGCATCGCGACCTGAAGCCCGAGAACACGATGCTCGGGGAGTTCGGCGAAGTGCTGGTGATGGACTGGGGCCTCGCCCAGCCGTCAAAGCGGTTCCGCAAATCGGCGAGCATCACCGAAACGTCGTCGATGGGGGGCACCCCCGCGTACATGGCCCCCGAAATGGCCACCGGCCCGCTCGACAAGATCACGGCGCTCAGCGACGTGTACCTGCTCGGCGCGATGCTCTACGAGATCCTCACGGGCAAGCCGCCGCACCAGGGCAAGAACGCCATGAAGTGCCTGATGGCGGCGGCCCGCAACGAGATCGTCCCGACCGACAAGACCGGCGAGCTGGTCGACGTCGCGCTCAAGGCGATGGCCACCGACCCCGCCAACCGGTATCAGGACGTCCGGTCGTTCCAGGCGGCGATCCGCGATTATCAGTCGCATTCGGAAAGCATCCTGCTGTCGAGCCGGGCCGAGGAAGACCTCGCCGACGCGAAGAGGACGGACGACTACCAGGCGTATGCGAAGGCCCTGTTCGGCTTCCAGGAGGCCCACGAGTTGTGGGCCGGCAACAAGCGGGCCGCCACCGGCATCGCCGACGCGCAGCAGGCCTACGCCGACAGCGCCCGCCGCAAGGGGGACTTCGACCTCGGCCTGTCGCTGCTGGATGCGGACAATCCCGGCCATCAATCGTTGTTGAAGCAGTTGCAGGGGGACCGCACCGAACGCGAAGCCCGCAAGTCTCGACTGGCGGCGATGAGGCGGATGGCGATCGGGTTGGTCGCCGCGGTGTTCGCGACCGTGACGGTGGCGTTCTTCTGGATCAGCTACGAAGCCGACCGGGCCCGCACCGCGGAGGGGGTCGCCAAGACCGAGAAGAAAGCCGCCGACGAGGCCCGCGACCAGGAAACGCTGGCGAAGCAGGACGCGGTCGAGGCCAAAGATCTCGCCGAGACCAAACGTCAGGAGGCCGAAGTCGCGCGGATGCAGGAAGAGGTCGCGAAGAAGGACGCCGTTACCGCCCGCGATCTCGCCGAGGAGAAGCGACTCGAAGCCGAAGAGGCCCGCAAGCAGGAGGAGATTGCCAAGCGGAAGGAAGAGTACGAGGCGTACATCGCCCAGATCGGTCTCGCGGCGGCGAAGATCGACGAGAACGCCTTCGACGCCGCCCGCGTGTTGTTGGAAGCCTGCAAGCCCGACCTCCGCAACTGGGAGTGGGGCCGGCTGATGCACCTGTGCAGCCAAAGCAGCCGCAAGTTCGAGGCCCAGGCTCCGCTCGATGCGCTCACCCTATCACCCGACGGCACGAAGTTCGCCACCGGCGGCTGGGACGGCGCGGCCCGCATCTGGGATCTGAAAACCGGCCAGGTTCTGCACGAGTTGAAGCACGGCGGGATCTACGTCCACGCGGTCGCGTTCTCGCCCGATGGCACGCGGCTCGCCACTGGCAGCGACGACGACGACGGCTACGTTCAACTGTGGGACGTCGCGACCGGCAAAAAAACGGCGACGCTGTCCGGTCACGACGACGGAGTCCTCAGCGTCGCGTTCTCAAAGGACGGCACGAAACTGCTGACGGCGTCGTACGACAAAACCGCGCGGCTGTGGGATGTCGCATCAGCCAAAGAATTGAAAGTCCTCCGCGGTCACACGTGGTGGGTCTGGCAGGCCGCGTTCTCGCCGGATGAGACGCAGGTGGTGACGGTCAGCCAGGACGCCACCGCCGTGGTGTGGGATCTGTCGAACAACCAGCCGAACCCCGCCTTCACGGGGCATCGCGGGCCAGTGTACTGCGCGGCGTTCGCGCCGGACGGCAAGTCGGTCGTCACCGGCGGATACGATCGCCGCATTCTCGTCTGGCGGCCGGAGGAGGTCGTGAAGGCCGACTTCAAGAATCTCGGACAGCAAAAGCCCGTCGTCCCGCCGGCAAAGTACCGCGAACTCGACGGCCATGCGACCGCCGTTCGCGCGCTCGGGTTCTCGCATGATGGGTCGCTGCTCCTCAGCGGCAGCCAGGACAACACCGTCTGGCTGTGGGATTTCGCCTTAGGCACGCCGATCAAATCGTTCCGCGGGCACGACGGCTGGGTGCGCGGCGTCGCGCTGTCGAACGACGGTCGCACGCTGCTCACCGCCAGCCACGACGCCACCGTCCGCGAATGGAGCATCGCCGGTTACGAGGAGCTGCGGTCGCTGCAGGGACGCCGTCTCGAAGGGCACGACGACGCCGTGCTCGCCGCGTCGTTCTCGCCCGATCAGAAGCTCATCGTCACCGCCAGCCGCGACCGGACGGCCCGCACGTGGGACGCCCGCACGGGTCTGGCGCAGCACACGTTCGAGGAGGGGCATTCGTTCCTGGCGTCGACGGCTGTGTTCTTCGATCAAGGCCGCAAGCTGCTGACTGCGGCGGTGGACAACACCGCCCGCGTGTGGGACGTCGCCACCGGGACGCAGCTCGCGCGGCTGGACAAGACCGGCCGCGCCGCCGCCGCCGCCGTGTCGCATCACGAGCAGTGGCTCGTCACCGGCGGCAATAAGAACGAGGCCCAATTGTTCGAGATTGCCACCGGCAAGCTCGTGAAATCGTTCCCCAATCACAAGGCGGAAGTCTCCGCAGTCGCGTTTTCGCCCGACGACAAATTCCTGCTGACCGGCGATGGCAAAGGAAACGGCGTGCTGTGGGACATCGCCACCGGCGCGGCCGTCCAGACGCTCAAGGGGCACACGGGCCGGCTCACCGAGGTCGCGTTCTTCGACGGTGGCAAAATGATCCTCACGGCGAGCAGCGACAAGACCGTCGGCCAGTGGGACGCCGCGACCGGGAAGGAACTGGACCAGTCGATCCTCAAGCATCCCGACGCCGTCCTCACAATGGCACTCAGTCCCGACGAAACCGTGCTGGTCACGAGCTGCGGCGACCGGTTGATCCGCGTCTGGGATCTGAAGACGAACACCGTGACGCACACCATCGGTCCCTTCCCTGAACTGGTGCATTCGCTGTCGCTGTCTTCTGACGGCACGCGGCTGCTGACCGCGCAGGCGGAGGACCGCACGGTTCGGCTGTGGGATCTGTCCGACGGCCGCGAATTGCAGACGCCGTCCGCGGACGGGGCGCTCGGTCCGCTCGTCGATCTGAAGCGGACCGGCGGCCTGTTGTGGGCCGCAGTGTTCGCGCCGGGCGAGGAAGTCCTCACCGTCGGCGGCAGCGATGCCCGGTTGTGGGACATCAAGAACAGCCGCGAGCGAATGAGCTTCAGCCCGCACGGGGCGGTGGCGTCGGCCCACTTCTCGCCGGACGGCCGCTGGATCGTCACCGGCAGTTGGGACAACTCGGCGAAAATCTGGGACGTGCAGTCGGGCCAGGCCGTGGTGAAGCTCGACGGCGGCCACACGGCGTTCATCAACACCGCCGTCTTCTCGCCCGACGGCCGGTACGTCCTCACCGCCAGCGACGACGGTACCGCCAAGCTCTGGTCCGTCGTCCCGGCGAAAGACGGCGAACCCGCGATGGCGATGGTGGTGAAGACGTTCGCCGGTCACGACGACCGCGTCCGGTTCGCCGCCTTCACGCGCGACGGTTTGCAAATCGTCACGACCTCGAACGACAAGACCGCCCGGCTGTGGAACGTGGAATCGGGCGAGACCGTCCGCACGTTCGCGGGTCACGAGTGGGCCGTGCTGAGCGCCGACTTCGCGCCCGACGGCACGCGGCTCATCACCGGCAGCGAAGACAACGAGGCGAAGCTGTGGAACGTCGCGACGGGCGAATGCGAACGAACGCTCGCGGGTCACACCGCCCCGGTCGCCGCGGTGGCGTTCGCCCCCGACGGCCGCCGCGTCCTCACCGGCAGCCAGGATCAGGCCGCGAAACTCTGGGACAGCCGCACGGGCAAGGAAATTCTGACGCTCGACCGGCACACCGAAGACGTGACCAGTGTCTCGTTCTCGCCCGATGGCCGCCAGGTGCTGACCAGCAGCCGCGACGGCACCGCCGTCATCTGGCTGGCGGTCGAGTGGATCGAGCCCGCTGTGGACAAGGTCTCGCAGGGGTTGGCGGGGCGAGGCAGCGCCAACTCCGAGCGTGGCGCGTCCGTTCCTTGATGGTGTGCGTTTAGCAGCGGTTTCAAAACCCGATCTGGCAGGTGCCGTTGGTGGCGGAACATTGATCGGTGGTCGAGTACGCCGCAGGCGTTCGATCACACAGCCCAGGGTCGCGAGTCGGCGAGCGCACCCTGGAGAAATGGCGTGCGAGGTGCATCGACCCTGAAAGGGTCGCATCACGGGCGTCGTCCAACCCCGATGAAATCCTTTCAGGGTATGGGTTCGTCATCGATCACCACCCAGGGTGCGCTCGCAGACTCGCGACCCTGGGCTGTGTGATGCTACGCCTTCGGCGTAAGACCATGCGGTTTGGAAACCGCTTCTTTGGGCCAACCGCACGGAGGACGCTTCCTTCGCTCTGTCTCAATCGTCAACTTGGGTGGACTGCGAAGCGTGCTCCGCCCGTGCGACCGGCGGAATCGCTACATTCCCGTCAACCGAACGATCCGACTCCAGCCGCAGACTTCGCCCGGCCGAAACCGACCCTGAGTCGCGCCCGTCCGCCGTGAATTGCACGTCGCCGACGGTCCGGCTTGGGGGACTGGTCATGGCGGGTCAAACGGCATCCACGCGGCACGGGCGGATGGTCAAACTCTGGTGGCAGGCGGCTCCGTCCGCGGTCGCCGCGCTCGCGCTCATCGGAGGCACGGCGGACGACTGTGCCGCTCAGTCGGGCCGAAAGTGGTTCAACACGAAGCCCGCGCCGGTGAGGCAGCCCGCGCCGCCGCAGAACGGGTTTGCCGCGACGATCGAGCGCCTGCTGAACGACGCCCGCCGGCAGGCCGCCGCGGGGCAGATCGAAGAGTCGATCAAGACGGCGCAGCGCGCCCGGAAGATCGCCGAAGCCTCGTCGGCCGTGCTGCGCGACGATCCGGCCGTCACGGTGGCCGCCGCCGATGAGTTGCTCCGCGAGCTGTACACTCTCCAAGGAGAGCTTCCGTCGTTGAACCCGGTGGCCGCCGCGCCGCCGATGCCGCGACCCACGGTTCCGGCATCCATACCGTCCCGCGCCACGACGGCCTATCACGAGG
>JAWXBB010000065.1:0-11605 GCA_034439795.1 Planctomycetaceae bacterium | reverse complement strand
GCCCCACTGGGACTGAAGAGCAGAGCCGATGAGGATTCATCGTTGATTCGACCCAGAATCGAGCCGCGCACCCGGCGTCTGCTCTCGCAAGCTGTGCTGCTTGAGCGCGGTCCGACGACTGTGCTATAGGTGACGTGTCGCGCTTGCATTCTCCTGGCGGTGTCGCTCCATGCCGACCGACGACGTCCTCCTCTCCGTCTCACAAATCTCGAAACGCTTCGGGGCGACGCAAGCCCTCGAAGACGTGTCGCTGGAGGTCCGGTCGGGGCGCGTGCTGGGTCTCATCGGCGAGAATGGCGCGGGCAAAAGCACGCTGATGAAGATCCTCAGCGGCGCGCACCAGCCCGATAGCGGCACAATGACGCTCGCCGGGCAGCGGTTTGCGCCTTCCGGACCGCTCGCCGCACGGCAGGCCGGAATCGCGATGATCTATCAGGAACTGAACCTCGCGCCGCATCTCTCGGTCGAAGACAACATCATGCTGGGCCAGGAGGCCTCGTCGTGGGGTCTCTTGCAGCGCAGTCGGCAGCGCCCCAGAGTGCGTGAAGCGCTGGAGTGGCTCGGGCATCCCGATTTGTCGCCGGACGTGCCCGCCGGCGAGTTGTCGGTCGGAGCGCAGCAACTCGTCGAGATCGCGCGGGCCTTGGTGCTCGATGCCAAGCTGATCGTCTTTGACGAACCAACCAGTTCGCTCACGCAGCGCGATACGGCCCGGTTGTTCGATGTCATTCGGCGACTGAAGCAAGCCGGGTTGGGCGTGGTCTACATCAGTCACTTCCTCGAAGAAGTCCGCACGATCTGCGACGACTACGCGGTGCTGCGTGACGGCCGCTCGGTGGGTGCCGGGTTACTGAAGGACGTGCGCGAGGACCAGATCGTCGCGCTGATGGTCGGCCGTACGGTGACGGAGTTGTTCCCGCAGGTGCCGCACACGCCGGGGGAATCGGTGCTGAAGCTCGACCAGCTCAGCGGTCGCCGGGCGCCGCGGAAGGCGTCGCTGGAACTGCGTCGCGGCGAGATTCTCGGCCTCGCCGGCCTGGTCGGCGCAGGGCGGACGGAGCTGGCCCGCTGCCTGTTCGGGCTGGACGCCGTCCGCAGCGGTCGAGTGACGATCAACGGCGTCGCGCTCACCGGCGGGCCGCGGCACCGCATCCGCGCGGGGCTGGGTCTCGTCTCGGAAGACCGCAAGCAGGAAGGGCTCGCCCAGTCGCGATCGCTGGCCGACAACCTGACGTACAGCCGGCTCGGACCGTACTCCCGGTTCGGACTGCTCAATCTGACCAAACGCCGGGCCGCGGTGGACCACTGGCTCGACCGGTTGCAGGTCAAACGCCGCAGCGGCGAGCAGACGGTGCAGGAGCTCTCCGGCGGCAATCAACAGAAGGTGGCCATCGCCCGCGTGCTGCATCAGGACGCCGACGTCTTGCTGCTCGACGAGCCGACCCGCGGCATCGACGTGGGGACGAAATCCGAGATCTACCGGCTGATGGGGGAACTCGCCGCGCAGGGGAAGGCGGTGCTGTTTATCAGCTCGTACCTGACGGAACTGCTGGCGGTGTGCGACCGGATCGGCGTGATGTCCCGCGGCCGGCTCCAAGAAATCCGCCCGACGAGCGAATGGACGGAAGAGGCGATCATGAACGTCGCCGTCAGCGGGGAGTTGTGAGATTCTTCCCAGCCCCGAGCGCCAGCGAGGGAAATGATCCCGATGGAGTCAGAATTCCCTCGCTGGCGCTCGGGGCTGGGACACATTTATGAATCGAGACCCAATGACCACCGAACCCGCGACGCTGGATGATACCGATTTCGACGCCCCTGAAGGGTACAAGTCGGCGGAGACCAAGACGCCGTTTCTGGTCGTCGTCTCGGTCGCCAGCGCGATCTTCTTTTTCGCGCAGTTCATCCTGCCGCAATTGGTCTCGTTCTACTTCATGCCCGGCATGATGAGCATCGGGGGCGGCGGGATGTTCCAGATGGAGATCCCCGAAGTCCACAAAGCCGCGGTCTGGAAGGAACAGGTATGGATGCCCGTGACGCGCACCGCCGGTCCGAAGCCGCTGACGTTTCTGAGGGCGGCGACGCTGACCGGCGAGTGGGTCGAGGATTCGGACCTGCAGATCGGCTTCACGCCCGACTTTTTGCTGGCCGATGGCGACCGACTGTGGTGCGTCGGCCCCGGCCACGTGGCCATCGTCGAGGGCCGCAACAGCAGCACGTCGTATCCTGCGCTGAAGCTCAATGCGCCGTCGAATCCGTACTTGCAGGCCGGCCAACTGCGGATCGTCGACCGCGATGCAACCGGCGTATGGCGAGTTCTGGAGTTCGGCGAGGGGGAATGGACCGTCGTCGGCCGCGTGCCGTTGCCGGCGGCCACCACGCCGTTGCCGCCGAACGCCGCGACCGTCACCGCCGGCGTGATGCGCGCCGCGCAACGGCTGCACGTCATCCCCCACGAGGGCCGCATCCAGGCGATCTTCGGCGACGGAACGGCGCACTGGCTCGCCGAATCGCTGCCGGAGGAGCCGATGACGGAGGGGACGACAGACGAGGCCGTCTCTGCGCTCACGGCCTTGACGACGCCGGACAATCCGTGGACTCCCTGCCAGTTGCTGACGGAATTCGTGCCGCTGCATTTGGATGGAAAACTGGCCGTGGTGGAAACCAGCGGCCCGCCGATGGGACAGAAGCTGACGGCGTCTTGGGTGATGAACGGTGAACGGCAGCCGTTCGGGACATTGCCGATCAGCCTGAGCGAGCATCACGGCGTGGTGACCACGGCCGACGGGCGGGCGTTCGCGCTGGCCGATTCGTTTCCGCCGGGCAGCGTGCAGGTCTGGGAGCTGACCGCGAACGGCGGCTTTCAGGCGCAGTCAACGGCCAAGGGCAAGTCGATCTTCACGGGCGCATTGGGTCAGTTCGCGAAGATGTATGCGATCATTCTGCCGATTCCCATTTTGCTGTTGCTGATGTACGTGCCGATTCTGCACATCGCCATGCAAAAGTGCCGCACCACGAACTACGCCTTCGCGCACCGGACCGTCCGGCTGGCGTCGATCGGCCGCCGGGCGGTGGCCCGCGCCATTGACACGATTCTCTATACCCTGCCCATGGTCGGCGTGATGGTCTGGCTGTATCTGACGTTCGACCTGGAGCAAAGCATCCAGCAGGTGAGCCAGAATCAGGTGGCGATGCTGAAGACGATCGGCATCATGGTGCTCGGAATGCTGACGTACGGTGTCTCCACCGTCGTCGTCTTCGGCGCCCTGGAAGGAATCTACGGCTGGTCGCCGGGCAAGCTGATCTGCGGGTTGCGCGTGATTCGGACCACCCTGGAGCCGATCGGAGTGCTGCGGGGGTTGATCCGCCAGTTCCTGCTCATCATCGACGGCCAGTTCAACTACCTCGTCGGCGGCGCGATGGTCGCCGTGCTCGCCAAACGGCAGCGGCTGGGGGATCTCGCCGCGGATTCGATTGTCGTCGACGCGGCGTCGCTGAGGGAGCCGGAGAGTCTCTGAAGACCGCGAAACCGCAAGCGTAAGTTGGGCGATTTATTCGTCGTCGCGAACCTCTTCATCCTTGACCATCGAACCCTGGTCATTGGCCATCCTCGCTTGATATCGGGCGACGCGCTCCGCGATCCGCTGTTCATCGACGACGGTCTGAACATCCATCAGATACAATCCCTGCGGCGGCGCGGTGTCCCCGGCGACGCGGCGGTCACCCGAGTCCAGAATCCGCCGCACGTCGTCCGCCGTCCAACGTCCGCGACCGACCTGGACCAGCGTGCCGACGATCGCCCGGACCATGTTGTAGAGGAAGCCGTCCGCGGTGATGTCGAGGCAGAGGAAGTCGAGGGCTAAGGGCTGAGGGCCAAGGGCCGGAGAAGAGAATCGCGTCTCTTCCTTTCGACATTCGACATTGGTCATTCGACATTGATCGGACCACGGCTCCCATTCGCTGCACCGCGTCCACTTGGCCTCAAACACCGTCCGCACGCTCGATGAACGGTTCGGCCAGTTGGTCTCGAAGCAACGGAAGTCGTGCGTGCCGACGAGCACGTCGGCCGCGGTTTGCATGGCGGCGTCATCGAGCGGGCCGCGGTGCCACCAGACGTAGTTCCGCAGGAAGGGCGACGCCGTCCGCGAGCTGTGGATGACGTACCGATACCGCTTCCGCACGGCGTCGAACCGGGCGTGAAAACCATACGGCTGCTCGACGACGTCGCGGACCACGATGTCGTCCGGCAGCTTCGTCACCAGCCCCCAGCGGAACCCCTCGACGGGGATGTCCGTCGCCGTATGAAAGCTGACGAGTTGCCCGACGGCATGCACCCGCGCATCCGTCCGCCCGGAAGCCGCCGCGTGGATGCGTTCGCCGGTGAATTTCGAGAGCGCCCGCTCGACGACCGTTTGCAACGACCGCCCATCCGGCTGCCGCTGCCAGCCGCAGTACGCGGCGCCGTCGTAGGTGATGGTGAGACAGAGCGTGCGCATGAAACAGTCGTCTTCGCGGGGTGCCATGCTTGCAGCTTTGGGCAAGCATGTCTTCGTCATTGCAATGAAAGATCACATGCTTGCCCAAAGCTGCAAGCATGGCACCCGAGCAAGACGCCGATGCAAAGACGAATCCGTCATCCTTCCGTACGCAGTCTGGTATGCCACTCGGCGAGTTGGTCGCGGACGGGGATGCGGCCGCCGCTGCCGTAGCTGGTGAGCCGCGACACGACGTTCTTCACGCCCAGCCAGCCGTAGACGTCGTCGCCGATCTGGTCGCACGCCTGTTGGAATTCGGCGACGGACAGGTCCGCGAGCGTCTGGCGCTGCGATTCGCACTGGCGGACGAGCTTGCCGACGACTTCGTGGGCGGTTCGCATCGGCACGCCGCGGTGGATGAGGTATTCCATCAGTGTGGTCGCGTCGAGGAAGCCCTCTTCGAGACGGGAGTTGATGACATCGGGCTGCAATCGCGCCCGGCGGACCACCGCCGCGGCGAGCTCCAGGCATGCGGCAACGGTGTCGTAGGCGTCGAAGAACGCCAGCTTGTCCTCCTGCAGGTCGCGGTTGTAGGCGAGCGGCAAGCCTTTGAGCAGCGTCAGAATCTGCTGCACGTCGGCGATCACCCGCGCGGATTTGCCCCGGATCAGCTCCAGCACGTCGGGGTTCCGCTTCTGCGGCATGATGGACGACCCCGTGGTGTAGGCGTCCGGCAGCTTGAGGAAGCCAAACTCCGTCGTACACCACAGAATCCATTCCTCCGCCCAGCCGGAGAGATGTACCGCGATCAGCGACAGGTCGAAAATCGCCTCGGCGAGGAAATCGCGGTCGCTGGAGACGTCGAGACTGTTCGCCGCGACGTCGGAAAAGTCCAGCAGCTTTGCGGTTTCCTCCCGGTCGATCGGGAGCGACGTCCCCGCGAGCGCCGCGGCTCCGAGAGACAGCACCGTGACCCGCTTCAGGCAGTCATGCAATCGTTCGCGGTCGCGCTGATACTTCTCGCAGTAGGCGAGCCAGTAATGCGTCGCCATCACCGGCTGGGCCCGCTGCATGTGGGTGTAACCGGGCAGGATGACGTCCGCATCCTGCTCGCACCGCTGCACGAACGCCCGTTGCACGTCTTCGAGCAGCTTATCGACGTGCCGCAGCGCATCGCGGACGTAGAGCCGGAGGTCGTTCGCAATCTGGTCGTTGCGGCTGCGGCCGGTGTGCAGCTTGCGGCCGACATCGCCGGTCCGCGCGATGAGCGCGGACTCGATGTGCATGTGAATATCTTCGAGCTCGATCTTCCACGCGAACTCGCCGCGGGCGATTTCCGCGCCGATCTGAGTGAGCGTCTCGAAAATCAGCTTGGCCTCGGCCTCGGTGAGCAGGCCGGCCTTGGCGAGCATCAGCGCATGCGCCTGCGACCCGCGAATGTCGCACGCGGCGAGACGGGCATCGAAGCTGATGGACTCGGTGAACTTCTCGACGCGGGGATCGGTCGCCTCGTCGAAGGCGCCTCCCCAGGCTTTGGCAGACACAGTGGAACGATCCTCGATCATTGGCACGAATACCCGGCACGATAGTTGTACCAGATCGCGGGTGAGGTCGGAACGGGGCCAATGTCGAATGACGAAATCCGAATGTCGAAAGGAAGGCGTTCTCGTCTGCTTCGCCTTCAGCACCGAAGGTGCGAAAGATCGTAGCCCCAGGCGTGAGCCTGGGGTTGCCTCACCATACGCAAAGCAGCCCCGGAGGGGCGACAGAAGTTGATAGACGCTCGACTTCTGTCGCCCCTCCGGGGCTGAATCGGATCACGCCGGCATTCCCCAGGCTCACGCCTGGGGCTACGATCTGCCGCCCCGCTGGGGCTGAAGATTCAATTGAGCGCGAGTGACCAATTGAGGCATGGGGATCTGGAACGCCAGCTTGGTCACTCACCTATTCGCGACTGCGCATGAACTCTCTCACACCACGGCAGAGTCGGTAGAGAACTGCCACTGTGCCGATCCCAATCAAAGTCCAGCCCAGAACGGTGAAGAAAATATCCTCTGGGCTCCACACGTGTGGGCGGTGCCGCGACTCGTCTGTCACTGGCGGTCCCAGCCAAGCAATGACTGTTCCCGCGGCGATCATGCACGCCCCGAATACGCGCAGTCTTCGATTCAGACGTTCTGACGGACTTTCCATCGCTGCACTCTATGCAGCCAGAAAGACGGAATTCAACCGGAACTTGACTTGGCTTGTTATCACCTTTTGACATTCGTCATTCGGATTTTGACATTTCCCCATACGCCGGTTTCCAGATCCACGGCAGCACGCCGGTCCGTTCGGCGTAGGCTTCCCATTTCGCGCGGAGGGCGGCGGCGCGGTCGGGTTGCTCTGCGGCGAGATCGTGCATTTCCGTGCGGTCCGCGGCCATGTTGTAGAGCTCCCACTTGCCCGCGGGGCCTTTGGCGACAAGTTTCCAATCCCCTTCGTGCACGGCGCGGTTCCCCTCGTGTTCCCAGTAGAGCGCACGATCCAACGGCCGGTCGGCGAACGCGGGGACGAGGCTGCGGCCTTCCAGCGGGGTGATCGGATTGCCGTTCGACTCCGTTGGGTACTTCGCCCCGGCGACGTCGACGCAGGTCGCCATGATGTCGATCAGATGCCCCGGCTGTTTCCGCAGTTCGCCGCGGGCCTTGATGCCTGCCGGCCAATGCGCGATGAGCGGTGTTGAGATGCCTCCCTCGTGGACCCAATGCTTGTACTCGCGGAACGGGGTGTTGGAGACGTTCGCCCAACCCTCGCCGTACGCGATGTACGTATCCGCCGGGCCGGGCATCGCCTGGACACCCATGCGCACCGGATAGCCGTCGCGTGTCTGCAGCGGCGTGCTCCCCGTCTGCTGGAAGTCGGCCGAGAGCGGCGGCAGCGACGGCTTGCCCAGCCTCGGCCCGCCGGGATGCTGCATGTTCGCCTTGCGGCCGGTGACCTCCGCGCAGCCGCCATTGTCCTGCAGGAAGAAGACCAGTGTATTGTCGAGCCGCCGGGTTCGTTCGAGCGCCGACACAATCTGCCCGATGCCGCGGTCCATGCGGTCGATCATTGCCGCGTAAACTTCCATGCAGCGGAGCTCCCACTCGCGGTTCTCGACGTCGTTCCACGACTTCGCCGCCGGCGTCAGTTCCCATCCTGGGTCGATCAGGCCGAGCTTGCGGGCCTTCTCGAAGCGAGCTTGGCGGATGGCGTCGTAACCCTTGTTGTACTTGCCGCGGTACTTGGCGATGTCCTCTTCGAGGGCGTGCATCGGCCAATGGGCGGCCGTGTAGGCGACGTACATGAACAACGGTTTGTCGGCATGATCGCGCTGGTGCTCGGTGACGAACTTCGCGGCGTGGTCAGAGATCGCATCGGTGTAGTAATACGTCTGCGGCTTGTACGCCGGGTCGTTGACCGCGGTGATCATCGTGTTGTCGCGGACCAGCGTGGACGGATCGTAGAAGCTGCCGGCCCCGTGAATCGTGCTGTAACACCGGTCGAATCCGCGCTGCAGCGGCCAATTGTGCTTGGGGCCGTCGGGGGCGGTGAAGCGGGTGACGTGCCACTTGCCGACGGCATACGTGCGGTAACCGGCGGGCCGCAGCGCCTCGCCGAACGTCACGCACTTCTTGTTGAGATCGCCACGGTAGCTGTCGAGGCCGCGGTCGTCCATCATGTGCCCGATGCCCGCCTGATGGGGATACAGCCCGGTGAGCAGACTGGCCCGCGTCGGACAGCAGCGGGCCGTGTTGTAGAACTGCGTGAACCGCACGCCTCCCGCGGCCAGTTTGTCGAGGTTCGGCGTGTTGATCTCCCCGCCGTAGCAGCCGAGGTCGCTGTACCCCATGTCGTCGGACATGATGACCACGATGTTCGGCGGCGCGGCGACGGCAGTCGCCGACAGACAGAGGAGCGCCACTAGGGTGCATAGTCGACGGAGGTCGTTCATGCAAATTCGTCCTGATCTCGGATGAATGGACATCGTTGTCCCTTGTCGTATTCTTCCTCCGGCCCCCTCGCCCCCGTTTCGGGGGAGAGGGGGGAGCGCTCCCTGCCGCATCCAGCACCATTCCGATGCGTCAGCGAGGGCGAACGCTGCCTGACGCCTCGTTGACGGTTCGGGTTTGTGTTGTCATCGCCCTGCGAGGCGCTCCGCCCCCTCACCCTAACCCTCTCCCCCGAGGCGGGGGAGAGGGGACCGGACAGGTGGGTCACTCCGTAGTGACACGCACACCGTAATCGTTCCGTCACCGTCCGTGCAATTGCCCTGCGGCAACGACCCCGGCATGATACTCCCGGCGGCGGCGCGTCGAAACCGTCGCCATCGCCCGTCGCGCCTCTTCCGAGGAATCCCCATGAGTCTCACCCGCGCCCTCTGGTGTCTGACCGTTGTCGCCCTGATCGGAGCCGGTTCCGCCATTGCCACGGAGCGTCCGAACGTGTTGTTCCTGATGGCGGACGATCTGAACAACTCGCTCGGCTGCTATGGCCATCCGATCGTGAAGTCGCCGAACATCGACAAGCTCGCGGCCCGGGGCGTGCGGTTCGACAAGGCGTATTGCCAGTTCCCGCTGTGCGGGCCGAGCCGCAATTCGATGCTGACCGGAATGTATCCCAACAGCACGGGCATCGTCGCCAACGGGCAGGTGTTCCGGCAGACGATTCCGCAGGCCGTCAGTCTGCCGCAGGCCTTCCGGCAGGCGGGCTACTTCGCGGGCCGCATCGGCAAGCTGTATCACTACAACGTCCCCAACTCGATCGGCACCAACGGGCACGACGACCCCGGCTCGTGGGAGTTGGAACTCAATCCCGCGGGAGTCGACCGGCTGGAAGAGCATCCCAAGATCTTCAGTCTGACTCCGAAGCAGTTCGGCGGCACGCTGAGCTGGTACGCCTCGCCGAAGAGCGACGAGCATCACACCGACGCGCTGGAGGCCGCCGACGCCGAATGGGTGCTGGAGCGGTGTGCGAAACAGAAGGACCGGCCGTTCTTTCTGGCGGTGGGGTTCTTCCGGCCGCATACGCCTTATGTCTCGCCGAAAGCGTACTTCGACAAATATCCCGCCGCGCAAATGCCCGTCGTCGCCGGTGTGGAAGAGGACCGGAAGGACATCCCCACCCCGGGTCTCGGCAGCGCGAAAAAGGACCAGGACGCGATGTCCGACGACCAGCGCCGGGAAGTGCTGCAAGCGTACTATGCGAGCATCACGTTCATGGACGCGCAGGTCGGGAAAGTGCTGGCGGCCCTCGACCGGCTCGGCCTCGCGAAGAACACGATCGTCGTGTTCACCAGCGACCACGGGTATCACAACGGCGAACACGGCTTGTGGCAGAAGATGAGCCTGTTCGAGGAATCCGCGCGGGTGCCGCTGATTATCGCGGCTCCCGGTGCGCAGGCGAACGGGTCGGCGTCGGCGGCCCCCGTGGGGTTGATCGACTTGTATCCCACGCTGACCGAACTGGCGAACGTGAAGCGGTCGGACAATCTGCAGGGGCAAAGCCTCGTGCCGATGCTCAACAACGCCCGCACGATGGGTCGCGGCTGGACGCTCAGCCAGGTGTCGCGCGGCGGCGGGGCAATGGCTCAGGGGGCGAACAAGCGGTTCTTCGGCTATTCGCTGCGGACACCGCGGTATCGGTACACCGAATGGGGCGAAGGCGAGAAGGGCCGCGAGCTGTACGACCACTCGAATGATCCGCGCGAGCTGACGAATCTCGCCGACAACGCCGCCCATGCGACGACGGTCGCCGAACTGTCGAAGCAGTTGCGGGAGATCGTGCCGACGACGCTGCCGGCGTCGGGGCAGATGCCGGAGATCAAAGAGGGCATGTGGGCACCGCTGCTGGTGGACCCGTAGCCATTGACGTCACCGCTTCAGCCCCGAAAGGGGCGACAGAACGTAGCCCCAGGCGTGAGCCTGGGGAATCTGTTCGGTAACAGCACGAAGCCCCGGAGGGGCGACAGAATGGTTGATGCTTGCCTCGCTCAGAATCTCTTTCGCCCCTCCGGGGCTGTGTGCAATTGACGACACATCCCCCAGGCTGACGCCTGGGGCTACGATCTTTCGCCCCTTCGGGGCTAGGCTCACGTCAGGAAGGAGACGCATCGTGATCTTACACCGTTCGTTGTTCATGGTCGCCCTGTTGGCCGTGATGTCCGCGACCTCATCCGCCCAGGAGAAGCCCAAGGAGGAGAGCAAGCTGCCGCCGTATCCGCGGGTGAATCTCGCGCCGTGGTACGAGGTCGATGCCACATGGCCGAAGAAGCCGGCGGCGTTCGAGTGGAAGGCGGTGCCGGGCATCGCCGTCGACAAACAGGACCAGGTCTACGTCTTCACGCGCTCGAAGCCGCCGGTGCAGATTTACAAATCGACCGGCGAATTCGTGCGGGCCTGGGGGGACGACACCATCGGCCTCGCGCATCACCTGAAGATCGACCACGCCGGCAACGTGTGGGTCGCGGACATCGGGTTGCACATCGTCCGCCAGTTCACGCCCGACGGAAAAGTCCTGCGGACGATCGGCATCCCCGGCGAGAAGGGACAGGACGAACGCCGGCTCAACATGCCCACCGACATGGCGGTCACCAAATCGGGCGAGGTGTTCGTTTCCGACGGCTACGGCAACAACCGCATCGTGCATTTCGACGCACAGGGCAAGTTCGTCAAGGACTGGGGCCAGATGGGCCTCGGTCCGAAGGAGTTCAGTCTGCCGCACGCGATTGTGCTGGACTCGAAGGGCCGGCTGTATATCTGCGACCGCAACAACAACCGTGTGCAGGTCTACAGCCAGGCGGGCGAGCTGCTCGACAGTTGGGCCAACGTGTTGGTCCCGTGGGGCTTCTGGATCACCGAGCAGGATGAAATCTGGGTCTGCGGCTCGTCACCGATGCCGTGGCTGGAAGACCCGAAGTATCCCGGTGCGCCGCTCGGTTGTCCGCCGAAAGACCAGGTGGTGATGAAGTTCAACACCGCCGGCCGTGTGTTGCAGGTGTGGACGATCCCCAAGGGCAACGACGGCGAAGAGAAGCCCGGCGACGTGAACTGGGTGCATTGCCTCGCCTTCGACTCGAAGGGAGACATGTACCTGGGCGACATCATCGGCCT
>JAWXBB010000064.1:0-9792 GCA_034439795.1 Planctomycetaceae bacterium | reverse complement strand
GCTCAATCATCGCCCCCGCGAGCGCCTCGGCTGGCGCACTCCTCACGAAGAGCTATTCAGACACATTGCTGGTGCAACTCAGAGTTGAGAACACCATTCTATGAATTTCAACATCCCAATCGGCGCGCCGCCTCTCACGCTGTCAACGACGAACCCGAATTATGTCGCGGCACAACTGGCGATTCCGGCGTTTCTGTGTGCGTCGGATCCTGGCAACAACAACGGTCGGCTGGGTGGTCGCTCCGACTGGCAACCGGCGAACGTCTTGTGGGGAGTTACAAACTACAAAGCGTGTGCGGGGAGCAACTGGAACGCGGGCCTTGCGGCCTGGAACCCCGTCAGTTCGCCCACTGGCAAGAACGCCGGTCTCACCGACGGCTTAAATCGCGGCAATGGCATTTTGTGTTCGAACCAAGTGAATCAGAATGCGCCCACCCGCGTCCGGGACGTGACCGACGGGACGAGCAACACGTTCGCCATCGGTGAGGCCCTTCCCGCGACAACACAGTGGAACTGGTGGTACAACCCGAATGCCGTGACGGCCACGTGCGCCATCCCGCTCAACCAACTGTTAAAGCCGCTGCCGCCCTCAACCACGAACCCCCCAGCCCTAAACAATTGGCCGAACAACTACGCGTTCGCCAGCAGGCACGTCGGCGGGGGCCACTTCGCGATGGCGGACGGCAGCGCCCGCTACGTGAGCGAGAACATCGACATCGGCCTGTATCGCGGCCTGGCGACAATCAGCAGCGGCGAGATCGCCGGTGAGTTCTGATTTGATCGTGGCCGTGGATTTGTCTCTGTGGTTGCCTGGGAGTTTTTTTCTCCCAGGCAACTTCTGTTGTTCCCCCTTCTTGAATCCGTGGAGGTGCTCGCTGTGGCTTTCCGAACGCTGGACCGCTCGTGTGTGCTGCTGGGAATCGCCGTGTTTCTCACCGGCTGTGGTGGTGGCGCCAGCGATGCTCCCAAGACCGTACCGGCCAAAGGGGTGGTGACTTACAAGGGCCAACCGGTCCCGAAATTGTCCGTCGGATTCACTCCGATCGCCGAAGGGAAGCTGGCCTCCGGTGCGACCGATGCCGCCGGAAAGTTCGCCCTGACGACCAACAAGCCGGGCGACGGGGCGATGGTCGGCACGTACAAAGTGGCGGTCAGCTTCGTTCCCGATGAAATCCCCGAAATGCCGGGCTTCCCCGGCTCGGAGAAGAAGGTCGAATCGCCGATCCCCGTGAAGTACGCCGACGCCGCCACGTCTGGGTTGACGTTCACCGTCGACAAGGACGCCGCGAAGAACGACTTCAAGATTGAGTTGACGGATTAAGCGCCTCAGTTCGTGAGCAGGTGAGAGAAGCCCGGCTTTCCGTAAAGCCGGGCTTCTTGTTTTTTGAGTGACGATGACTCTGCTAACCCTGACAGGAAACGTGAGGACAGAGTGGCGAAAAGAAAATGGACTTTTCCTGAATTCTTTGGTCGATTCCGGGTCCGCAATGTCCGGAGTTCCAGTCAGTTTTCGACTACACGGTAGGCGGGCCAATTCAATCGGTCCTTTTCACGTCAGTTCTCGTTGGCGATTCTTCTGTGCGGCGTTCGCCGCACGACGCCATCGAGAGCCACGTGGTCTTACCGGAGGTTGCCATGATGAACGCTTCTTGCCGCA
The DNA here is from genome assembly GCA_034439795.1 of Planctomycetaceae bacterium. Classification (GTDB taxonomy): domain Bacteria; phylum Planctomycetota; class Planctomycetia; order Planctomycetales; family Planctomycetaceae; genus DSVQ01. The sequence goes on along the minus strand of JAWXBB010000064.1, from coordinate 8,135 downwards.
ACGTCAGCCATCCGCTTCTCGCCGCGGTCCTCGGTCTCGCCGTCCTGGCCGGCAATGACTGTCCGGCAATGGCCGCGGACATGCCGTTGCTCCGTGTCGACAACTTCAACCAGTCCGTCAACATCGAATTGATTGCTCAGATCGTGGATCTCACCTATCAGACTTTCTATGCGTACGCCGATGATGGCGGCCTTGACGAGAATGACACGATTGCCATGCTGACGGGGTTGGAGGCTATCGCTAGCTACCTCGGCAATTCTCTCGAAATCACTGCGCTGGGTACTGCGGACTGTCTCGTGGCACCGAACAGCAGCAGCTATGCTATGGAGGCTACGGCATTGCTGGGCGGATGGATCACGGCCTATTCCGAACCTGGTTACGTCGCGCAACCCGTGATGAATGCCAGCGCCGCAGCACAAGTCGATTTTGAAATCGGCGAAGGGCCCGAAAACGAGCAATACGGGACGATGACTATCGAATTCGACCTCGATTCACCTGGTACTGCACTGCTCTACTACGGTGGTATCGACCTGACAGTCCAGAGGTATCAGAGCGCAACTGACACATGGGAGATGGTGGCCGAAGTGCATGCCAATTGTCTCGGTGGCGTTTGGAATATCGGTGGATTCATGCCGGATCAATACGGTGGCCAGGTCATCTCGGACGGCCCCATCGAACCGTTGTTCGGACGCTTCTACTTAGGCAGCTACGAGGTTGAAGCAGGGGATGTTTACCGACTCCGTACGGGCGTTCAAGAAGTGTGCAACGACTACGGCACAGACGCATACGACGGTGAGTCCGTTGTCGCACTTCATGATGTGAGCGGTCTTGTCGCGGTCTGGGTCGATTCCCACTGAAAGTGGGCGTTCATACCGGACCAAGGCCGAATGCCACTGAACTGAAGAAGCACGAGTTCCGTAGGTCAGGCTGTGCCTGACTTATCGGATTTCTGTCGGCCGTTCGACCCAGACAAAAGAGAAGTCAGGCGGAGCCTGACCTACGCGACTCCTTGGAAGCCCCCATTGTTTTTCCTCCCCGACCGGCGACAATACAGACTTGTCGCCGGTCGTTGCGTTTGGCCCGGCGGATCGTTCACGGGTCTAGCGGATCGGCCGGATGCTGCGGGTCAGCGTCATGTGTTTTCTCGCCAGCTACGGGCTGGCGTTCGCCCTGGAGCTGACGCGGCTCGTCGCCCGCAGCCGGCCCGGACGGTGGGTGACGCTCGGCGTGGCCGCCGCGGGGCTGATTGCGCAGACGATGTTCCTGCTGCTGCGGGCGCAGCAGACGCATCTGCCGCCGCTCTTGAGTTCGATGCAGGACTGGCTGCTGGTGCTGGCCTGGCTGGCCGTGCTGGTGCATCTGTTCGTCTCGCTGATCGACCGCGAACTGGCCACCGGGTTCGTTGTCTGGCCGCTCGTCATCGGCCTGATCGTCGCGGCCCAGTTCGTCTCGACGTCGGCGGGGACCGCGGCAACGGCCCATCGCAACTGGACGATGCTGCACGTCGCGCTGCTCGTGTTCGGCATCGCGGGGGTCGCCGTCGGGTTCGTCGTCAGCCTGCTGTATCTGTGGCAGCATCGGCGGTTGAAGCACCATCTCGGCAACCAGGGGGGGCTGTCGCTGCCCAGTCTCGAACGGCTCGCGCGGCTCAATCGCTGGGCGCTGCTGGTGTCGGTCCCCTTGCTGACGTTCGGCATGCTGATCGGCGTCGGACTGACATTGCTGCGGCAACCCGATCTCGACGTCGACTCCGCGTGGACCGATCCCGTCGTCCTCGCCAGTGGCGTCTGCTGGCTGCTGATGACGGCCGTGTTCGCCTGGGTCCTCACGGGGAAACGTCCGCAAGGCCGGCAGGTGGCGTGGCTGACGCTGTGGTCGTGCGGGTTCCTCTTATTGACGACGGTGGGCGCGCAGGTGCTCGCCGAGTCGCTCCAGCTTCCGGACGTGCATGGCCCGAAGACGCCGGGCGCGCCGCCACCGCCGCATGAAGAGAGCAGGGGGAGGCCGTCATGAACCTCTCCGTCATTTCCTGCACGCATCAGACGGCGTCGCTCGCCGTTCGCGAGCGGTTGGCGTTTTCCAATCCGGGGACGATCGAGCGGGCCTACGCGCGCTTAAGGGAGCTGTATCCGTCGCTGGAATCGGTGATTCTGTCGACGTGCAACCGGGTGGAGATCTACGCCGCGATGTCGCCGGCTGCCGCGTTGCCGACGCTGTCGCAGTTCGCGCAGTTCCTGTCCGAGTTCCATCAGGTGCCATTGGACGAGTTCGTCGGCGAACTGCACGAGCAGACGGGGCCGCCGGTGGTGCGGCATCTTTTCCAGGTGGTGTCGAGCCTCGACAGCATGGTGCTGGGGGAGCCGCAGATCGTCAGCCAGGTGAAGGAGGCGTACCGGCTCGCCGAGACGTATGAGGCGTGCGGCCCGCTGACGCATGCGTTGTTCCAGGGGGCGATTCGCACGTCGGGCCGGGTGCGCACGGAGACGCGGCTCGCCGAGGGCCGGGTGTCGATCGCCAGCGTCGCCATCGGGGAGTTCGCGCGAAACATCTTCGATCACTTCGGCGACAAGCTGGTGCTGGTGATCGGCGCGGGAGAGATGGCCGAGGAATCGCTGCGGTATCTGAAAGACGAGGGGGTCAAGGAGATCGTCGTCGCCAACCGCAGCCCGGAGCGCAGTGAACGACTGGCGCGGGACTGGGGGGGCATCGCGGTGCCGTGGTCCGACCTCGATCACTGGCTCGGGCGGGCGGACGTAATTGTCAGCACGACGGGGGCCGAGAAGCCGCTCGTCGATTCCGAGCGGTTCCTGAAATCGCGGACGGGTCAGCGCGAGCGGACGGTGTTCATTCTCGATCTGGGCGCCCCGCGCGATTTCACCCCGGCGGTGGGGGAACTCGACAGCGTCTTCCTGTACGATATCGACAGCCTGAAGCAGACGTGCGAAGCCAACCGCAAGTCGCGCGGCCGCGAAATCGAGAAGGCCAACCTCATCATCGAGGATGAAACGGCGAAATTCCTCAACGAGTTCTACCGCCGCGCCGGCAGCGAACTGGTGGTCCGACTCCGCGACGGCTGGAATGATATCGCCCAGCAGGAACTGGAGCGGCTGTTCCGCAAGTCGAATCACTTCGACGACGCCGACCGGGACGCCATCGAACGGACGGTGGACCGGATCGTCAACAAGCTGCTGCACCCGCCGCTGGAGGCGCTCCGCGACGAGTCGAAGGACGAAGTCGCCCACGGGCTCTTGAACGCGCTGAAGCGGCTGTTCGGGCTGTGATGTCCGTGCGGAAGGAGGACGCAACTGTGATTACTGAAAAGGATATGGAAGATCAAATCGCAGCGCATCCCGAGCGTTTTCTTGGCGAGCGTCAATTGACTCTGGTTTCTCGCCAACTTCGGATCGGTCCCTATCGATTCGACTTGCTCTTCAGTGATCGGCATGGCGGCAAATTAATTGTCGAGATACAGCGGGGAACTCTCGACCGGGAGCACACCTATAAAATCCTCGACTACTACGATGAGTACCGCGAGAGGAATCCCGGTGAATTCATCGACGTGATGGTCATCGCCAATGTCATCCCCGCTGAGCGCAAGAAACGATTGCAATCACTGGGGGTCGAATATCGTGAAGTCTCTGAACAGCAATTCCAAGCAGAAGCGGCCGTTGAATGCCAGTCAGAACAGTGCCACAGCGACTCAATTGACGTTGTTGCGCCGACAATATCGGAGGATGGAGAGAAGGCTGGCTACAGTTTCCAAAGCCTCGGTCCGTCGAGATTCATCCTCGCAACGCGAAACGCCATTGAACGCGCATTGTGCAGTCACAATTGTTCCGAGCGGTGGAAGATTGGCGGTGAAAGCAGCCTTACGGTTCTCTCCATTCCTGTGACGGGATTGATCGGTGGCGGACTACGCGTGCAAATCTGGATGGAACGGCCGAAAGGCGGCACGGTCGCGTGCAAGTTCGAAATCGCGGCAGGAAGCGACTCGAATGGCAGGGAGCGAATTGCGTCGTCAATCAGAAATCACTTGGTGAGGCGCGGCCTCCCCAATGGCGTAACTGAATCGAGCGGGTCGACGATTGTCCGACGGAAACTGCATGTGCCGGCGATCATCAATTCGCCAGATGATGACACGGATGATCGAGCAGCAATCTACTCCAGTGAGATCGAGAAAATCGTCGAGTTTCTGCAGTTCCTCGATATCGCGCTCGTCGATTGGAAGCCACCAGAATGATGGTCTTTCGTCGGCAGTGGTTCATTGAGAACCCATGCCGACTCTGGTAGGATATCCCGTCTCGCGTCGCCCCCATGTGCGATGCCGCAACAAATTTCCCGGCAATGACTTGCGTCGCCGGCCCCGCCTGAAGGAGCGTCCTGTTGTCGACCGGTGACGGAGATCTGCCCCCGCCCAGCCCGAAGGCTCCCCTGCGGGGCGAAATCGGCAACGACCGCGTCGTGAACGTCGCCATCCAGGACGAGATGCGGACCAGCTACGTCACCTACGCGATGAGCGTCATCATCAGCCGCGCGCTCCCCGACGCGCGCGACGGACTGAAGCCCTCGCAACGCCGCATTCTGGTCGCCATGAACGACCTGAACCTCGGCCCCGCCTCCGGCCGCGTGAAGTGTGCCAAGATCTGCGGCGACACCAGCGGCAACTACCACCCGCACGGCGACGGGTCGATCTATCCCACGCTCGTCCGCATGGCCCAGAACTGGAACATGCGGGAGACGTTGATCGACAAGCAGGGGAATTTCGGTTCGCTCGCCGGCCTCCCCCCTGCGGCGATGCGGTACACGGAAGCGCGGCTGTCCGCGGTCGCCGCCGAGATGCTCGACGACCTGAAACGCGACACCGTCGACTTCGCGCTCACGTACGATCAGCGCAATCGCGAGCCGGTGGTGCTGCCGTCGCGGTTCCCGAACCTGCTGGTGAACGGTTCGACGGGCATCGCCGTCGGCATGGCGACCAGCATCCCGCCGCACAACCTGGCGGAAGTCTGCGACGCCGTCACGCTGCTGATCGACGATCCCGACTGCACGCTGGACGACCTCCTCGAACTCATCCCCGGCCCCGACTTCCCGACGGGAGGCGTGATCTGCGGCCGGCTGGGGATCCGCGCGGCTTATCAGGACCGCCGGTCGACGATCATCGTCCGGGCAAGGACGAAGTTCCTCACGGAGAAGAACACTGAGATCATCGAGATCACGGAGATTCCGTATCTCGAAACCCGCGACCGCATCCGCGAAAAACTGGAGCAACTGGTCCGGGACGACAAGATCAAGGGCATTTCGCGGGTCATCGACCTCACCGACCGCACGCTGCCGCCGTGGCAGGTCCGGCTGCACGTGGTGCTGAAGCGCGACGCCGACAAGGAAGTCGTGCTGAATCAGTTGTTCCAGTTCTCGCCGCTGCAGTCGACGATCAGCATGATTCAGCTCGCGCTGGTGGGGAACCGCCCGCAACTGCTGACGCTGAAGGATCTGCTGGCCGAATTTCTGCGGCATCGCGTGACGGTCATCCGCCGCCGCACCGAGTTTCTGCTCGGCGAAGCCCGCAAGCGGAAGCACACCGTCGAAGGTCTGCTGATCGCGCAGATCGACCTCGACCAGGTCATCAGTACGATCCGCAATTCCCCCAGCCGGGCCGAGGCAAAGGAGCGGTTGCAGCAGATTCAGATCCCCGCGCCGCTGGTGTCCCGCGCGTTGGGCGACATCGGTTTCCAAGTCTTGCAGGACGAGTACGGCGTCCGCGAGAACTACACGCTGTCGGCGAACCAGTCGGAAGCCATCGTCTCGATGCAGCTCGGCTCGCTCGCCAACCTGGAGCGCGAAAAGCTCAGCGAAGAGCACGGGAAGCTGCTCGCCGACATCACCGAGTACCTGCGGCTGCTCTCCGACGAGGCCAACATCCGGGCCGTCGTCCGCGACGACATGCAGATGCTGAAGGCCAAGTACGGCAACAAGCGGCGGACGGAAATCAACGACGAAGAGCTCGGCGATTACGATCGCGAGGCGCTCATCACCGAAGAGCCGATGGTCGTCACGCTGTCCCAGCGGGGCTACATCAAGCGGCTGCCGTTGAACACGTATCAGGCGCAAAACCGCGGCGGCAAGGGGATCACCGGGGCGAAGACGGAGGACGACGACGCGCTCGCGCACCTCTTCGTCGCCAGCACGCACGACTGGCTGCTGTTCTTCACCAACACCGGCCGCGTGTTCCGCCAGAAGATCTACGACCTGCCCGTCGGCAGCCGGACCAGCAAGGGCCGGGCGGTGGTCAATCTGCTGTCGTTGCAGGAGGGCGAAACCGTCGTCAACTGCGCCGCGACGCGCGACTTCGGCGACGACCGCTTCCTGATCTTCGCCACCCGCGGCGGCGTGGTGAAGAAGAGCAAACTGTCGGACTACGGCAACATCCGCACCGGCGGCATCATCGCCATCGACCTCCGCGAAGACACCCTCGTCGAGGCCCGCATCATCTCTCCCGGCGACGACGTGCTGCTCGGCACCGCCAAGGGGATGGCGATCCGCTTCGACGAAAGCAACGCCCGCGCGATGGGCCGCTCCGCCGGCGGCGTGCGGGGCATCCGGCTCATGACGGGCGACAGCGTCGTCGGCATGGTCATCGCCGACCCCGAGCACAGCCTGCTCACCGTCTGCGAGAACGGGTACGGCAAACGGACGCCGTTCGGGGTCGGGGGGGAGGCGGTGGAGGAGGCGTCAGGCGTCAGGGATCAGGCGTCAGGTGAAGAGGAAGAGAATGGCGCCGAGGAGCCTTTGGACGTGGTCCCCGACGCCGCTGATGAGGTCGTGGACGATGCCCCAGAGGGTGATGCCTCGAACAAGAGTTATCGCCGGCAGCGCCGCGGCGGCAAGGGGATTCGGGACATCCGCACCACCAGCCGCAACGGGGGCGTGGTGAAGATCGCCGCGGTCGCCGAGGGGGACGAGATCCTCATCATCACCGGCCAGGGGATGATCCAGCGCATCCGCGTGGTGGATATCAACGAAATCGGACGCAATACGCAGGGCGTTCGCGTGATGCGGCTGACGAAGGACGACCGCATCGTCTCGCTCGCCCGCATCCCGGCGGACCTGGTGGACACGATGGCAACGGACAAGAACGACGAACCTGAGCCGAACGCATAGATCTTTCGCTCAGCGAGGAGCACTCTCGTGAAACGAATTGCCTTCGGAGCCGGGCCGTGTCGGCCCGGAGGAAGACCGGGGCGACACGCCCCGGCTCTCACGCAGGCGACCATCGACTGGATATCTGGCGAATCCGGAGTGGATCGCCCGCCTTCAGTCGCGTGAATATCGCCGCTATTACGACCACCAATCCGGCGAGCGGTTGGGCGATTCCCAACGCTGCCATTGAAGTGAATCGTGCCGACCCGGCTGCGTACGCGCCTCGCTGCACCGTTCCCCGCGTGGCTGCATTCGACGCAAGTGATTTCCTCTGAAAAAGTTAAAACATTCGACGTAATGCACTTGAAGACCGGGCCTGAGAATTGCTAGTATACTCGATTGGCGGAGTTCCGCCGGTCTTTTCTCTTCTCTCGTCGGAGGTTTCTATGATGCAACGCGCTTTCCATCGTCGGGCATTCACGCTGATCGAATTGCTGGTGGTCATTGCGATCATCGCGATTTTGATCGCCCTGTTGCTGCCCGCGGTGCAGCAGGCCCGCGAGGCCGCCCGCCGCACGCAGTGCCGCAACAACCTGAAGCAGTTGGGCCTCGCCATGTACAACTACCACGACGTCTTCAATATGTTCCCGATGGCCTCGGGCAACGCCGGCGGTCCGGGCGGGCGACGCCACAGCGCGTTCGTGGGCATGCTGCCGTACATCGATCAGGCGCCGCTCGCAAACCTGATTGCCAGTGGCGGCGCGGCGTCGGCGGTCAATGGAACGCCGACCTGGACTGCCGACTCTTTCGTGCCGTGGGAAGCCAATCACCGCGCGGTGCGCACCAAGATTCCGATGCTGCTGTGTCCGTCCGATCCCGAAGCCTACACGACCCACGACACCCGCGAACTGGAGAACAACAACTACGTGAATTGCCGCGGGGACACCATTTGGGAGGCGACTCCGCAGTGGAACGGCAACGGCGGCCGCGGTTTGCGG
>JAWXBB010000063.1:0-6199 GCA_034439795.1 Planctomycetaceae bacterium | reverse complement strand
GCCTCCTCAGCGTTAACTTGCGGAATCGACTCCGCAAACCATCTAATCGATCCTGACAATTAGCGATAGACGGACTAGTAGGGTGGGCTGTGACCACCATCTTCGTCAGAAGCACGCTCGTTGGTGGGCACAGCCCACCCTACGAAAACCGCTCACGGCCGCACGACATCCGGGAACTGTCGCCGCAAAAGGGCCAGCGCCGCGGCTTGTTCGGCGGACAGCGAAGACGTGTCGATGCCGTTCTGCGACTCAATCGGCTCGCGGCGTAGATCGTACAGTTCGCGGGCGACGACGTCGCCGGTTTTCCAGTCGCGCCATTCGGTGTAGCGGACGTTCGCCGTGCGGACGCTGTAGCCCATCGCCTGCGGTTGTTTCGACGGTTCGCGGTCGAAGTACGCCGGCCGCGGATGCTGCGTGAACGCCGCCGGCTTTACCGATGCGGTTGGGTCAGTCAGCACGGGCCGCAGGGTGACGCCGTCCAACCCCTCCGGCTTCGGCAGCCCGCACAGATCGACCAGCGTCGGGAACAGATCGACCAACTCGACCAGCGACGACGTCCTCTTCCCGGCGGCCTTCGACTCCGGCCACGCGATCGACAACGGTACGCGAGCATCGAGTTCGAAGTTCGACGTCTTCGCCCACAGGTCCTGCTCGCCGAGGTGATAGCCGTGATCCCCCGCGAAGACGATGATCGTCCGCTCGGCGAGTTGATTGCGGTCGAGCGCGGCCAGCACCTTGCCGAGTTGCGCGTCCAGGTACGCGATGTTGGCAAAATAGCCGTGACGGATTTCCGCGGCCTGTTCCGGCGTGAACGTGACCTGATTCGGCGGAATCCCGCGCAGCTCGCGGCCATCGTGGAAGGCGACATCCGGCGCGCCGGACGGCCGCGACGGATCGTACTTCGGCAGCGTGGCCCGGTCGTACAAGTCCCAATACTTCTTCGGCGCGTTGAACGGCGAATGCGGCTTCCAGAACCCGACGGCGAGGAAGAACGGCCGGTCCTTGATCTCGTCCAGCACCCGCACCGCCTCGGCGGCCACGCGGCCGTCGTAGTACGCCTCGTCGGGCACGTCGCGGCATTCGCACTTCGGCGCGGTCGCGTGGTCCGGCGGCAACGGGCCGTCGAGCACCGGCTGGTCGTCGCCGTGATTCGCGTAATGCAGGAACTCGGGCGCGCTCCACGACGCGGGGTCGCCCTTCACGTCGGTGTGCCAGTTGTGAAAGATCTTGCCGACGCATCGCGACTGGTAGCCGTGCTGCATGAACCACTTGGGGAGCGTGGTGACGTCGGGGTTCCGTTCGCGGAAGTGCAGGCCGTTGTTCCACAGCTTGAGCGTATCGGGCCGGCGGCCGGTGAGCATCGACGACCGCGACGGATTGCAGACCGCCTGCTGGCAGTACGCCCGGTCGAACTGCACGCTCCGCCGCATCAACCGGTCGAGCTGCGGCGTCTTCGCGACGGAGCCGTACGTCGACAGCTCGGGCCGCAGGTCATCCGCCATGAGGAACAGCACGTTCATCGGCGCGGCAGTTGCGACGGCGGTCAATCCGGCCAACAAACAAACGGCGAGCAGCGTGCGAATGAGCATGGTAGTGGCACTCGATGAGATTGGTGTGGAATTCTATCGCTACCGCGCGTGTCACGCACGCCGCAGGCGCAGGCTGTTCGCGACGACCGACACGCTGGAACACGCCATCGCGGCGCTGGCGAGCATCGGAGAGAGCAGCCAGCCGGTGAAGGGGTACAGGACGCCCGCCGCGATCGGGAGGCTGATCACGTTGTAGGCGAACGCCCAGAACAGATTCTGGCGGATGATCTGCATCGTCCGGCGGGACAGTTCCATCGCCGTCACGACGGACTCCAGCCGCCCGCCGATCAGCGTGACCTCGGCGGACGCGACGGCGATGTCGGTGCCCGAACCCATCGCCAGACCCACGTCGGCGGTGGCGAGCGCGGGGGCGTCATTCACGCCGTCGCCGACCATGCCGACGCGCTCGTCGAGATCGCGCAGTCGGCGGATTTCGTCCGCTTTTTGCGCGGGCAGCACTTCGGCGATCACCCGCGTGATGCCGAGTTGCCGCGCCACGGCTTCGGCGACCGCCCGGTGATCGCCGGTCAGCAGGGCGACCTCGATGCCGAGTTGCCGGAGTTGTTGCACGACTGCGGCGGCTTCCGGGCGGATGGGGTCCGCCACCGCGATGACCCCGGCCGCACGGCCGTCGATCGCGATCAGCAACGGCGTCTTGCCGGAGGCAGCCAGTGTGGCGACCGGTTCGGTCCACGGTTCTGCGTCGATGTTCAACGATGACATCAGCCGCCTGTTTCCGACAGCGATCGCATGGCCGTCGACCTGACCGCGCACGCCTTGGCCGGTGATCGACGTGAACTCGGTGACATCAGGCCACGTCAGCCCGGCGGTGCGTGCGGCTTCGACGACGGTTTGCCCCAGCGGGTGTTCGCTGCGCTGCTCGACGGCGGCCGCCCAGCGCAACAGGTCGTCGCGGGCGATGGTATTGAACGGGATGATGTCCGTCACGGTGGGTTGCCCGGCGGTGAGCGTGCCGGTTTTGTCGAAGACAATCGTCGTCAACCGGTGGGCGTGTTCGAGGGCCGCGCCGCTGCGGAACAGCACGCCGCGTTGGGCCGCGCGGCCGGTGCCGACGAGGATCGCCGTCGGCGTCGCCAGCCCCAAGGCGCACGGGCAGGCGATGATCAGCACCGACACGAACGTGTGAATCGCCATCGCAACCTTCGCGCCGGTCGGCCCCCAGATCAGCCAGCCGATCGCTGCCAGACATGCCAGCACCAGCACTGTGGGGGTGAACACGCCGGCGACGACGTCCGCCAGACGCGCGATCGGGGCTTTGGACCCCTGCGCATCGCGAACCTGCTGCACGATCTGTTGCAGCACCGTCTGCCGGCCGATCTGCGTCGCGCGGAACTCGAACGAGCCGACGCCGTTTATCGTCCCGGCGAAGACCTTCCTGTCGACAGACTTCACGACGGGCAGGCTTTCCCCCGTCAACAACGATTCATCGACGGATGACTGACCACGGACCACGACCCCATCGACTGGAATCCGTTCCCCCGGCCGCACGATGATCTGTTCGCCCACCGCGACCGATGACACGGGCACGTCCTGCTCGCGGCCGTCGCGCACCACCCGCGCGGTCGGCGGTTGCAGCGTCAACAGTTGCCGGATGGCGTCCCCCGCGCGATGCCGGGCCCGCGCCTCCAGCCAGCGTCCCAACAGGACGAGCGTAATGATCGTCGCCGCGGCCTCGAAGTACACGGGGACTGCGCCGTGATGACCGCTTGTCGCGGCGAACCAACCGGCAGGCGCGACGAGCGCCACGACGGAATACGCAAACGCCGTCAGCGTCCCCAGCCCGACCAGCACGTTCATGTCGCTGCCGCCGTGCTTGAGGGCGGTCCACGCGGCGCGGAAGATCGGGCCGCCGCCGTAGATCATCACCGGCAGCGTCAGCGCCAATTGCAGCCACGCGAACAGCGGGTGATCGAACAGCGGCACAGCACCGTGCGACATCGCCACGGCGACCACCGGCACGGTGCAGACGGCGGACACGACGCACCGCCGCCACAGATCGCGTTGGTGCGCGTCATCAGCCCGTTGCTGTTCGGCGACGAGCGACAGATCGTCGGCATCGGCCGGCGGCACGACGACGTCGTAACCGATGTCGCGCACCGCCTGCACCAAGCGTTCGGCTTCGGTCGCTGCGGGATCGAAGGCCACCGTCGCACGGGCCGTCGCGAAGTTGACGCCGGCGGAGAAGACACCTGGGGATTCGCGCAGCGCCCGTTCGATGCGGCTCGCGCACCCGGCGCACGTCATGCCGACGACCGGCCATTCCGCCCGGCTCGCCGACGGGGGAATCGCTTCGGTCGGCTGTTCCGGCGGCAGCACCGGCAAGGCAAAGGCGGCCATTCGTGCGGGTTCCTGTCCCAGTCATCGCTCGACAGGAACTATTCTACGCACTTGCAGCGGCCGGTGCGAAAATCGCTGCCGAGCGCCAGCCGCATCCGGACCGTTTGCCCGTCGCGATGCAGGGTGAGATGCACGAAATCGCCCGGACGATGGCCGACGGCGTGTCGAATGAGATCGTCGAACTGCTCGATCGAGTCCCCCTGGATGGCGACAATCTCGTCGCCCGGCCGCAGCCCCGCCCGGTCTGCCGGCGAATCGGCAACGACCCCGGCCACGGCCACGTGGAAGGCTGAAGACCGCGCATCGACGATGACCCCCAGGCAACTCTCGAACTCGCGGCGGACCGTCAATCGGTCCCGCGACGTCCGCAACCGCGCGATCGCCTCCTCGCTGACCGGCGCATCCTGCGTGATGTGAACCGCCAGCATCTCGCCCGGAAACATGCGCGCCAAGTATTTCAACCCCTGGTCCCCGCCGACCCACCGGCTGTCGAGGACCGCCAGCGGGATCATGGGGTCGCGATTGGAATAGTAACCCCAGGACTGCCCGGCGGATTGCGGCAGCGGAGAACTGCCCGCTCCCTCCCAACGACCTCCCAATTCGGTGAACATCATCACCGCGCGGCCATGTCGCAGCGTGCTGTTCTGCTGCAGAACCCGCAAGGCATCGTCGTTGCGATCGAGGCTCACGCTCAACCGTTCCAAGGCGCTTTCGGCGCTCTCGGCCACCTCGGGGTCGCTCGACAGCATCAGCTCTTCGAGCACGTCGAACAGGCAGCGACGTTGCAGTTCGTTCGCGGTCGGCAAGGCGGCCAGCAGGTTGGGAACGACGGTCTTCGCACGGGCGATCAATTGACCGGACACCGCCCGACGGACGGTGTCCCGCGGACTCGAGAGGGCGGCGACCAACTCGTCGGTGGTCAGGGTCGACAGCGTGCGGGAATTGGGATCGGGCACGTAGACGACGGCGATGAACAGCACCGCCAACGCCGCGTAGACCACCGGCTTCCAGGGCAGGTTTCCCATCGACCACCTCGCCACGGGCAACGATTCCCAAGGCATCGTGCCACGTCCGTGGGAGAATTGCGAGAGCGAAATCGCATTCTTCCACGGCGCGGTCCAGGGAACAGCCGCTCAGTCGGAGGGGCCGCCTGGATGTCCCTCGACGAACAGCCAAAGATAAGGCTGGTTCTGTCGGGCAGCTTTGACTTCCGGCGGTGAGCCGCGCTCGACAGTCAACGGCAGGGTTTTCTAGAAGCCGTTTCAAAACCACATTGTCTTTACGCCGAAGGCGTTGCACACCACAGCCCAGGGTCGCGAGTCTGCGAGCGCACCCTGGGTGGCGATCAATGACGAACCCCATACCCTGAAAGGGTTTCATCAGGATTTGGCACCGTCGGTGATGCGACCCCTTCAGGGTCGATTCGACTCGGACCCCACTTCCCCAGAGTGCGCTCGCAGACTCGCGACCCTGGGCTGTGTGATTGAACGCCTTTGGCGTACTTGACCACCCGCCACCAACGGCAACTGCCCCCGCAGTGCCGTCACCCGAACAACTCCGCAATCGGCGCACCGGTTTCGATCACCGGCCGCGGGCGACCGCGGCTGTCCTGATAGGAGATCCCGAGCGGCACGCCCATGTGGCGGAAGATCGTCGCGGCAAGATCGCCCGGCGTGACGGCCCGTTCCTTGATCTGGCCGGCGTCGCGGTCGGTGCTGCCGATCACCTGGCCGTGCCGGAAGCCGCCGCCGGCGACGGTCATCGACATCACGACGGGCCAGTGATTGCGGCCGTCGCTGCTCTCCTGTGTGCCGATCTGCGGCGTGCGGCCGAACTCGCCCATCGCCAGGACCAACACGTCGTCGAGCAGGCCGCGCTGGTCGAGATCGTTGATGAGCGTCGTGTAGAGGTGATCGAACACCGGCAGCAGCGGCCGCAGTCCGTTCCAGATGCCGCCGTAGGGGGGAATGTTGTCGCCGTGCGTGTCCCACGTCCCCGACGCGCCGTGATGGCTGAGGTCGATGGTGACGAAGCTCACGCCGGATTCAACCAACCTCCGGGCGAGCAGCGCCTGCTGCGCCCATTCGTGCTTGCCATAGCGGTCGTGGACATCGGCCGGTTCGCGCGTGAGATCGAAGGCGTCGCGGGCCGCCTGTCCCAGCACCATGTCCACCGCCTGCTGCGTGAACCGGTCGGTGGCGGCGAGCGAGCCTTCCAGATCGAGATCGCGTCGCATCCGGTCCAACTGCTCG
>JAWXBB010000062.1:0-8137 GCA_034439795.1 Planctomycetaceae bacterium | reverse complement strand
CCCTGGGCGACCTGGGCGGTTCGGAGCGGATTCGTTCCGCACAAATACACGCTACCCGTGGTGCTGCGTTTGCTGGAGAGCATGTCGGCTTCGAAGCCGCCGACGACTTTGTCGCCGTCCCGTTGCGCGCGAAAGTACAACCCGCTGTTGGTGGCCTCGTACATCGCCTGCACAGTGAGGCGGAAGCTGCGGTAGTCGCCGCGATCGCTGACCAAGAAGCTGTTCTGTTCCTTCGAGTGGCCGACGAGCACGCCGTCGACCACTTTCCAGCTCGACGACGCGGCGGGCGACTCAGTCCAACCGGTGAGATTCTTGCCATTAAACAGGCTGATCGAACGCTCGGCGGCTCGGTTGTTCGACGACGCCTGAGTCAATGCCCCCGCGACGCCGTCCCACTCGCAGAGGAAGTAGACGGTCTGGTCCTTCGAGACGTCCGGCTGGTCGCTCCACTGCCCTTCGTTGAAGGAGGAGCTCGGGTACACCATCATCGTGGCGAAGTGTTCTCCGTCCCCCCCGTTGTTGGGTTGCTGGCCGTACCAGTTTTTGTAACCCAGCGTTTCGCCGCTCGACCATCGCCAATCCCCTTCCTTCGCGGCGTCGGATGCGCCCAGCCAGATCGATTTGAGCGGGCCGGTCTCGTCGGCGGGAAACGCCGCCTGGGCGGTCTTCTGCACGAAGCGGTTCTCGAACTCGTCGGCAATGTCCGGCAGATGCCCGCCCAGCGCCTCGCAACGCTTCTTGGCCTCGGTCCAGGAGAGTTTCTCCGGGAAGAACTTGTAGGAATGCCCATTGTGAACGACGGCGTCGGCGGGAATCGAGCTGTCGACGAGGTTGGGAACGGGCGCGATGTTCGTCTTCGGCGTCAGTGCCTGTGTCGTGCCGTTCACCTTCAACGCGGGCTTGGCCGCTTCCAGGTAGGCGACCACCTGCGTCACGTCCCCTTTCTTCACTTCAATCGTGGGCGAGACGAACGTCAGCCCGTCGTGTTCGATTTCGAGCGTCTGCTGGTCGGTGGGCTTTAGCTGATATTTCTTGCCGGAGGATTCCAGCGTGATGACGTCGTTGTGGAAGCTGACGTTAAGACCGGGGGCTTTGACTTCGACGACGACCGTGCCATGCTTGGTCTGGAACGTGATGACGGTGGAGTAGACGGCGAAGCAAAGGGCGGCTAAGCCGCAAGCGGTGTAGGCGATGTGCTTCGGATTCCAGAGCTGTCCGGCGGGGTCGAGGTATTTGGGGTCCCCCTTGCGGACGCGCATCGCCCGTTCGACGCCGTACTTCTTCATGTCCGCGGCCAGCCGCTGAACGCCGGTGTGCCCCGGTTTCAATTGCAGCAGCCGCTTGACCAGCGCGGGGAGTTCCTTCGACTGCTCTTTGCGGACCGCCTGGTCGATGTCGGCCAGCAGCGCGTCGCATTCGTCCCGTTTGTTGGTGGCCTGTTCCAGCAGGTCCGTCAGCGCCTGTGACCGGAACGCCGCCGGCACCTGACCGAGCAGCTTGGCGGCGTCGGCGTAATCGTGCTTGCGGACGAGTTGCTTCGCCAGATCCAACAGTTGCGGGGCTTCCGTCTCCCAACGCTGTCCATCGGCCTTCAGCTTGGCCAACTGCTGCTTCGCCCAATCGGCGGACTTCTGCTGGCGGGGATCGGTGAGCGCGGCGAGTCCCTTCAATGCTTCTTGGGCGGCCGTGAGATCGCCGTCCTTGAGCAGCGTCTGAATTTCCCGCTGCCGGTCGGACATCGACGTGCTCATCGACGCCGTAGGGCCGACGGTCGACGTTTCTGCGACCGGCGTGCCCGTCGTCGACTTCGGCTCGCGCAGGATGATTGCCAATTCGTCCGCGACGGCTTTCAGCGACGGAAACCGATCCTTCGCCGATTTGGACAGCATCCGCAGGCAGACGGCTTCCACGCGTGGGTCGATCTCCGGCCGCAGCTCGCGCGGGGGCTTCGGCGCTTTGGTCGTGATCTGCGCGATGACCGCCGTGATCGAACCCTTGAACGGCAACTGCCCCGTCAGCATCTCGTACAGCATCACCCCCAGGCTGTACTGGTCCGCGGACGGCGTGACGTTGTCCGGGTTGCCCTCCACCTGCTCGGGCGACATGTACGCCGGCGAGCCGACGATCACGCCGGAGTGCGTGAGCCGCGCGGCGTCCTCCTGCTCCATGCGGCAGGCGAGGCCGAAGTCCATGACGATCGGTTCGCCGCGGGCGTCGATCATCACGTTGCCCGGCTTGAGATCGCGGTGAATGATGCCCTGCGCGTGGGCTTCCTGGAGCGCCAACGCCAGCTTGCGGGCGATGAGCAGCGTCTGCCGTTCGCCGGGGGGCTTGTCGGACCGGATGAGCTCCGACAGCGTGCGGCCGGCGATGTAGGCCATGGTGATGTAATGCTGGCCGTCGATTTCGCCGACGTCGAACACGGGGCAGATGTTGGGCTGCCGAAGCATCGCGGCGGAACGGGCTTCGCGATAGAACCGCGTGAGCAGGTCGGCGTTCTTCTCCTGCTCGAAGCTGGGGATCTTCAGTGCGACCTGCCGTTCGAGCTGGCGGTCATCGGCGAGAAACACGGCCCCCATCGCTCCGCGGCCGAGCAGCTTCTGCACGCGATACCGCCCGAAATCCGTCGGCAACACGTCAAACTGCGAACCCCCCGGCATCGACTTCGCTTGCGGCTTAGCCGGCGGTTTCACCCGCGACGCATCCGCGGCGACCGAGTTCGTCGAGATCACCGACGCCTCGCCGCGACGGGCCAGCTTCGCGAGATTCTCCGAGCCTTCAATGAACGATCGCACCGAGTCGGCGATGTCGGGGAACTTAGCCAGAAATCGTTCCTTGTCGACGACCTCCCCCCGGTCGATCCGCTCCACATACTCCTGCACGGCGGCGTTCACCCGCGCATCCACCGCCGGCGGTTCCTGGGACGTTGTCATGGGGGCCCGCTCCTCGGTTAGGAATCCCGATCTTTCAACAGTGTCCTCACTCGCTGCATGGCCTTCTGCATCCGCCAGATCACGGCCTCTTTGCTCAACCCGACATGCTCGCTCACGCGCTGCAACGCCCAACCCTTCAGATACCGCAACTCCAGCACCAGCCGTTCCTCGGCCGGCAATTCCGTGAGCACGCGCAACAGTTGGCCGGCCTCTTCCTCCCGCGCGACGTGCTGGCTGGGGGAACTCTGCTGGTGGGCCTCGACGTCGCGGTCGCCGAGCGGCTCCTCGTGAGACAAACTTCGCTTCTGAACGCGGACGGCGTCGCGAATCGCATTCTGGATGTTCCGCTCGTGCACCTGCCGCAGCCAGGCGGCGAACTGCGCCGGCTCGTCGCCGACGAACTCGTCGATCTGCCGAAACACCGACAGGCAGGTTTGCTGCACGACATCGGAGGCATCCAATCGGCCCTGCAGACGGGGATCGAGCGCGCGTTTCGCCGCCGCGAGAAGCTGGCCGCGATATTCGCCGAGCAACTCATCCACGGCGGCCCGGTCGCCCGAGCGAGCCCGGTGGATGAGGTCCGCGTCGATCACGGCGTCGCCTCTGTCTTAAGAAGCACGGAATTCCAGCGGCCACGGGTGAAAATCATGGCGAATCCGGCAGATTCCCGGAAGTCGCTGTCGGAGCGGAAGATGCGCGCTGAGATATTCTGTCAGTCCGAACCACCGCGGGCAAGTTGCAGGGGTCTTTGTGTAGGGTGCAGTCGAGGCTTTGCGAGGCTCACCCCGATGGGATGCAACGGGGTGAGCCTCGCAAAGCCTCGACTGCACCCTACAAGGCACCTGGAATCGACCCATTCTT
This sequence comes from Planctomycetaceae bacterium, assembly GCA_034439795.1. Lineage (GTDB taxonomy): Bacteria > Planctomycetota > Planctomycetia > Planctomycetales > Planctomycetaceae > DSVQ01. Next base: position 4,343 of record JAWXBB010000062.1, on the reverse strand, counting down.
TGCAGGCTGCGAAATCGGAAAAACCCGCAAGATTGAACGGGCCGTAAGCCGATCTCTTTGACAGTGCACCGTCTGCGCTGCGGCGCGGGCCTTGCCGGGTGATGACGATCCGATACCAAAGGCCTGGCTCACATGCAGGATTGGCTGGCACGAAATCGGTTGGTGACCCTCATCGCGGGCGGACTCTGCGTGGCGGCGTCGGTCCTGATCGGCTGGTCGCTGTTGGGCAACGCCCCGTCGACGGACCCCGATCCGTTCGCGGACCTGGAAACCGAGCTTGGAGCGCCGACGGTGTCGCTCGGTCCCGCATCGGTCGAACCGGTGTTGCCGCCGTCGGAGTTCCCGGTGTCGGAATTCGAGAACCTCGCCCTCCCCACATTGCCGGGCTTTGGCGATGCGACGGACAGCGGCGCGGCGACCATGCCCGCTCACTTCACGACGGAAACTGGGACCACGGTTGACACCTCGTCGAATCCGGTCTGGCTGCTGGGGACAATTGAGCCGCTCGACGACACGACGGCCCCGTCGGTGGTGCCCCTCGAAATCCGGCAGGCGGTCGGCTCCGAACGGTTTCGACGGTAGGGCGGAGAATGCAGGAGTAACCACGAAACACACGAAAAAGCACGAAAGTGGAGTGGAGGCAACGGGTTGATTCATTCGCTCACTGGTTGTCGAAGCACATCTCAAGTTTTGATGCAGTTCTCTCATCTCAAATACTTTCGTGCCCTTTCGTGTGTTTCGTGGTTAAACATCCTGGCCAGCTTTGATGCGGGAGCGCGGGCATGTACGAGCGGCACTGGCAACTGCGACGACCGGCGTTCCGGTCCGATGTGCCCTCGGAGTTTTTCTTCGGCAGCCGTTCGCACCAGGCAGCGCTCTTGAAGCTGCGGTATCTCGTCGAACAGCGGCCGGGGCTGGCGGTGATCACCGGCGGAGCGGGGACCGGCAAGTCGTACCTGCTGGAAGCCTTCCGCGAGCAACTCGCCGAACCGGCCGGCCCCATCGTGACGGTGCTGTATCCGCAATTGAGTCCCGCGGAACTGCTGGGTTACGTGACCTCCAAACTGAAGCCCGGCGATGACTCCGCGGTGCATGACGAACCTCGCTTGGATTTCGTCCTGCGACAGTTGGAAGCGCGTCTCGCCGAGCTGCATCAACAGGGCCGGCGTCCCGTGCTGATGATTGACGACGCCCAGCTGATCGACGACCAGCGCGTCTGGCAGATGCTGCTGCTGTTGCTGAATTTCCATCAGTCCGATCGGGCGCAGTTGTCGATCGTGCTCGCCGGGCCGCCGGAGCTGCTCGGCCGGTTGAAGCGCTACGGCGCGTTGCTGGACCGGCTGGAGCTGACGTGCGTCTTGCAGCCGCTCGGCGAGAGCGAGACCGCCGCGTACGTGCGGCATCGGTTGCAGGCCGCCGGGGCGACAACAGCGGTGTTCGCTGACGCGGCGCTCGCCACGGTGCATCAGTTGTCGGGCGGGTTGCCGCGGCGAATCAACCGCCTGTGCGACTTCGCGTTGCTCGTCGGGTATGCGGACAATCTCAGCGAGATCACCGCGACGCAGGTCGAAGCGGTCGCGGAGGAATTGATGCCCGTTGCGGCGTGATGGAATCCCGGTCAAGAAAAGATCGCGAAACCGCAAGCGTGGGTTCGGACGTCGCTTGCGGTTTCGCGATTCTTTACCTACTGCCCCCCATCCGTTGTCACCTCACCGAACGCGAGATGCGGGCGCAGCTTGTCGAGCGTTTTGGGGCCGATCCCTTTGACGCGGTTCAGGTCGCCCGCTGTGAGGAAGGGGCCATTCGTCTTCCGGTCTTCGACGATCCGCTTGGCCAGCGTGGGCCCGATGCCGTCGAGCTGCGACCACTCCACCCACGTTGCCGCGTTGGGGTCGATCTGGAAGACGTAGTCCACCGCTTCCGTCTCGGTACGCACCACCGTCACCGGTTCGGCATTGCGGACGGCGTCGCGCCGCGCGTGCAGCGTCAACAGGCCGGCGAGAACGGCGAGCATCACGCTCAGAAACCAGCGGTCGCCTCGCGACAAGCCCCACGCTGCACCGGCTCCGTCGGGGATGCCGACTTGCGGACGAGCAGCGCGCGAGGGGAGCGCGTCGGAGGACCGAGGTCTTCGATCCGCCGGGGCATTCGATCGCGGCGGATGAATCGCCGGCGACGTCATCGGCCGTGCTCGCAGGAGGCGGTGAATCCAGTTCCGATCAGAACTGATCGAACGTCGATCCTACCAATCCTGAAGCGATTCGCCAGCGGCCGGCGGAGATTTTCCGGACGAAGGCCGCGGGTGACGACTTGGACCGTCGTCGTTCAACGGCGTTGCGGCGGAGGTGCGGTCGGGGGCCGTTGTGTGGTCGGAGCCTTCTGCGGTGCCGTCGAACCGGGCCGCGTCGAAGCGGATTTGGAGGACGCCGGCACTTGATTGCTGGCGGGTTGGACACCGGCGTTCGGTGCCTGGATTTCCTTGTAACTCGACAGGTTGGGGTTAAAGGGATCGGTCTTGAACAGGAACTGTTTGAGTCCCGGATTATTGATTTTCAGCTTTTCCCGGTCGAACAAGTATTCGGTCGAGCCGCTGCCCGAAGGATCAATCAGGCGGACTGCGAACGGGACGTATTTCTCTTTATCGAGATAGACCCGTGCCTGGCTATAGTTCTGGGCGTCCGCCTTGGAGCGGGGCACGACGTCGATCACCCAGTAGCCGGGTTCATCCTTGGCCAAGTTCATCTGAAAGCGACGTTTCGCGTCATCAGCTTTCATGCCGAACAGGAACGGCAAGGGGCTGCGGATGATGTTGTTGCCCTGCATCTCGGGCGGGATGTCCATCCGCTCAAACTGCTTCTGCGGCTGATCGACGACGACGATCTGCTTGCCATTACAGATCCAAATCTGATCCATCCCGGCCTCGAGTCGATAAGCTTTGCCGGTCGTAGGATCTTTCTTCCGACTGACCGCCCCCTTTGCGGGGGGCGTGCCCTTCATGTCGATGCGTCCCTTGTCGGGTGCCTCGAAGTAGAACATCCCTTCGCTTTGTTTCTCGACCTGGAACACGTCGTTGTATTCGCGACGGAAGTGTTCGCCGTGCAGCATCTTGATGCCGGCGGTGTTCCGCTCCCACTCTTTGAGAAGCGCATCCAGCTTGGGATCAACCGCCTCGACCTGCATCACCGCGGCGGGGGGGCGTTGCGCTTTGGGAGCGCTGCCTGCGGGTTGCTGGGCGACGGCCCAGCCGGTCAGCAGCGTGCCGACGAAGGCGCACGAAACGAGCATCCACGACCAGCGGCGATGGTCTGTCATGAGGCCGATCATCCTGAGCGGCGAAGGGGACACGACGGGGCCCGCACGGTTGCATCCCGCCACGAAGGCGGCGGATTCTAGCGGCGAGCTCGCGGTCGGCCTAGAGCGGATTTTCACAGCCCGGAGCGCCAGCGACGGCGGCCGGAAAAAGTGAGACGTCGGAAGTCAGAAGTCGGAAGTGAAAAGCGGTGAATCGTCCGCATTTTCACTTCTGACTTCCGCCTTCCGACCTCCGCCTTTCCCCCCTACCGCCCCAGCCACAGCGAGAAATTCTTGTTGCTGTACCCTACGCCGCCGCCGCCGTAGCCCGGACCGTACACCGGCCCATACGCGGGGCCGTAGGAGGGAGCGTAAGCCGGCGCGTGAATGCACGGGGCCGGCGGATAGACCGGGACCACCACCGGCGGCACATACGGCCGTTGGTAGATAGGGTAGCCGCCGTATCCATAGCCGCCGCCATAGATCGACAGACTGGCCCCACCGTGATGATGATGGCCACCGTGGTGATGATGGCTGCCATGTCCGCCGTAGCTGCCATGACCGCCATAGCCGCCGTGGCCACCATGATGGCCGTGCTGACCGTGATGGCCATTGTCGGCCGACGCCGTCTGCACCCCTGCAACACCGACCGCAACCGCGGTCACAACTCCGCACAACATCGTCTTGAACATGGCGTGTCTCCTTTCAGTTCGCCCGGATGAGTGATCCCCAACGAAACTTGAGAAAAGGCAGACGCCGTGCCAAACCCTTCGCAGCCCCGCGCATTTCGCAATCACCGGCGATTTCCGCCGGTTCTCGCGCGGGTGCTTTGCAAATACGGCAATCCCGATTGTCAGAATTGCCATCGGAGTGATGACAGGTGAGGTCAGAAGTGCGAAGTCGGAACTCGGAATTGAAGGCCGTGGCTTGGGGTTTGGTCCCCTCTCCCCCGTCTTCAGGGGAGAGGGATAGGGTGAGGGGGCCGTGTGCTTCCCAAGGCGATCAAGAACACCAACCCGAAGTGTCAGCGAGGGCGAGCGCTCGCCCTCGCT
>JAWXBB010000061.1:0-2770 GCA_034439795.1 Planctomycetaceae bacterium | reverse complement strand
CTGCTGCTGCAACGGCCGGAAGCCTTCGCCGGCGCGGCGTGCCTGGGGGGCGAGTTCCCGCACCTCGCGCATCCGCTGGCGAAGTTCCGCGGCCTCCGCGGCCGCAGGGTGCTGCTCGCCACGTCGCTCGACTGCCCGAACGTGAAGATCACCGACCTCGTGAACTCCGGCCGGTTGCTGTACTCGGCCGGCGTGCAGGTCGGCACGCGGATCTATCAGCAGCCCGGCGGCGTTCCCACCCCCAAGATGCTCCGCGATCTCGATGCGTGGCTCATGGACGGGATTGCGTCCGCGGTGCGGGTTTCGGCCCGGTAACCGCCCGGCCGTCGTCCTGCGGATAGACCAGCACCCGGTCGTGCGACAACAGGACCAGGTCGGACCGTCCGTCGCCGGTGACGTCGGCGACGACGGCCTCCCGCGGATCGCTGCCCGTCGCGTCCTCCTGGGCGAACCCCTTCTCCTCGAAGATGGTGAAATACAACCCGCGGGTCAGCGTCGACGGCGGCTTGAGGTCCAGAATCTCCAGGTAGTGACTGCGGGTTTCGGTCATCGCCAGGTCAATGCGGCCGTCGCCGTTGAGATCGCCCGCGACGACGTCGGTCGGAAACGTCTTCTCCAGCGTCGATTCGTACGTGGCGACTTCCTCCAGCGCCGCCGTTTCGCCGGAGGCATACAGCACCGCGAACTGATCGCCGCCAAACAGCAGCAGGTCGTCGCGCTTGTCTCCGTTGAAATCGGCGACCTTTGCGGACTTGAAGTCGAACGGGCCAAGTTCGATCTCCTTCTGCGGCGCGAACAGCTCGTTGACCCGGCGGAGGATGCGGAGCTTGTTGACGCCGGCGTCGACCAGCACGAGTTCGTCGCCGGGCGCGCCATCCAGGTCGAGCACCGCCGCGCCGACGATTTTCGCTCCCGATTCCCCGGCGTTGACCTGATCGCTGACTTCCCACCGCCGCTGCGCGTTGAGCCGGAGATGCCGGGCGAAGTTATCCTGCCCGACGAGCAGCCCTGGTTGCCCGTTCCAGACCGTGGGGAACGTCGCGCCGGCGGGAATGGACCCGGAGCCGAGACTCCCCGCGACGGTCACTTCCTCCCAGCCCTTGTCAGTCCGCGTGACAATGAGCGGCGGCTTCGAACCCTGGAAGATCATCAACTCGGGCCGTTCGTCGCCGGTCAACTGCGCGGTCTGCAATCGCTCGGGGCTGCTCTTGAGCGACAGCTTCAGCGGCGCGGGTTGCGTCAGCGGTTCCCACTTGTTCCCGTCCTCCGAGCGGCGATAGCCCGTCAGCGTGTACTGGCTGTCGCGGCCCTCTTTCTCGCGGGTCAGGAAGACGATCTCCGGCGTGGCGTCATCGGCGACATCCCACAGTTCGAGTCCGAGCGGCTCGACATCGAGCGGCAACGGCGTCGGGAATTGCAACCGGTCGTCGTCCCACCGCGACACGCCGATCGACTTCTCCGAACTGCTGTGAACGACGAGTTCCGCCGGCCCGGTCTTGCGCAGCGACGCGGCCCGCAGGATGTCCGCACCGGCGGGGCAGGGGAACGGCAGGCCGAGATCGAGGCCGCGACCCGGCGATTGCCGGAACAGCAGCACGCGCGACGCTTCGGGATCGGTGACGGCGACGTCCACGAGGCCGTTGCCGTCGAGATCGCCCAGCGTCAGATCGCGGTCGCGACCGGAGCTGCGCTGTCCGAAGCCGTAGCGGACCAGCCGTTCGGGGAGTTCGCCCGCGGGAATGGTCTTCGTCTGCAACCGCAGAATCTTCAGCCGGCCCGTGCGGGCATCGATCGTCAGGATTTCCTGTCCCGGTTTGCCGTCGACGTCGCGGACGGTCACCGCCCGCGGGCGTTCCAGGTCGAAGGAGAATTCGGGACCGAGCTGGCCGCGGACGTCCTGCAGACGCACGCAGAGCGCCCGCGTGAGCGCGTCCCCGGACATGTAGCACAGATCGTTGCGGCCGTCGCCGTTGATGTCGGCGGCCTGCACCAGCCCGAGCTTGTCCGACGTGTTGAGCAGCTTGATCGGCGAGCCGAATTTGCCATCCGCCGGCTGCAACAAGACGCTGGTGTCGTTCTTGCCGATCACCACCAGATCGTCGCGACCGTCGTGATTCAGATCGCCGCCGGCGAGACACCACTGCGCTGCGGCGACGTCCGGCAGCCGCAACTGTTGCTTGCGCGTCCAAGCCGCCCCCTCGGCCGGTTGGAAGCGGATCACCAGTTGATCCGGGTTGCCGAAGTACGCCAGGTCGTCGCGGCCGTCGTGATCGAAGTCCCCGACGCACAGCGCTGCCACATCCTGATCGACCGGCAGCTTGCGATGTTCGAAACGCCCCGGTTGATCGAACTCGTTCGCGGCTTTCGGGCCGATCGTCGCCGGCAACGGCTGCGACGGATCGGCCCGTTGGATCAGCAGGTCCAGCCGGTGATGGCTGTTGTCGATCAGTACCAGATCGCTGCGACCGTCGTGATTGAAGTCACCCGAAAGGAGGTTGCTCGACCGAGGCGCCAGCTTGACGACTTCGACCGGCAGGAAGCCGAACGTGTCTGACAGGGATGGTTCCGCGGCAGCGGCGGTGGCGGCGAAACTGCCTCCGAGAATCAGCACGAACAAGGCGAGGCGATGGATTCGTCCACGAATCGCCCGCTGCTTGGTCCCCTCGCCCCCGCTTCGGGGGAGAGGGTTAGGGTGAGGGGGCGAGCGCTTCGCAGGACGATGATTGCCCGCCACACCAACCCGAAGCGAGGGCGAGCGCTCGCCCTCGCT
>JAWXBB010000060.1:0-13650 GCA_034439795.1 Planctomycetaceae bacterium | reverse complement strand
GTATCACCCAACGGCAGCGAAAGCGGTGATGGCCGATGCTTAATCATCACCCCGTCTCGTGGGTGCGCTGTGCCTGGTTGGGCGCGCGCCTGGCCCGCCGTCTGTCGAACTGGGCCGAAGTCTTCCCCAGGTTCATCGCCGGGCAGCCGTTGCCCGAGTTGCGGCTGCGGAACGGCGTTGTGCTGCAACACGCGCCGGGCGACGCCCCCGTCCAATTGTTGTTTGAGATCTTCGCCGATGGAGCCTATCGTCGTCATGTGCCAGGCCCGTGGCGCGGCACTGTCATCGACATCGGCGGCAATATCGGCGCGACGGCCATCGACCTCAGTTACGGACGACCGGATCTGCACGTGCATTGCTACGAACCCAGTCCCGAGACGCGGACGATGCTGAGCCGCAACATTGCAGGCAACCGCCTCGGCGACCGCGTCACGGTCTTTGACGAGGCCGTGGGGCGCGCTCCCGGAAGGTTGCGGCTATGGGTGAATGGGCCGAGCATCGCCGCAACCGCTTACAGTCAGGATGCGCCGTTCCCCGGTTGCACGCCGGTTGAAGTTCCCGTGATCGGCCTCGACGATTGTCTGAAACGCGTGACACAGGGCCCTGTCGTGTTGTTGAAGATCGACGCTGAAGGCGCCGAGGCGGATATCCTCGAAGGCACCGATCCGGCGGCATTTGCGCGGATCGGGAATGTCGCCCTGGAGTACCATAACGATCTTTGTCCGAAAGCCGATGAACGCTGTCACGCCGTGTTGAAGCAGGCGGGGTATCGCTGCGAACGCGTGGCCGCTGAACTGCACCGCGGCATGATTTACGGCTGGCGCAAATAGTCTGATGAAACCCCGCAAGCTGCTGACGATCGGACATTCGTATTGCGTCGCGCTCAATCGGCGGCTGGCGCACGAGTTGGCGATCGCCGGCGGAGACCGATGGGAGGTGACGGTCGCCGGGCCGGCGTTTTTTCGGGGGGATCTGCGTCCGATCGTGATGACCCCGGAGCCGACCGAAGCGTGCCGGGTCGTGCCGCTCAAGGCCCGCGCCACCGGGCACATGCACGTGATGACCTACAACGGCCAGTTGCGGGGGCTGATGCAGGAGGGCTGGGACGTCGTACACGCCTGGGAGGAGCCGTTCATTCTCGCCGGCGGGCAAATTGCGTGGCAGCGACCGCGGTCGTCGCGGCTGGTGTTTGCGACGTTTCAGAATCTCGCCAAGCGGTATCCCCCGCCGTTTTCGTGGGTCGAACGGTATTCGATGAATCAAGCGGCCGGCTGGATTGCGTTCGGTCGGTTGGTCGAACAGACGTTGCAGCACCGCCACGGTTATCAGGACCGCCCGTGTCGCATGATTCCTCCGGGAGTGGATGTCGCTCAATTCCGTCCGGATGACGAGCGCCGTCGGGCGACGTTGTTGCGGCTGGGCTGGAGCGAATCGGGTCCGCCGGTGATCGGTTATCTCGGACGGCTGGTGCCGGAAAAGGGGTTGCCGATGCTGATGGACGTGCTCGACTCGCTTCCCACGCCCTGGCGGGCGTTGCTGGTGGGTACGGGTCCGCTGGAACCAAAACTGCGGGACTGGATGACAAAGCATGGCGACCGCGTGCGGCTGCTGACCGATGTGACTCACGACGGCGTCCCTGCGGTCCTGAATGCGTGCGACCTGCTGGTCGCGCCCAGCCAGACGACGCCGACATGGAAAGAGCAATTGGGGCGGATGCTGCTGGAGGCCTTTGCGAGCGGTGTCCCAGTCGTGGCCAGCGACAGCGGCGAGATTCCGTACGTTGTCGGCGATGCCGGTCGCATCGTTCCGGAGGCGGATCACGACGGTTGGCAGCGGGCCATTTGCGAGTTGCTGGAGTCCCCGGCCCTCCGTGCGGACCTGGCGCAGCGCGGGCGCGAACGGGCCGAGCAGGTTTTCGCCTGGCCGGTGGTGGCCCGTCAGCATTTGACGTTTTTCGACGAGTTATTGTCCTCACCGGATCACCGCGCATGACCACGTCCACAACGGCCTCTAACGCGCCTGCACCGGGCCACTATGCGGCGCGGCACCAACGGGCCTTCTTCCTATCGTTCAGCCACAACTCGCGGTTCGCGTATGCCTGCCGAACGGTGGCGAAACTCGCCGGTCGGAAACTGCTCGACTACGGTTGCGGCGACGGGACGTTTCTGGCGGCTGTTCGCGATCAGTTTCCCGACGCCGTGGGCGCCGACATCGCCGCCGATCAAGTGGCGGACTGCATCGAGCGCTTCGGTTCCGCGAGCACCATCCGGTTCACGACGTGCGAAGCCCTGCGGGAGGACGGCTATCGTCAGCAATTCGACGTGGTGTGCTGCATGGAAGTCCTCGAGCATTGCCCGCAGCCAGTCGTCGAAGATGTGCTGGACGAGCTCGCGCGGCTCGCCGCTCTGGGGGCCGTGGTGCTCATCAGCGTGCCGGTGGAGACCGGGCCGACGCTGCTCGCCAAGCAGTTTCTGCGGCGCATCGCCGGGTGGCGCGGCGTGCCCGGATATCAACAGGGCGAACGGTACACCGTGGGCGAGTTGTGCTCGATGCTGCTGGCCGGGCCGGCCACGCAGATCGAACGGCCGGTGTACGGGACTCGCGAGGACGGCAGCGGCGGTTATCATGGCCACAAGGGTTTCAACTGGATGGCGTTGCAGCGGCGGATTGCGACGCGCTTGACGATTGAGCGGGTGGCCTTCACGCCGTGGCCCTGGCTGCGGGGCTGTGCGAACAGTCAGGTCTGGTTTCATTGCCGTGCGGCCGCAGAGAATGGCTCGGTGCGGAATTGACGCCGCTCCGTCGGCCACGGGACAATCGGGCGCAAATCGCGACCTGAAGCGACGGCGAGTCACATCAATGGCGACTGAGGCAATGGATGACATGAGCGGCGTGCGCGGCAAACGGGTAGTGGTCACCGGCGGAGCGGGGTTCCTCGGGCGGCCGGTCTGCGCGGCCTTGTCGGATTTCCATCCGTCGGTCGTGCTGACGCCGCGGAAGGCGGAGTACGACCTGACCGAACAGGCCGCCGTTCGCCAGATGCTGGACGATTTGCGCCCCGAGGTGATTGTGCATCTCGCCGCGGTCGTCGGCGGGATCGGCGCCAATCGCGAGAACCCCGGCCGCTACTTTTACGAGAACGCCGTGATGGGCATCATGCTCATGGAGGAGGCGCGGCGTCGCGGCGTCGAAAAGTTCGTCGCGGTGGGCACCATTTGCGCGTATCCCAAGCACACGCCGGTTCCGTTTCGCGAAGAGGACCTGTGGCTCGGCTATCCGGAAGAAACCAACGCCCCCTACGGCATCGCCAAGAAATCGCTGCTGGTGCAGGCCCAGGCGTATCGCCAGCAGTACGGTTTTCGCGCGATCACGCTGCTGCCGGTGAATCTGTACGGTCCCGGAGACAACTTCGACCCCGCATCGAGTCACGTGATTCCGGCGCTCATCAAGAAGGTCATCGACGCGCAGGACGCCGGACAACCGCACATCGATGTCTGGGGCACCGGCGCGGCCTCGCGCGAGTTCCTATACGTTGCCGACGCCGCCCGCGGCATCGCTCTGGCGACGGATCGGTACGACGACCCTGCGCCGTGCAACCTCGGCAGCGGGTTGGAGATCAGCATCCGGTCGCTGGTCGAACTGATCTGCGAACTGTGCGACTACCGCGGCGAATTGCGGTGGGATGCCACCAAGCCCGACGGACAGCCGCGCCGCTGCCTCGACGTCACCCGCGCCCGCGAACGCTTCGGCTTTACGGCTGAAACTCCCTTTCGCGACGGCTTGCGTCAGACCATCGACTGGTATCGGCAGTCGCGAACGTCAGCCGCTGCCCCGGCGTGAGATGCCCCCTCTGACCGGCGTTCCCGCGCTTCCTCGGAAAGCTGTTCCCATTCCCACGACATCGCTTCCCGCTGCCAAGATCGCCGCGCCAACCAACTCCGTGCAGCGCCTTCCCGCGACGCGCGTCGGCTGGGGGCTGCTGGAGTTGCTGGTCATTTCTCAGACAGCGATCCCAGCGATGCTGCTGTTGCCCGGAATGCAGTCGATTCGAGCCATCAATCGCTGTGCGGCATTTCTGGTTGCACTGACCGGCTTGGTTCTCCCGAGTCCGCGCAGCTTGCCGTTCCATAAGCGTCATCCCTCAACTTTCTGGGTGATCCTTCTCCTCGTCTATCTGCTGGGCATTCTGTTAATGTCGTCCGATCGCATGCTGCCCGCCCTGGCGCAGTATTTTCTGATCTTCACCGTCATTGCACCTGTGTTTTGGACGCCCCAACTCGTCTATGACGCCTCACAGTTGCATCGAATTCTCTGGCTGATTCTGCTCACTTCGGGATTGAACTCGCTCGTGGGAGTCCTCCAGGTCTACGACCCGGATCGTTGGTTGCCGATGCAATTCTCCAGTCATATCAGCAATCTCAATCAGTATCATTATTATGGCACGGACGGTCGGGTCGTCATGCGTCCCTGCGGTCTGTTTGATTCGCCGGGCGCCGCCTGCTCGTCGGGAGCGTGGGCGGCGATCGTGGGTTTCGCCTTGTTCCAGGTCGAGCGAACGATCCCGCGGCGTGCCGTGGCAATCGGCTGTGCATTCCTGGGTGCGGCGGTGATCTATTTGACGTTGGTTCGCACGTCTTTCGTCGTCGTGTTGGTCGGCGTGGCCGTGTATGCCACTGTGTTGTTCGCGCGGGGGCAGTCCACTCGTGCCATTGGATACATGCTGGTTGTCATGGGGACGTTGATTTGCGCCCTGTTGTTCGCGGCCCTCTTTGGCGGCGACGTCGTTGTCAGCCGGTTCCAATCGCTCTTCAATTCAAAGCCGACTTCGCTCTACTACCAGTCACGAGGCATCCAACTCGAAGATGCAATATTTAACGTAGCAACGGATAACATCCTCGGGGTCGGACTTGGTTCCTGGGGCATGGTGCCGGCGACTTTTGGCGGCGGATCTCGATTTGCAGAACTGCAGCTTCACGGTTGGCTGCTGGATGGCGGGATTCCGCTGGCCGTGCTGTATTCGATCGCCTTGATCGTTGCCTTCAGCAACGATTTGCGGATCTGCATGACGATTCGCTCGGCACAAGCCGTTCGTTCGGCGGCATGCATCGCCGCGATCAATGCCAGCACGCTCGTGACAATTCTCAGCTTCGTTCCGTACAATTCTCCGCTTGGTCTACAGTTCTGGCTCCTGACGGGGATTCTTCATGGAGTGTCGCTGCTGGAGCGGCCGCGAGTTCCGAGTCGCGAAAATCAGCGATAGACCGGTCAACGATTAGCCGCTTCCTGGACGGCCATTAGCTTAACGGTGCCACCTTTCAGAGTCATTGGGATGCCATACGCCAGGCTCGCGCGCGCGGCGAACAAGTTCAGCCTTTTTTTTAAGGGCGTGCGGTTGCGTCGGAAGTATCGTGAGTTGACGATGGTGCCGCAGGGATCCTACTGGAAGAATCTGGCGGTGGCTCAGCAAGCGACTCCCATTTCGGGGTGCATTGTCGAGTGCGGCACATGGAGGGGGGGCATGCTGGCCGGACTGGCGGAGACGCTGGGCTCCGATCGGTGCTACATCGGCTTCGACAGTTTCGCCGGCTTGCCTCCGGCCCAGCCGATCGATGGCGCGGAGGCGATGCAGTATCAGGCCGATCGATCCGGCGTGTGGTTTCACGACAACTGCACAGCCAAACAGTCCGAAGCCGAGACGGCCATGAGGATGTCGGGCGCGAAGCGGGTGGAGTTAGTAGTGGGCTGGTTTGAAGAGACCGTGCCTGGATGGGTTGCCCCCGAACCGATTGCGCTGCTGCGGCTGGACGGCGACTGGTACGATTCCACCAAAGTCTGCCTGCAGCACCTGATCCCCCAAATGACGCCGGGAGGGCTCGTCATCGTCGATGATTATTACGCCTGGGGAGGGTGCGCCAAAGCGATTCACGAATGGCTGGCAACCACCGACCCGCCTGTTCGATTGCGCCAAGCCCATAACGACGTCTGTTATTTCACGATGCCGATCACGGCGCAGGGCGAAGCGGCCGTACCCGGCGTCGCACCATGAAGGTCGCAGCAACATCGTGGGTGACGGTTCAATGACCGCGGCAACGGAATAGGCCATGCGCCTGATTCAACTGGACTTGTTGCGGTGCTTTGCCGTCCTGCTCGTTCTGGGTCGGCATTTGACACCCTGTCCGCGCGACGCGAACGCCGTGGTTTGGGCTGCAACAGCTGTCTGGCAACGCGGCGGGTGGGTGGGCGTCGACCTATTTTTTGTGCTGAGCGGGTTTCTCGTGTCAGGCTTGCTGTTCCACGAAGACAAAGCGAACGGTTCGGTGGATGTGCGCCGGTTCCTCGTTCGCCGCGCATTCAAGATTTATCCAAGCTTCTGGGGCATGGTGCTCGTGACTGCGCTGGTCGGGCTGGCGCAAACAGGAGGCGTCAGCATTCGCGCCCTGCTGGCCGAGTTGCTGTTCCTACAGAACTATCTGGGCGGACTTTGGGAGCACACGTGGTCATTGGCGGTCGAGGAGCATTTCTATATCGCCCTTGCGGTTCTAACGGCCGTCCTGAGCCGGCGTCCGCGCCGCGGAGGCGCGACGTTCGCTTCGATTCCGACCCTGTTTCTCGCGATGGCGGTGACGTGTCTGGGCCTCCGGTTGTACAAATCCTGGACGCCGCCGCATTCACTCGACGCCAGCCTGTTTCCCACGCATCTGCGAATCGATTCGTTGATGAGCGGCGTATTGGTGTCGTACTGGTGGCATTATCGCGAATTGTCCGAGCTGCGCCTGTTGAGGCGTTTTCCGGGGGCCGTTGTGGGAGTCGGCATGCTCCTGCTGCTGCCGGCCTTCATTTTTCCCATCGATCGGACGTGGTGGATGCCTGCGTTCGGCTTGACGCTGTGTTACGTGGGAAGCAGCGCGATCCTGGCGGGTTGTCTCGCCCTGCGCGTTCCGCAGCGGCGCGAGGTGGAGTGGTTGGCGCAGATCGGCGCGTGTTCGTATTCGATCTATCTGTGGCATCTGCCGGTCCAAGCGTGGGGCATCGACTGGCTGCAGGGAATCGCCGGTGGCGAGCTGAACTGGTTTTTGTATGCCGGCTGCTATCTCGGATGTGCTCTCACCGTCGGCATTCTCATGTCGCGTCTCATCGAGTACCCCGTGTTGCGGGTGCGGGAACGGTTGTTCCCATCGCGCGGCGCGCAGAGGAGTTCCGGCGTGGAAGCTTTGCGGACGAGTGAAGCACATCGGGGTGTGGCATGATACTCCTCACGGTCAGTCTTGACACAGCATCCGCCGACGATCATGTGGTGGGTGACCGCACGGCTTCCGTCGCGGCAACAGTTTCCGCAGGATCTCCCACTGCACGTTCAAGACGTCGCTCGGATAATCCGCGCCTGACACTTTTACGGCGGTTTTGACTGTGGTCAGTCGATTGCGGAGCCGAACATCGGTTGCCGTGGCCCAGGCAAAACTCGGTTTTTGATCACGCCGGCGTGATGTTGCGCAGCGATCGCCAGCCGCGCGGTGAAAACCTGCGGTAGACATCGGCCAGATCGAGACTGGCCACAAAATTCGGCGCCTCATAGACCTTGGACAGCAAGCCGGATTGCAGGTTCCCAGCGACCGGGCCGCGCAACGTCCAACCGATCGAACAGATCTGATAGCCATGCCGTGCGAGCAGCGAGAAGACCGGGCTGTCCTGCCAGGTGTGATCTTCAAAGAGAATGTGACGGATCCGCCCGGCGGCCAAGGTGAGTTCCGCCCCCTGCAACACGGCGAACTCGCCTCCTTCGACATCGATCTTGAGCAGACTGATGTCCAGTTCCCTCGCGATGCTGTCGAGCGACCGAATGTCTACGGGAATGCTATTCTTGTCCGGCACACTGACAATGTGCGAGGTTCCGTCATTGTGCGAGAAACTCTCGCCGATCGACAGACTGCCGACACCGGTCTCCTGGCCTAGAGCCAACTGGTGAAGGTCGGGAGTGCAGGAGCGTTTCAGTAGCGGCTCGCAATTGCGGCGCAGAAGTTGAAAGAGTTCGGGATGGGGCTCGAAAGAGACCACCTTCCCGCGAGGTCCAGCCAGCAGCGCTGCCAATTGTGTCGTATAACCGATATTTGCGCCAACGTCTACAACCGTATTGCCGGGATCAACGAGCCTGGCAAAGGCTTCCGTGACGGCCAGGTCATAAACGCCCGTCCTGGCAATCGACTTTCCGATGTCTTTGTTTCGGGCGAGAATAAGTCGTCCGCCCCAGGAAGTTTTCAGGGTTCCGAGCTCGGAGGATTCACCGGCAGGGCCGATGCTGCAAAACATGCGGCGCAGAATCTGCGTTGGCCGATAAACGAACCACGGCTTGAGGATCCGATGCATGTTTCAATCTGTCTCCATGAATACCATCGAATGGTAACAAAGTGGTTTCACGAGATGCCAGCATGCAGTGACGTACATGCCGATTATCGGGGGAATACCGATCGGCCGCTCCGGTTGAGGGTGACCTTGCCGCTGCAGCGCAGGGCCGACGCCACGCCGGTCTCCTGACAATTCCGTTCTCGGTTGCATCTGAACATCAACGTCACGTGGATGATCAACGCGGGATCATCCCGTCATTTCACAAGACACCGCTGAACCCGGCTGAGTCTGTGCAGACATGTCTGACGATTGTGCGATTGCTCCGCCGGCGACTGCGCTGCTGCCCCGGGAACTCCGGGTGTCTGTGGTGATCTGCTCGCACAACGGGGCTTCGAATCTGCCTTCAACGCTGGCCGCACTGGCGCGGAATGCGAGCTCGTTCGGACATTTCGAGCTGATCATCGTGGACAGCGCCTCGACCGAGGACTTGCTGTCGGCCGAGGCGAGTCGACATTCCGTCGCGAAACTCGAAGCGTTCGGAGTCAACGTCGTCATGATCCGGTGTCAACGACTGGGATTAACGCTGGCCCGGGTCGAGGGTGCCCGGGCGGCCCGGACGGACATTATCTGCCTGCTGGATGACGATAATGAAGTTCACGACCATTACATCGCCAGGGGCGTCAGCAACTTTGACGATGACCGCCTCGGCGTGCTCGTATCGCGAATCTCTCCGCGGTTTGCGGCTCCCGCGCCGTCATCCATCGTTCGGCGTCAGCATCTGTTGGCTATCAGTGAATTTCTGGGTGATCGCCGAATCGTATGGGATCCGGGAATTGATTGGTGCCCGACGATTGGGGCTGGGATGTGGGTGCGAAGGCGCATTTTACTCGAGATCTACAGTGATCCCCCGAAAGCCGTTCTGCCCGATCGGACAGGCAGCAAATTGATCAGCGAAGGGGACATCGAGATCGGTATCTGGGCGGGCCGGTTGGGTTATCGGCGCACGTATGCACCAGATGTTTGTCTGGACCATTTCATCCCTGCCAGTCGGCTGCGGATTTGTTACTTCTTGCGGCTGATTAACGGCGTTGTCAGGTCACAGGCGACGTTGAACGAAATCTATCACCTGCGAAAACCGCCGCGACGATGGTGGCGGTGGCTGCTGTTGCCGGGGTTCGTCCTTATGGCAGCCGGTGTGGCGGCCACGCGGCGCGATTGTCTGCGGGAGTTCGCGTTCATTGTGGCGGCGGAACTCGCCGAGTGCCTGGGACCGTACGATCTGTCGGATTTGAAGGAGCCGGCCTGATGCCGACCGCCGCCGCTCCGGCGCAATCTCAGCCGACGAAGTCTCCTTCAGGGCTAGCGGCCGTGCGGTTGCTGGCATTGCCGGTCTTTCGGGAGGAGGACTGGCCCAGCATCCATTTGTGCGCCGACATGCTCGTGCAACATTGGCCGTGCGAAGCGGACACGCCTGTGAACCTCACGACGGCCGCGATGCCCTACCGGCAGCGATTCAGTCGTCTGCCGGGCCTCGGTCGCAAATCGTTTTGCCGAAATGCCGACCGGCTGCTCAACCGGCTCTGGGATTATCCCCGCAGTCTGCGCCGGCAGCGGGCCGAGTTCGACGCCTTCCACATCTGCGATCACAGTTACTCGCAGTTGGCGCACACCCTTCCGATCAAGTCCACCGGCGTTCTGTGCCAGGATCTCGACACCTTCCGCTGCCTCCTGTCGCCCCGGGATGAACCGCGTCCGCGGTGGTTCCGGCGGATGACGCAACGCATCCTCGACGGCTTCCGGCAGGTGGCGGTCGTCTTTCATACGACGAACCACGTCCGCGCGCAGATTCTGGAGCATGGCCTCATTGATCCCGACCGGTTGGTCCATGCACCGTTGGGGATCGCCCCCGAGTTCGCGGAGCTGGCGCGTCAACGGCCGGACGACGAAGGGCCCAACGCAGCGCCCTATTTGTTACACGTGGGAAGTTGCATCCCCCGCAAGCGGATCGACGTGCTGCTCCGGGTCTTCGCCGCCGTGCGACGACAGAGGCCGGATGTCGCGCTGGTCAAGGTCGGCGGCGAGTTCACCGCCGAGCAACGGGCGCTCATCGCGGAATTGGGATTGGACGACGCGGTGCAGCATCGACTGGGATTATCGCGAACGGAGCTCGCCGCGCTGTATCGTCGGGCGGCGGCGACTCTCGTGACCAGCGATCGCGAAGGGTTCGGGTTGCCCGTGATCGAAGCCCTGGCCTGCGGTTCCGTGGTGGTTGCGAACGACATCCCGCCGCTGCGCGAAGGGGGCGGCGATGCGGCAGTGTATCGGTCGATCAACAACGTCGAATCGTGGGCCGAGGCCGTGTTGAATCTGCTCGACGACGGTTCGCCGGCACCGTCGGTCGAGCAGCGTCGGACACAGGCCCTGCGGTTCACCTGGGAACGGCACGCTCAGGTGATCGCCGATACTTATGCCCGCATTGTGGCGGGTCAAGCGCCCAGCGGCTCCATCCCGGCATCCACGAAAGGTTAACGGCGTTGCGCATCTTGTTCGCATCGCCGATCGGCGGGCTGGGCGGTGCCGAGCTCTTTCTGCTGGAGATGCTGGAGGAGCTGCGGCTCCGTGCGCCCGATTGGGATTTGCATCTCGTCGCGGGGAGCGACGGCCCGCTGCTGGCCCGCGCTCAGTCGCTGGGAGTGACGTGTCATCTCGAGCCGTTTCCCCCCGAACTGGCCGCGTGGGGCGATTCGTCGGCGAAGACCGCGACCGGATCGGCTGCGGGAAACGCCCTCGCGCGATGGCTCAAGCTGGGTCCGGCCGTCCTGCGGTATCGACGACGGCTGCGGGCCTTGATCCGGCGGATTGGTCCGGATCTGGTCCACTCCAATGGACTGAAGTTTCATGCGTTGACCGGTCTGGCGGGGTGCGGCGAGGCCCGGCTCGCCTGGTTCATGCACGACTATCTCGGCAGCCGCCGGTTGCTGAGCCGAGTTCTGCCGTGGCTCGCACGTTCCGTCGATCTGGTCTGGGCGAACTCGCAGTCCGTGGCGGACGACATCCAAAAATTGCTGCCGTCGATCCCGGTCGAAGTCTTGCACTGCGGCATCGACCTGGAGACGTTTGCTCCCGGTCCCTCCGAGGCTGATTGGCTGGAAGGTCAATGTGAGCCGATCGGTAATAACTCCCCCGCCCTGCGGATCGGGCTGGTGGCCACCTATGCCCGCTGGAAGGGTCAGGATCTGTTCCTGCAGGCAGCCGCCGAGTTGTTGCGACGAAAGCCATCGCAACCCGTGCGGTTCTACATCATCGGCGGGCCGATCTACGAGTCGGCGGGCTCGCAGTTCACGCGGAAAGAGTTGACGCAACTGGCCTCTGGATTCGGGATCGCGGAAGCCGTGCGGTTCGTTCCCTTTCAGATCGAGATCTCACGGGTCTACCGCAGTCTCGACGTCGTGGTGCATGCCAGCCGTCACCCGGAACCGTTCGGTCGCACGATTCTGGAAGCGATGGCGTGCGGCCGGGCGGTGATCGCCACGGAAGCGGGGGGAGCCGCGGAGATTTTCTCGGCGGACAAGGCGGCTGTGGGCGTGCCTCCCGGCGACGTTTGTGCCCTGTCCCAAGCGATGAAAGCCCTCGTGGAGGATGCCGAACTCCGGAGTTCGTTGGGGCACAAAGCCCGAGTCCGGGCGAACGAATTCTCACGGGGTCGCATGGGTGAAAAACTGCACAGTGTGTACTCCAGGCCCGCTCTTCGTCGGGAAAAATCGAAGCTGACTTAGGCAGCCCAGTCGGCGGGCGGTTCGTATCGCAGCGGGGCAGGCCAACCGAATCGCAGGTCTGGCCGCTGCCCGTTTTCGACCGGATTCGATGCCAAATGCAGAACGCCCCCTCCCATTTTTTGGAGGGGGCGTTCTGCATTGGCGGCGTGGACGAATCCAACGAGCCCGTCCGCCGCCGCCGTGTCAGCCGTGTGGGGGGGCCTGAATTGTGCAGAACGGACACAGTTCTGCGGCCACAAAAAAACCGCGGGTCGCCGATGGGCGACCCGCGGTTGTGTTTGGGGCGGTGATCACGAACTGGTTTAGTCGAAGTGACCGTGCGCCAACAGCACCAGGTACAGTTTGATCAGCTTCCGCAGCAGCGGGAGCCTCGGGGTCGCATTGCCCAGCGCACCCAGCGTCGAGGTGGTCCTCTTTGGGACGGAGGCCTGCGGCTTTTGGGCCGGTGCGGAACGAACCGCACCAAGTTCACTCCGTTCTGCCGGGGCGGAACGGGTGATCGCAGGGCGTTGGGCACCCAGCAACCGACTCAAGTTCGCAGCCTCGCCGCTGGCCGGGAGGGTTCCCAGCACCAGGCTACCGGCGATTAACATCAAACCCAGCTTCTTTAGCATCAGCCATCTCCTGAGCCCAGGATTCCCCGTCCTGTGCTACGCACCAAGCCCGCACGGTAAAGAGCGCGAGAACGATTCAACCTCCCCAGCTTACACAATCCGCGACCGTTGTCGAGGGCCGACGATGAATTTTTTGTGCAGACGCTGGTGAAAGCTACCGCCGCCGGAAGACACTGTTCATCAGCCGAACCGGCGGAACCAAGTGTCCCGGTCGGCGGACGGACTGAGAAAAGATGCCAGCCTCCCAATTACAGCCTCAACGGTGGACGGCCGCCGCCGTGTGCGATGCGGTGACGCGCACCAGCCTGCTGGCGGCGACGATCCTGCTCCCCTGGTCGTTCGGCGGGGTGGACGCGTTCTCGCAGTATCTGATGTTCGTCTTCCTGGTCGTGGCCGAGGCTGCGTTCGTGTTGAGGCTGCTCCTGGCCGGCTCAACGGCGGCCATCATCCCCTCGGCGGCGATTCCGGCGGCGGCCATTGTTGTCTGCGGCTTCCTGCAAACGCTGGACTTGGGACAGAACGCCATCGCAACTCTCTCCCCGCAAGCGGCGGTCTTGCGGAGTCAGTTGCTGGACGATGGCGAACCGTTGCCCGGAGGGACCGAGAATGACGAGCCGCGTGTCCACACGCTGAGCCTCTACGCCCCAGCGACCCGGAAAGAGACGGCGCTATTGCTCGCCGGTCTGGCCGTCTTGCTGCTCGCCGCCCAGGTCTTTGCACAACCGCGCGAAGTGCTCTGGCTGGCGTCGGCGCTGGCGATCAACGGCGCTGCCATCGCCTATCTGGGGATCATGCAGAAACTCAGTTGGAACGGCCAGATCTACTGGTCAGTACCGACGGAGGGGAACACGCCGTTCGGGCCGTTCGTCAATCGCAACGGCGGCGGAGGCTATCTCGTCCTGTGTCTGACGGGAACGATT